>JBMOGW010000117.1:0-10861 GCA_049318165.1 Ilumatobacteraceae bacterium
CAGGTTGTGATGGATCTGCAACGCCATCGTGCTCTTGCCCGAGCCCATCGTGCCGAAGCTGAAGCGCAGTGTTGCCATGACGGCTCGCGACCCTACCCGCAGGGAAAGCCGACATGCGTCCTCGTCGCGGGACCGGCCCCGGTACGGGCGTAGGACATCCAGTCCAGATGGGGCAGGTGGGCACATACCAGTTGGAGATGCGCGCGACCTTCCTGCCTCGATCCATCGACATGCTGCGGGTTCGGCGCGATGGTGGCCTGTCCATCGGTTCCGGACACATCGAGAGGGGGACAACCCCATGTACTTGTTCACGCGCCAAGCCGTCCTCGGCGGCGACCCTGCGGCAGCCCAGCAATGGGCCGTTCGGATCGGGGCACACGTCACTGCGACGTGCTCCACACCGATCGCTGTCTGGGCCGGCGAGTTCGGCTCGCCGGTCGGCTCCGTCACGTGGTCCGCACAGGTCGAGTCGCTCGCCGGCATGTCCGTGTTCGACCCGCTGGGTGGCGATGCCGCCTATGCCGCCATGGTGACCGACGGTGCCGCGTTCTCGACCGGGCCCCACGTCGCCACGCTGCGTTCGCCGTTGACACCGCCGCGGGCGGGCGACTCGCCGGCCATCGGCTCGATCGCCACGGTGACGGTGGCCGTCGCCGCCGGCGGCAAGCTCGCCAAGGCCGCCGAATGGGGGCTGGCCGTCAGCGCACACGTCGAGAAGATCACGGGTGAGCCGATCTCGTTCATGGCCGACGCCTTCGGCGCATTCGGCCAGTTCACCTGGATCGGCGTGTCCGCCGACGCCGCAGCGGCGGACGCAGCCAACGACAAGATCAACGCCGACCCGGCGTACCTGGAGATGCTGGATCAGGCGGGTGGTTTGTTCGTGGACGCCATGGCGCACCGCTCGCTGTCGGTGCGCATCGGCTGATCAACCCCGACCGGGCAGCATCGATGCCACGCGCTCGATGCTGTCCGCGTCGGTGGGCGACTTGTCGGGGCGGTAACGGCGGACGCGTGCGAACCGCAGCGCCACGCCGCCCGGGTACCGGCTGCTGCGCTGCACGCCGTCGAGTCCGATCTCCACCACCAACTCCGGTCGGACGTGCTGGATGTAGCCGTGCTCGGCGTCGCCGAGCGCGAGCGCCGTGAGCGCCTCCGTCTGCCACCGCAGCAGGTCGTCCGTGAGCCCTTTGAACGTCTTGCCGACCATCACGAACGTGCCCTCCGGCCCACGCGCGCCGAGGTGCAGGTTGCTCAGCCACCCGGTTCGCCGGCCGTGACCCCATTCGGCCGCCAACACCACCAGATCGAGCGTGTGCACCGGCTTCACCTTGCGCCACGCCGCCCCGCGACGACCTGCCTGGTACGGCGAGTCGAGCGACTTCACCATCACGCCCTCGTGCCCTGCCTCGAGCGCAGCACGAGCGAAGGCCTCGGCCGCCACCGGGTCGGTCGTGTCGAGCGTCGGCAGGCGCAGCGATTCGGGCAGCGCGGCGGCGAGTGCCGCCTTGCGCACGTGCAACGGCTCGTCGATCAGCGACGTGCCGTCGAGGTGCAGCACGTCGAAGAAGAACGGGCGCAGCACCGCCCGTCCGCTCATCGAGTCCTGGAACGGCAGTGGGCCGCCGTCCTCGTCCAGCCCGAGCGCTTCGCCATCCAGCACGACCCGGTCGACGGGCAGTCCCCTCACGGCATCCGCCAACTCCGGCACGGCGGCCGTGATGTCGCGCAGGCTGCGCGTCAGCACCCGAACGTCGTCGCCGACGCGGTGCAGTTGCACCCGGGCGCCGTCGAGCTTCCACTCCACGCTCGCCGGGCCGGTGAGCGCCAACGCGTCGGCGACGCTCGTCGCCGTACCGGCGAGCATCGGCTGCACCCCGACCCCGGGCGTCAACCCGACGTCGAGCGACTCCCCCGCCAACGCCCGCCGAGCCGCCTCGCCCAGGTCACCCAGCAACATCACGGCGCGCCGGAACGTGGCGGTCGGCACACCGGCCGCCTTCGCCACGGCGTCGGTCACCACGCCCTCGTTCGCGCCCTGGCGCATCTCGCCGGAGAACAACCGCACCAGGTGGCGCTGTTCGTCCGCGGTCATCCGCCCGAGCAGCCCGCCGAGCAGTTCCTCCCGTGCACGCTGCGAGCCGGCACCGGAGGTGTGGCCGATGACGTCGATCGTTCGATCGAGTTCGGCGACCGTCACCGACGGCGCGTCGGCCGGCGGCACGCGCGCGTCGCGCAGCGCCGCCCAACCGACACCCACCCGACCCTGGCGCGGTTCGCCGACGAGGAGGCCGACCGTGACGGCAACCTCGTCGACCGGGGTGGTGCGCAGGAGATCCGCCGCAACGGCCACCTTCTCCGAGCGCTTCGACGTGGCCGCGATGCGGCGCGAGGCGTCGACGACCTGGGCGTACTCCACGCCCCCAGTGTCACACGCCTGCGGTGGGGCGGTCGCTCACGAGTCGAGCGGTGCGACCCCGCGCAGCTGGTCCACCCGCCTGAAGTACTTGCGGGCATGTGCGAGCAGCTGGTCGACGGTCGGGTGGTCGGCGGTCTCGACGCCCACCACCAGTTCCGCCACCTTCGGGTGACGGTGCTCGAGGTCCTTCGTGAAGTGGGTCTTGGCCTGGCCCGGGCCCACGATCAGGATCTCCCGTGCGTCACCGATCGCCTCCACGATCCCGTCGAAGAACTCACGGTCCTCGCTCGCCTTGCCCGAGCCGATCGTCCCGGCCTTGCGGTGCACCTGGCGCTGCTCGGTGCCACTGGCGATGACGTGGACGTGCTCCTGGTCGATGGAGAAGTCGATCACGACCGCCCGGAGGTGGTCGAGCCACACGACAGCGTGCTGATACGACATGGTGAGCTTCTTTCCCGGAGGGCTCCGTTGCCCTTCGCCTACCCTCACAGTACGCCCGGCCATGGCCGATGACCTGGGGCGTTGGTCACTTCCCCAGGGACCTAGTCCCTCTCGTCGTCGAGGCTCGCCGTGGCGAACGAGAACAGCCCGCGGGCCTTCAGGTGGGGCAGGAACTCGTCGCCGTACGCCATCTCCGGCAGCTCGCGAACCAGCTCGTCGAGGCTCACCGCGTCGTCGCCGACGAGGATCCGCCAGCGCTCGGCACGCACCCCATCGAGGATCACCGTCGCCGCCTGCGCGGCCGTGGTGGGCGCATTGTCGCGGAACGACTCGGCCTGCATCTGCATGCCGACGCGCAGGTCCTCGTCGCTGGCGGCGCTGAGGTCGATGCCGCGCTTGGCCATGCGGTCGCGCAGCGTCTGCAACTGCTCGGGGGTGAGGCTCTTCGGATCGCGGCCGAAGAACTTGCCGGAGTTGATCGCGATCGACGTGCCGATGTGGCCGGGCATCACCACGCTGCACTTCACGTGCGGCGCATTGATGCGCAGGTCGGTGATCAGCGCTTCCGTGAAACCCTTCACGGCGAACTTCGCGGCGCTGTACGCCGTGTGCGGGATGCCGGGACCGAGCGACGCCCAGAAGCCGTTGACGCTGGCGGTGTTGATCACGTGCGCCTCGGGTGCGGCGACGAGCAGCGGCATGAACGTGCGGCAGCCGAGGTACACGCCACCCCAGCAGACGTTGAACGTGGTCTCCCACTCGGACCGGGTGTCGCTGACGAAGCTGCCACCACCACCGATGCCCGCGTTGTTGAACAGCAGGTGCACGTGATCGGTGGCGAAGTCGGCGACGATCTGATCGCGCCACGCCAGCAGCGCGGCCTCGTCCGACACGTCGGCGACGAACGTCGTCACCCGCGTGCCCTCGGGCGCCTCGGCGAGGCACAGGTCCCTCGTCTCGGCCATGTTCTCGTCGCTCACGTCGCACATCGCGACGTGGCAACCCTCCTTCGTCAGCTGACGGGCCAACTCACGACCCATGCCCGTGCCGCCACCGGTGAGGACGGCGATGCGTCCAGCGAAGTGTTCCATCGCGCCAGGTTGCCAAACCGGGGGCGCCAGGCCCATCACCGGACGTCAGGCGACGATCGACGCCCCGAACTCGCGATCCTTGGCGATCTGCGCCGCCATCGTGGCGAGCACCCCACCGCGCAGGGCACGCACCGTGCCCGCGTACGCCGGGGCCGACAGCGTCGCCAGTTCACGCGCTCTGGCGATGGCCGTGTCGAGCACGGCATCCTCTGCCACCACCTCGTCGAGGTAGCCGGCGTCGACCGCGCCCGCGGCACCGGTGACGACCGCGTTGGCGACGGCCCGCTGCAGATGGCGGCGGCTGAGCCGCTCGACGGCGATCGTCAGCGCCCAGTTCGGCAGCACCATGCCGATGGCGACCTCGTTGAGGCCGATCTTGCAGTCCACGTCGGCGCCCACACGCACGTCGCAGCCGAGCAGCAGCAACGCGCCCGCGGCAAGTGCATGGCCGGTGCAGGCGGCCACCACGGGCACCGACGAGCCGTACAGCCGGTGCACCAGTTCGCCGCCGTCACTGACGAGCGACAGGACTGCCGCACCGTCGCCCGAACGCATCACGTTGAGGTCGAAGCCGGCGCAGAACTTGCCCGGCCGGCCGTGCAGCACGACCGCGCCGACGGAAGGGTCCGATTCGGCCTCGGCGATCGCCGCCGACACCTCGGCGATGACCGCTGCCGACAGCGCGTTGGCCTTGCCGTCGTCGAGGTGCACCACCGTGACCGCGTCCATCCGTTCCACCCGCACTGTCGCGTCGCTCATGCCGCGGACCCTAGTTCGGCCGCTGCTCTGACAGCACGACGACGCCCCCGTCCCCACTCGGTACAGAGCGCCACGAGCAGCCAGACGACGGGTGCGGTCCACACGGCGAAGTCCACCCACCACTGCAGCCGGAACCGGACCTCCAGCACGGCGGCACGGCCGTCGAGACCGTCGATCCGCCATCCGTTGGCCCACCCGTCCACACGTTCATGCGTGGCGGTCGCGCCGGCGGGCAAGCCTTCCAGTTGCCAGCCGTCGTCGAACGCCTGGCGGAATGTCAGGAGCACTTCCCCATCGCCGCGGACGGACACGAACCGGTCGTCGATGCCGACCACGACCGTGCCCTCGGCGGCCACCGGGTCGGTGAGCGGTAGTACGGCGTAGGCGAACGGTTGCGTCGGCAGCATCCGCACCCGCCGATACGCGACGTCGACGGTGCGCGATCGCTCACCGGCACGCGGCCCGTCCGCCGCCAGCACCAACTGCAACGTCTCGTCACGACCCACCGGCGCCGGGGGCAGGACGAAGCGCAGCTCGCGCCCGGTCCAGAACGTCGATGCGGGAAGCCGACGGGAATCGAGCACTTCACCGGTGGACGCGTCCATCAGCGCCACTCGGGCGGTGTGCTCGTCGCCCGTCTGGTACTCGAACGACAGCGCCACGTCGCGCACCCCGGCCGGAGCCGCGATCGGCGCCGCGACGCAGGCACTGTGGCGATTCGCGGAAAGGCGCAACGACCCGTCCTCGTCGCTGCGGTCGAGGTGCAGCACCGCCGGCCCGTCGTCGTAGCGATCGCAGTCGACCACCCGGTCGCCGAAGGCGCCGAGCAGCTCGCCCACGGTGCTGGTCGAGTCGATCACCGTGTTGCGGCCCTGTGCCGCGGTGACGGCAGTCGAGTCGCGCATCGGGCGCGGCACGGTCACGGGGCTGCCCGCCTCTTGCAGCGGCGAGAGCGCGATGTCGGTGAACTCCACTCCTTCCGCCGCCGTCGTGGGGCCCGAGGGCGCGTAGCCGAGCACCAACTGCACGTCGCCGAGTTCGTCGGTGCTGTCGACCAGTTGCCGCACCGTCGTGGAGCGGCGGTCGACGGCGACGGAGGACCCGGGCAGGCATCCGCCCAACGCGGACGAGTGCATGCAGACGCGCACGGCAGCGGGCTCGTCGGCGGTGACGGTGAACGAGAGCACCCAACGGCGGTGGCCCTCGAGCGGCGTGGGTACACGCACGGTCTCGGTGAGGCAGGCGGACGCGCGGCGAGTCGAGATGGTGATCGAGGTCCCGTCCGCCTCCACGTCGGCGTCCGAGGCGTCGGCGCGTGGCAGATCGTCCGCCATGCGGCCGCACCCTCGTGCCACGGCACCCGTGAAGTCGACGGTCGACGGCGCTTCGGTGAGCAGCGAGACGGGCGCTCCGGAGGCGAGCTGCACCTCGGTGACACCGTCCGCCCCGGCGTCGAGCGGCACCAGCGACCGCTCGGCTGCTGCCGACGGATCGTTGCCGACGAGCAGCGCGAACGGTCGGCGCGGTGCATCCAGATCGATCGCCACGTCGTCGAGCAGTGACACGCCACCCACCGACGCGGTGTCGGACGGGACCAGGCGCACCGACCGATCGGTGACGGTGGCCGCCCACAGCGACGGGCCGCGGCTGATCGCCCTCGCCCGGTACTCGCCGGCGGGCAGGTTCACGGCCAGCACCTCCTCCGTCGGGGTGGGTACCCAGGCAGCGCCGAGCGGGCCGTCATCGGTCACCACGCTGCCATCCGTTGCCGACGCGGCGGCCACGGCGACGGCCTCGGTCTGCGTCTGCGGCGTGCTGGAGATGACGGCCACCGAACCGCTCGCAGCAGCGAAGCGTGCCGCGGGCGGCACCTCGAACAGCTGCACGTGTTCGAACGAGCCCACCGACTGCAGACCGAGACGCTGCGCCGCGGCGAGGAGGTGCGCCCCGTCGAGGAACGTGTGGTCGGACCCCACCGCGGCGGACACATCGGTGCGCACGGCCAGGTAACGGGCACCGAGCGCCCGCATCGCCCCGGAGAGCGCGCCCCCATCGCCGTTGGCGAGCGCCGACTCCGCCTGGCGCATCAGGTCGGGCGACGCGCCATCGGGCTCCTGGTAGCCGGCCGGCAGCAGTTCGTACGCCGGTCGATCGGACACGCGGGACACGAGGTCATCGATGCCGTAGAACCCCCACGTGGTGCCACGGTGGTAGCGATCGCTGAGCGGCAGCACCAGCGTGGCCGCCTCGCCCGGGAGTGCGTCGATCGCCTCGCCGGCGGCGGTCCATGACGCCGGGAGCGTGACGCGGGCGGACGGCAGCGTCTCGCGCTCGCCGGGGATCACCTCGCCGGTCAGCAGCGGGTGCACGAACACCACCGCGATCACACACAGCGCCACGAGGTACGGCAGGGGCTGGGTGTCCTCCGGGTGGTCGGCGCGTGCCGCCCACCGTTCCATCGCGTCCTCGACGCCGAAGGCCACCGCCAACGCGAAGCACAGCACCATCAGCAGACCGAACTTCGTCATCGGCTCGCGGAACACGCCGTCGAGGTGCGTCATGTCGAGGAAGAAGTCGTTCACCGGACCGAACGGCGCGTTGGCGCCGACGGCGAAGCCGAACAACACGAACAGCGCCACCGCGAGCACCTGGCTGCCACGACGCCGCCAGGTGAGCGCAAGCGACACCACCACCGCGACGGGCAGCGCCCAGCGCAGCAGTGACCACGGCATGCTCGACAGGCGCACCAGCGCGGCGCCACCGGTCGGCTCGCCCCACAACCACCAGGCGACGAGCGTGATCACGTTGGTGGGGCCGCCGTGGGCCTGCGCCCAACGGAACGCCTCGGGGCCGTCGGCGACGATCGGGTGCACGCCGGGCGTGCCCAGCAGATGGTGCAGCGCGAACGGCAGCGCCCAGAACAGCGAGCCGGCGACGATCACGGCCGACAACCGCAACACGGGCGCGACCGCACCGGCGAGCAGCAGCGCGCCGAACGACACCGTCCCCACGACCACCACCAACAGCAGCAGCGGTGGCGTGCGAGCCAACGGCGCGGCCCACACCGCGAGGGCCAGCGCCGCCACGAGCGTGACGTGCTGCTCCTTGCCGAGACGGACGACGATGCCGATGAGGATCGCCATCGCACCCAACGCGATCAGCGGCTGCACGTTGGGCACGCGCACCAGCACGAAAGGGTTGAGGACGCCCAGCGTCCCCGCCACGAACACGGCGGCAGGGTGGCGCACCAGCGCCGAGGCCATCCAGGCCACCGACGCGGCGAGCACGGCGAGCACCACCGTGAACCACAACCGCTGCGCGAGTTCGGGTGCACCACCGAGCGAGTCGACGAGCTGCACGATGCCTCGTTCGAGCAGCCGCGACGAGGGGTACCCGGTGGAACCCGTACCGGTGATGTCGGTGCCCCAGAAGCGGGTGATGCCGCCGAGTCCGCGCAGTTCGGGGAAGGTGTCGCCCGCGGCGATGAACGTGCCCGCACGGAACCAGGTCTGTGGGATCAGCGCCCCCAACGCACCGGCGGCGAGCACGGCGAGCATGCGCCCGCGCGACGGCGGCACCGCTGCCGCCGCGACCTCGGCCGCGTGCGCAGCGTTCGCGTCGTGGTCGTGATCCGGTGGCGTCGCGGTGTCGATGTCGCCTTCTTCCGCGGTGACGCCCCGCATGGTCCACACGCTACGTCACCGGGGTCGCCGAGCCGTGGCCCATGCACGCCGTGTGCGATGCTGCGTCGATGCCGAGCGAGGCGGCCCTTCCGATCAGCGGCTGGTGCGATCCGGCCTTCGCCGCGGTGCGCGACGCGTTCGTCGACAACTTCCGCGAGCGCGGCGAGCTCGGGGCAGCGTGCACCGTCGTCATCGGCGACCGCACCGTCGTCGACCTCGTGGGCGGCTGGCGGGACGACGCCCGCACGGTCCCATGGGACCACGACACCCTGGTGAACGTGTACTCGGCCGGTAAGGGGCTGCTCGCCCTGGTGGCGCTGCAGGCGGTGGACCGCGGCGAGGTGGACCTCGACGAACCCATCGCTCGTCGGTGGCCGGAGTTCGCCGCCGGCGGCAAGGAGGCCGCCACGTTGCGGCACGCGCTCACCCACCAGGCGGGGGTGCCGGCGATCAGCCGGCTGCTCACCAACGACGACCTGTGGGACTGGGCGACGATGACGGAGGCGCTCGCCGCGACCGAGGCGTGGTTCGAGCCGGGGTCGCGGATCACGTACCACACGAACACGTTCGGCCATCTGGTGGGCGAGGTGGCGCGCCGGGCGACCGGGCGGATGCCGGGCGCCCTGCTGCGCGAGGTGGCCGCACCCCTGGGCGCCGACACGTGGTGGGGTGTCCCGCTCGCCGATCAGGCTCGGTGCGCCGACGTGCGCTGGGCGCCCAGCTCGCCGATCCCCGACCCGGACTGGGCGACGCTCGAGGGTCCCGGGCGGATGCTGATGCTCGGCTACTTCAACCCGCCGGGCTACTCGTCACACGGCGTGGTGAACACCACGGCATGGCGCAGCGCGCAGGTGCCGTCGACCAACTGCCACAGCACCGCCGCAGGCCTGGCGCGGATCTACCGCGCGCTGGTCGAGCCCGGCCGCCTGCTGTCGCCCGCCCTGCTGCAGGAGGCCACGTCGGTGCAGGCCGCCGGGCCGTGTCCGGTGCTCGGCGAGGACATCGCCGTCGGGTTGGGGTTCGTCCCGACGAGCGAACGACGGCCGCTCGGCACCAACCCGCATTCGTTCGGTCACTTCGGCACCGGCGGCGCGCTGGGCTTCGGCGACCCGGACGCCCAGCTCGGGTTCGGCTATGTGATGAACGACGTGATCCCCCGTTGGCAGAGCACCCGCAACCGGACGCTCATCGACGCGCTCTACGCCTCACTCTGACCCGCTAGCCGCCCGCAGGCAGGTCGACCGACTCGACCGGCACCATGCGCACGCTCACGTCGAGGCCGCCGAGGCCGGCGGCATCCATCGCGTCGCGGAGCCCGTTCGGGTCGGGCGCCGGTGGCGCGCCGGCGATCGTCACGGTCAGGGTCCGACCGATGGGTCCGACGGAGATGACGGACCAGTCGTGCTGTTCGGCCCATGCCGTGGCCACCGACCCGATGCGCACCTCGTCCTGCCGGGCTCGCGTCAGCGAGGTGGAGGCCACCACGAGCGGCACCGCGATCAGCACCACGAACACGACGACGACGGTCACCGCGACACGCCTGGAGAACCCGGACTCCTCGCGGGTCGGTGCGAAGTGCTGCACCTTGAACAGCGACATCACGATCACGCCGGTCAGCAGGATCGCGGCGACGTTGGTGAGGAACAGCAGCAGCGCGCCCCACGACTCGCTCGGCGCGCCACCCTCGAGGGTGAGGCCGACGACGGCGAGCGGCGGCACCAGCGAGATGGCGATCGCGACGCCGGGCAACGTGTCGGAGACGTCGTCGCGACACTGGGCGAACGCCCCGACGGCGCCGGTGGCCACCGCGGCGATGAGATCGATCAGACGCGGGTTGACGCGTCCCGCCACCTGCGAACTGGTCGACGCCACGACGGCGATCGGGCTGAGGAGCCCCATGAGATAGCCGACGGCGATGGCGGCACACGCGCCCCCGACGACGAGCAACACGCTGCGCACCAGGTTCGCCCGGTCGGCCGTCGTGATGGCCAGCACCGTACCCATGATCGGCGTCATCAGCGGCGCGACGATCATCGCCCCGATCACGGTCGCCGTGGAGTCCCCCACCACGCCGGCCGCGGCGATGGCGGACGCGAGCAGGAGCAGCACCCAGAAACGGCTCAGCTTCCGGGCGGCGTCCTCGCCGTCGAAGAACAGGTGGTCGCGCATCCGCGCCAGGTCGTTGGACGTCGTGACGGGCATGATTCCTCCTCCTGTGACGGCGACATTTTCGCCGGGTTGGTCCGCCCGGCCGCGGATCACTGCCCCCGAGACGCGGAACTGGGGCTGTTCCGTTCCGGATTCCGAAACAGAACAGCCCCAGAAGGCCGACTGGGACGAATCAGCCCCAGAAACCCCGCAGGGTCAGCTGCAGCCGCTGGTGCTGCCGCAGCTCGGGCAGGCGTGGCACGAGCCGGCCCGGTTCATCTGCACACCGCACTGCATGCACATCGGGGCGTCGCTGTGAC
>JBMOGW010000118.1:0-10858 GCA_049318165.1 Ilumatobacteraceae bacterium
ATCACGTAGCGGGCGACGAGGTCCCACGACTTGCGGGTGGCCTCGATGTTCGCCCAGTCGTTGGCGAAGCCGAGCACCACACCGAAACCGCCGGTGGTCTCCTGCAGCTGCTGAATGGCTGCGATCAAGTCGTCGGGCGTGCCGATGACGGCCGCGCCGCCACCTTCGGCACCGCCCGAGGCGACCTGGTTGAACAGCACCTCGGGGTCGTCCACCCACTGCGCACCGGGCCGCCCGAGGACCTTCACGTTGTACTCGTTGTGCCACTTCTGCAGTCCGAGGATCGACTCCTGCTTGGCCTGCTCGCGGGTCTCGGCGATGTGCCAGCTCATCATCACGCGCCAGTTGGCGCGGTCGACGGTCTGGCCGTGCTTCGCGGCGGAGTCCTCGGCGAACTGCCATTGGGTGGGCAGCGCTTGGATGCCCTCGCTGCTGTTCGACGCGATGCTCAGCACGCCGATGCCGTACTTGCCGGCGATGGTCATGCCCGACGGCGAGATGCTGCTCGCCGTCACCATCGGCATGTCGTCCTGGAGCGGCAGGATCTGCAGGCCGGCGTCGTTGAGCGTGAACCAGTCGCACTCGTACGAGAAGCGCTCGCCGCGCATCAGCCGGACGATCACACCGAGCGCTTCGTCCTGGCGGTCGCGCTGGGTCATCGGATCGATGTTCAGCATGCGCGCGTCGCTCGGCAGCGCACCCGGGCCGGTGCCGAACATCGCTCGGCCACCGCTCATGTGGTCGAGCTGCACCATGCGCTGCGCCACGTTGAACGGGTGGTGGTAGGGCAGCGACACGACGCCCGTGCCGAGCTTGATGCGGTGGGTCACCATCGCCGCACCGGCGAGGAACATCTCGGGGCTGGCGATCATCTCCCAGCCGGTGGAGTGGTGTTCGCCCACCCAGAACTCGTCGTAGCCGAGCCGGTCGAGGTGAGCGGCGAGGTCGAGGTCGCGCTGGAACTGCAGCGTGGGGCTCTCGCCGATCGGGTGGTGCGGGGCGAGGAAGGTGCCGAACTTGATGCGAGCCATTCGCCGAGCCTACGAAGCGGCGCTCAGCGGCTGACGAGTTGGACGGTCAGCACCGTGAGAACGCGGTGCCCGCGGCACTACATTGCGGCGCGTGACCAGTTCGAACGTCGGGGACGGGCAGCGCACACTGTTGGCGGGGGGCTACACGAACGAGGTGTGGAAGGTGCGCCGCGGACGGTCGACGCTGATCGAGAAGCGCTACTCGGGGGCGCCTCCGGAGCCGAACCCGATGTACCCGAACCTGCCCGACCACGAGGCCACGGTGCTGGCGCATCTGGTCGGCACCGGGATCGCACCGGAGCTCAGGTCGTACACGCCGGCGGTGCCGGGCGAATCCGGGGCGGTGGTGGTGTACGACTACGTCGCCGGCACGCAGTGGGTGCGCGGCGTGGCCGACGTCGCACGGCTGCTGCACCGGGTGCACGCACTCGAGCCGCCGCCGCTCCGGTCGTTGCACCAGGACGCGGCATCAGCCCTGGCGCGCGCGGGCGAGGTGATCGCCGACGTGCCCGCCGACGATGTGCCCCTCGGTGCCGCGCGTCGGCGCCTGCTCGAGCTGCGCCCGGCGATGCCGGCACCGGAGCCCGTGCGTCGTCCGTCGCTGGTGCACACCGATTGCGGTCCCGGCAACCTGGTGCGCAGCCGCGATGGTCTCGTGCTGATCGACTGGCAGTGCCCCGGCCTCGGCGACCCGGTGGAGGACGTGGCCTGCTTCTTGTCGCCCGCGATGATGGTGCTGTACGCGGCGCCGCCGCACTCGCGGGTGGTGCGGGAGCGCTTCCTGGACGCGTATCCGGATTCGGTGGTCGTGGAGCGCTATCGGGCGGTGGGCAGCGCGTGGCACCACCGCATCGCGGCGTACTGTCTGTGGCGATCGCATCGCCTGCGCACCTCGCTGCCCGACGTGTCGGCGCGCTACGCCCGGGCTCTCGACGCAGAACTGGAGTTGCTGAGCGCATGGTGAACCAGCCCGATCCGGCAGCAGTCGCCGGCACCGTGAAGCCGATCGAGTTGCACGTCCACTCGTTCTCGATGCGCTTCCACCTGCGCTATCGCGAGACCACGGGGTACGACGTGTTCTCGTACATGGAGGAGATGGCGGCGCGCGGGTTCACGGGCGTCAACATCTCCGCCAACGGGCCCGGCTTCCGCGACCTGTGCGGGACGACGCCCGACCATCTCCACACCGTGCGCGTCGCCGCGCAACGGCTCGGCCTGAAGGTGGAACTGGACACCAGCGACACCGGGGTCGAGCACATGACGCGGATGATCGACGTGGCCCGACGCGTCGGCGCCGACACCCTGCGCACCTACACGAAGTACTCGGCACCGCTCGCCGACGTGGTGAGTTGGACCAAGCACGACCTGCGCACCATCGCGCCGATCGCCGAGGACGCCGGAGTGCTGGTGGTGCTCGAGAACCACGAGGACTTCACCGGCCCGGTGCTGGCCGACATCCTCGCCTCGGTCGACCACCCGTCGGTGCGCGCGCTCTACGACTACGGCAACAGTCAGATGGTGGGGGAGGACCCGTTCGACGCGCTCGATGCGATGGCGCCCTTCATCGCGCGGGTGCACGCCAAGGACCACGTGTTGGTGCGTACGCCGCAGGGTGCAATGGTGCAGGGCGTGCCGTTCGGCACCGGCCGCCTCGACGTGCTGGGCACCACGAACCGTCTCTACGACGTGGGTGTCCGCCGGTTCTGCTACGAGAACGTGTGGGCCTACCGAGCGATGCTGGCCACCCGAGTGGCGAAGCTGCCCGACACCCCGTGCTTCGTGTTCGACGACCCGGCACGCTTCCTCCACGGCGACGACCTGCCGCCCGCACAGGCCGTACGTGAGGAGCGTGAGGCGTTCACCCTCGGCCTGCACCACTTCATGGCGATGCTCGCCGAGGGCGGGTACGAGGTCCGGCGCGACCCGGTATCGTGAGGTCCGCCACGGGGACGTAGCTCAATTGGTAGAGCGCCACCTTTGCAAGGTGGATGTCAGGGGTTCGATTCCCCTCGTCTCCACGATGGGGTGTCAGCGATAACGAGTGTTTCGTGCGCCACGGGGCACCTGAAACACTCGTTATCGCCCACGGGGAGCGCCGAGTGACCGTGATGGGCGCACTTGGCGAGCCGGTCAGGTCTACGGTCGGCGGCATGCAGCTGCGCGATCGCATCGCCGTCGTCACCGGCGCAGGCAACGGCATCGGCCGTGCCATCGCCACCACGTTCGCCGCCGCCGGCGCCAAGGTGGTGGTCGGCGACATCGACGGCGATGCCGCGGCACGCACGGTCGAGGCGGTCGAGGCCGCGGGCGGCGTGGCGTTCGCCGTGCAGGTCGACGTCTCGAGCGACCCGGCGGTCGCGGCGCTCGTGGCGGCAGCGGTCGAGCGCTTCGGCCGGCTGGACGTGATGGTCAACAACGCCGCCGTGAACCTTCCCGGTCTGGTGACCGACGACGACGCGGTCGACAAGTTCCAGCGCAGCTTCCAGGTGAACGTCGGCGGGGTGCTGCACGGGTGCCGCCATGCGATCCGCGCGATGCAGGCCCAGGGTGGGGGTGGCGCCATCGTCAACATGAGCTCCGCGAACGCGATCATCGCCGAGCGCTACCTGTCGATCTACTCGGCCACGAAGGGCGCCATCGCGCAGCTCACCCGCGGCATGGCGCTTGACCACGCGGCCGACGGCATCCGCATCAACGCCATCGCCCCCGGCCTGGTGCTGACGTCGTTCAACGACGCGCACGCGGCACGGCTGGCGGCGGACGGGATCAGTGTCTACGAGGATCCGGGCGCCGGCGTGCCCATCGGGCGCGGCGCGCAGCCGGAGGAGATCGCGCAGGTCGCGTTGTTCCTCGCCAGCGACGCCGCGTCGTACGTGACCGGCGCGCTGTGGGGCGTGGATGGTGGGGTCACCGCCGGCGTGTGAGTGCCGCGGCGGGCTGGACCACCCTGGGGTCGGCCTTGGTGACGATGTCGGTGTCCTTGTGGTCGTAGGGCAACTCGTGCAGCACGTGACGCATGGCCTCGAGCCGGGCCAGCTTCTTCACGTTCGAGTTGACGATGGTCCACGGTGCGTGGCGTGTGTCGCTGAGCCGCATCATGCGATCGCGGGCCTTGCCGTACTCGGCGAACTTCGTCACCGACGCCTCGTCGTTCGGGCTCAGCTTCCACTGCTTCAACGGGTCCTCGGAGCGCCCCTCGAATCGACGCAGCTGCTCGCCCTGCGAGACGGTGAACCACAGCTTGAACAGGCGGATGCCCGAGTCGACCAGTTGCTGTTCGAACCCGGGCACCTGCTCGAAGAACTCGTCGCGCTGCTTCGTGGTGCAGTAGCCCATCACTGGTTCCACGACGGCGCGGTTGTACCAACTGCGGTCGAAGAACACGATCTCACCGGCCGACGGCAGGTGGGCGACGTAACGCTGGAAGTACCACTGCGTGCGCTCGACGTCGGACGGTTTCGGGAGCGCGACCACTCGCGCACTGCGCGGGTTGGTGTGTTCGGTGAAGCGACGGATGGCGCCGCCCTTGCCGGCGGCGTCGCGTCCCTCGAACAGGATGCACACCTTGGCGCCGGTGGCCTGGGCCCACTGCTGCACCTTGAGCATCTCGATCTGCAGACGGACCAGTTCGGCCTCGTAGTCCTTGGCCTTCGGCACCTCGCGGTCGGGGGCGTGTTGCTCCATCTCGTGCAGCGTCAACTTCGTGGTTGCCATGGCCCGACCCTAGGGGTTCCGTCGGTTGGGGATGAACGTGCGCGGCGGTCGCCGTCTGGTCAGGCGTGGTGTGGGGCGACCGTTGGCGTGTCAGCCTGCGCCGGCGCCTTGGCGTGCATCGCGAGCCCGACGATGGGGAAGATGATCACCGAGAGCAGGCCGGCACCCACCAACGCGGCGGCGTTGTCGCTGCGCATCTGCCCGCTCTCGACTCCCAGCCCGGTGATGACCACCAGCAGCGGAAGTCCTGCGGATTGCAGGACGCCGAGTGCTCGCATGCTCTGGCTGGGCAGGTCGTGTCGATACAGCAGCGCCGGTAGCCCGCGCACCACCAGGAACAGCACGAGGAACATCGGCACCTTCAGCAGCGTGCCGACGTGGGCCAACGCCCCCAGGTCGAACTTCACGCCGCTGATGACGAAGAACAACGGGATGAAGAAGCCGAAGCCCATCGATTCGAGGCGGGTCTGCACCTCGTGGCGATGGTTCACCTTCGAGAACTCGCTCTGGTCGACGGAACGCCCGATGCCGGTGTCGTCGAGTCCGCCGATGACGGCCTCCGACTGCGACACCAGGAAGATGCGCGCGATCATGCCGGCGGCGAACGCCCCGAGCAGCACGTCGAGGTCGAACCGACTCGCGATCCACACCAGCAGCACGCACAGCAGCACCGCGAGTCGCACGCCCAACTGGGCGCTCGAGTGCAACGTGGTGGTGATCAGCCGCACCGCCCGGGGTGGGGCGGGCCGGGTGGCGATGATCGCAGCGATCACGGCGACCGCACCGAAGCCGGCGATGACGAACGCCGTGCGTCCTGGCGCGTCGGAGGTCAGGGCGATGCTGATGGCCACGATGGGCCCCAGTTCGCCCATCGCGCCGCCGGCGAGGACGTAGGTGCCGAACCGGGTGGGCAGGATGCCGGCATCACCCAGGATGGGCAGCAGTGTGCCGATGGCCGTGGTGGTGAGCGCGATGGCGACGAACCGGATGCTCACGGTGACACCCAGCGAGTACAGCGCGACAGCGACCGCGGTGCCCAGCACCAACGACACCAGCCAACCGGTGACCGCCAGTTTCACCGGCCGGCCCTTCACCTGTTGCAGGTCGATCTCGAAGCCGGCCAGGAAGATGAGGAACACCAGGCCCAGTTCGGCGAGCACGGAGATGATCTCGTTCAGTTGGGCCCACCCCAGCACGTGGGGCCCGATGACGATGCCCAGCAGAATCTCGATGACCACGCCGGGCAGCCGCAGCCACTTCTTCGCCAGGTCGGAGATGAACGGGCTCAGCGCCGCAATGGTGACGACGAGGACGAGGGTCTGCAGTACTTCGGGGTCCACGGCGGCAACCTACTGAGCCGGTGCCGGGTCTGCCAGGGCCGACCCGGCGTGCATCAGATGTACTCCTTGCGCTGCAGCCACATGAAGCTGATCCAGCCCGGGAGGATGGGCAACCAGAACGTCGCGAGCCGGAACATGAACACCGCAGGAACCGCGGTGGCGTTGTCCATGCCGGCGGCGACGAGACCGGCGATGAGCGCCGCTTCCATCGCGCCGAGGCCGCCGGGAGTGGGTGCTGCCGTGGCGATGGCCGCACCGGCCAGGTAGACCGCGCCGACCGTGGCGAGCGGCAGTCCGCCGCCGAACGCCTGGGTGGCGAAGTACACGCCCAGCAGGTAGCTCAGCGTGACGATGATCGAGCCGAGCAGCAGCACCGCGAGCTTGCCCGGACGCTTGAACACGTCGGCCATGCCGTGCTCGGCCCGCTTCAGGATGGGCACGAGCTTGCCGACGATGAGCGTTCGGGTGGCCGGGATGAGCATGCCGATGACCGCCAGCAGCACGGCGACGCCGACGCCGACGAGAATCCACTTCGGGTCGGGGAGGCTGAACCCACCGAACGCGTCCTTGCCCGCCCACAGCAGGAAGATGAGGATCAGCGACACGTGGCCCACCAGGCCCGCGGCGGAGTTGAGGCCGACGCCTGACACGGCGACCGGCTCGTCGACGCCCTGCTTCTGCAGGTAGCGGACGTTCAGTGCCATGCCGCCGAGGCCGGCCGGCGCGAGCTTGCTGCAGAACGACGAGCCCACCTGGGTGGCGAAGGTGGGGAACGCGGGAAGGTGGTTGGGGATCGCCCCGGTGAGGCTGAACGTGGCGCCCACGTAGGTGACCGCCGACATGAGCAGCACCAACGGGAACCAGCCCCAGTTGGCTTCCTTCACCTGGTCGACGATGCTCGGCAGATCGGCGAACTGCGGGATGAGCACCCACGTCGCGATGGCGAGCACGACGATCATGAAGATCGTCTTGCCCTTCACGCGGACGAGCGGCTCGTACTCGACGTGGTCCACCTGGCACTGGTCGACCACGGCCTGCTGCAGTGCCTCGAGTCGGCCCTTCTGGTGCTTGAGCGCGGTCTGCGTGGCGCCGCTGAGTGCCGGCATCTGCAGTCGGGGAAGGGCCGTGGCCACAGCCTCCTGACCGAGCACTTCCACCGCGCACGCGACGGTGCGCTCCGGCGAGGCGACCACGGCGAACGAGGCCAGCATCTGGGCCACGTCGGCCGACAGCAGGGTGTCGCTCGCGGCGAGCTCGGAGAAGCCGAAGTCGATCATCCACGGGTTGCCGTCGGCGGCGATGAACACGTTGGCGCGGCGCAGGTCGCGGTGGGCGATGCGGTGCTTGCGCAGCAGGGCGATCTGCCGCCACGTGTCGCGCATGATGTCGTCGGTGACCTCGTCGTCGGCGAGCGCGTCGAGCGACTTGCCGTCGATCATGTCCTGAGCCAGCAGCATGCTGCCCGAGCCGACGTCGACCACACCGCGCATGCGCGGGGTGAGCACGCCGACGTCGCGTGCGTACAGCGACACGAGCGCTTCGTGCTCGACGGTGCGACGGAGGCTGGAGAACGGACGGTCGTCACCGACGTTCTTCAGGCGGAGGAAGCGGTACACGCGGAACAACAGGTCGGCCGAGCGCTCCTCCTCACCGAGCACCTTCACGAACACGCCCTGTCCGTCCTCGAGTGTGGCGAAGTAGGGGGTGCTGCCGCGGGCGTCGACCTTGGCCTTGCGCACCGAGGCGACCGGAAGGCCGGAGTCGACCAGTGCCGCGCGCACACCGTCGAGCGTCGGCCGGCGGTCGGGTCGGCCGAGCGCGAACAGGATGCCGGCGCCGATGGCGGCGCCGACCGGCAAGGCGATGAACACGTTGATCGGGAACACGGCGCTGATGAGCAGACGGATGACGACGAGTCCGCCGAGCGCGATGCCACCGGCCCTGCGCCAACGCGTCGGCACGAACACGCCGAGGATGATGAAGCTGGCCGTGAGTTGGGCGATGGTGATGGCAGAGGGGAAGACCTCGGAGTTCACGCCCTTGCGCTGGTCGATGATGGCGCCGAGCGTGTTCGACTCGTTGCGGTCGACGAAGCCCTCGATGAGCGACATCAGCCCGAAGGCCAACATGTTGCCGAGCACGAGGTACCCGAGGAGTCGCCAGTTCTTGCGGATGATCGGCACGGCCAACACGACGAGGCCGAGCAACACCACGAAGATCTGCATCGTGCCGTTGAGGATGCGCTGGATGCTCTTCGGCAGGAAGTCGAGCAGGGCGATGATGTCGCGCTCGAAGCCGCTGATGGAGTTGCGGGCGTAGCGGGTGACGAGCGTGAGCACGAGCGCGGTGACGCCGAAGGCCACCAGTCGCAGGACGTCGCGCGGTGAGCGCTCGTACGAGACCGAGGACTCCTGGGTGCGGCCAGAGCCGGTGACGTCGGTGTGTTCGGGCTCGACGCGGTCGGCGGTGGTGTCGGTCATCAGTCCTCGCGGTGAATCGGGCGGCGGTCGCTTCGTCGTTGGCTGACTGTAGTGAGTCGTGGAGGAGCGTTTGTGCTGAACTGGCGGCCCATGACGGCCGCGCTGCACTTCGACCACCCGTGGCGCATCGCCGGTGGCGCCACATTCGTCTTCGTCGTCGCGAGCGCGGTGGCCAAGCAGGATCCCTTGCCCCAGCGCGAGCTCGACCTCACCACGTGGTTCAACAGTGCCCCCGACTGGGTGGCGCACACGCTGTGGCCGTTCATGCAACTGGGCACCGTCGTCGCACCCATCGGGTTCGCCGTGGTGATGATCGTGTGGAAGCGCGACTGGTGGACGGCGGCAGCGTCGCTCGTCGGTGGCATCTTCACCTGGTTCGCGGCGAAGGGCGTGAAGGAAGTGGTGCAGCGCGGTCGACCGCTGCAGTACCTGCCGAACATCGACGTGCGCGAGGGAAGTGGCACCGGGTTGGGCTTCATCTCCGGCCACTCGGCCGTGGCGGCGTGCACCGCGGTCATCGCCATGACCGTGCTGCCGCGCAAGTGGCGACCGGTGCTGGTGTTGCTGCCGGTGCTGGTGGGTGTCGGCCGCATCGTGCACGGGGTGCACCTCCCCGCCGACGTGGTGGGCGGCTGGGCCTTCGGTGTGCTCACCGGACTCGGCACCGTCGAACTGTTCGGTCGCCTGCGCGACCACTTCGCCAGTCGAGCGGGAGCGACCGCATGAGCCCGTCGTCCACGGCGGCACCCGCCCATGCGACCTACGTGCATCCGTGGCGGCGGCCCGACTGGTGGATCGCCCTGGGCGTGGCGCTGGTGGTGGTGCTCGTGTCCGGCCTCATCGCCAACACCGGCGAGGTGCCCGGCTGGGAGCAGGCCATCTTCCACGGCATCAACGGCCTCCCCGACTTCCTCAAGGCGCCGATGTGGGTGTTCCAGTTGGCGGGTCTGTTGCTGGTGCCCGCCGGTGTGGCGGTCGTGGCGCTGTGGTTCCGCAAGTGGCGGCTGGCGGTGGCACTCGTGTTGCTGATGCCGGTGAAGTTGTTCGTCGAGAAGCAGATCGTGAAGCAATTGGTCGAACGTCAACGCCCGGGTACGTCGATCTGCAACGGCGACACGTCGTGCGGACACTTCCGCGACGTGCCGATGCAGGGCCTGTCGTACGTGTCCGGCCACGCGGTCATCGCGTGGGGTGTCGCGACATTGGTGTGGCCCTACCTGCCTGGCCGTTGGAAGTGGGCACCCGTCTGCATCGCCGTGCTCAACTCGGTCGCCCGCGTGTACCTGGGCGCACACAACCCGCTCGACGTGATCGGCGGCGGGGCCATCGGTGTGGTCATCGGCCTCGTACTGGGCATGGTGGTGGGCGTGCCCGATCGCCGGCCGGTCGAGGTGCCCGCCCCGGACCCGAGCGCGTCAGTCGCTGACGGCGGGTGACACGGCCGCCATCGCGATGGCGAGTGCGTGACCGAGGTTCAACGAGTCGACGCCGTGGTGCATCGGGATGCGCACGTCGTAGTGCGTGCGCGCCTTGGCCTCTGCCGTGAGGCCCGGCCCCTCGGCGCCCGCCACCAACGCCACCTTCTCGGGCATGCCCATGCGGAACAGGCTCTCGGCCCCGGCGTCGGGCGTGAGCGCCCACAGTTCGAAGCCCTGCTTCACCAGGTAGGCGAGACCGTCGGGCCAGTTCGCGACACGGGTGATCGGCAGGTGCAGGATCTCGCCCATCGACACGCGGATGCAACGCCGGTAATAGGGGTCGGCGCAGTTCGGCGACAGCAGCATCCCGTCGAAACCCAGCGCACGGGCGGACCGGGCCACCACCCCGATGTTCTCGTGGTCGTTGGAGCCTTCGAGCACGATCAACCGGGTCGCCCGGCCCACCACGTCGGGCAGCGTCGGCCACCCGCGCCGGCTGGCCGAGGCGAGGATGCCGCGGTGCAGGTCGAATCCGGTGACGGCTTCCATCACCTCGGGCTCGGCGATGTACACCGGTGCGTAGCGCGGGTTCTCGATGACCGCGTCCTTCATCCGCTCCCAGCCCTTGGGCGTGAAGAAGTACGAGCGGATGGAGAAGCGCGACGTCATCAGCCGTTCGACGACGATGGCGCTCTCGGCGATGAGGAAGTCGTCGCTCTCCTTGCGGTCGCGCAGACCGACGTAGTCGCTGATCCTCGGGTCGTCGAGTGACTCGATCCGGGCGGGTTCCACCTCTGACACGCTGCGACTCTACGGCGGTGAGCGGCGGTCGACGCAGAAGGGTCTTGCGAACACACGTTCGACACGCGAGGATC
>JBMOGW010000119.1:0-10829 GCA_049318165.1 Ilumatobacteraceae bacterium
TCGTGTACCAGATGGAGAAGGTGCTGCGCGACAACGCCGACAAGGTGGACGACGCACAGCGCGCCACGGTCCAGGGTCCGCTGGACGACCTGAAGACCGCGCTCAACGGCAACGACATGGACGCCATCAAGGCGGCCCACGAGAAGCTGATGGGCGCCAGCCAGGCGTTCAGCCAGCAGCTGTACGAGAAGGCGGCGCAGGACAACGCGGCCGGCACCTCGGCCAGCGGTCAGACCACCAACAACGGCGGCGATGACGAGATCATCGACGCCGAGATCGTCGACGAGCAGTGAGGCCGCCGCGATGAGCGACGACACCACCGGCACCAACCCACCGGACGATTTCGACCCGGCGGCACTGCACCCCGATGAGGTGGCGCTCGACCCCGACCTCACCAGCGAGATGACCCGGCTGCGGCCGATCATCGAGCAGGAGGAGGCAGCGGCCGCGGCCGCCGCCGAGGAAGCCGTCGAACACGATGTCGCGGCATTGCTCGCGGAGCGCGACTCCTTCAAGGACATCGCGCTCCGCCTGCAGGCCGACTTCGACAACTACCGCAAGCGGGTCGCCACCCAGTCCGCGCACGACGTGCAGTCGGCCACCGGCAAGATGGCCGAGGAGCTGCTGCCGGTGCTCGACGCGTGCGAGGCAGCGTTCCTGCAACACCCCGCCGAGATCGAGCCGCTGTTCAACCTGTTGCTCGGGCAGCTGCGCAAGATGGGGCTCGAGAGCATCGACATCCAGGACCGCCCGTTCGACCCGAACCTCGCCGAGGCCGTGCTCCACGAGCCCGGCGACGGTGAGCCGGTGGTCAGCGAAGTGCTGCGCAGCGGTTACACCTGGAAGGGCAAGGTTCTGCGCCCCGCGATGGTGAAGGTCCGCGGCTGAACGGCCTCCGCGGCACGGCCCGCAGAACTGAAGTTCTGCGAGCCGTCACGCGGGACGTGCATGCATCGCTGAGGAGGTGACTGATGGCAGCGCAACGGGAGTGGTTCGAGAAGGACTACTACAAGGTGCTCGACGTGGCGGCTGACGCCACGGCGAAGGAGATCACGAAGGCGTACCGCAAGCTCGCGCGCGAGAGCCACCCTGACACGCACCCCGGGGACGCCGCGGCCGAGGACCGCTTCAAGGAGGTCTCCGCCGCGTACGACGTGCTCGGCGACGAGACGAAGCGCAAGGAGTACGACGAGGTCCGCCGGCTCGGACCCGGCTCGGCCGGGTATGGGCCCGGAGCCCCCGGCGGACCGGGTGGGTTCAACTTCAACGTGTCCGGCGACGGGCTGGGCGACCTGCTCGGCCAGATGTTCGGCCGCCAGGGCGGTCGTCGCGGTGGCGGCGTCGGGCCGATGCGCGGGGGCGACGTGGAGGCGACGCTCACGCTCGCATTCGTCGACGCCGCGAAAGGGCTCACCACCACGTTGCACCTCACCGCCGACGCGCAGTGCGGCACGTGCGCGGGCACCGGCGCCAAGCCAGGCACCCAGCCGAAGGTGTGCTCACTGTGCGGCGGCCGTGGCGTCGTCGACGACAACCAGGGCTACTTCTCCTTCAGCCAGCCGTGCCGCCAGTGCGGCGGTGCCGGCGTCGTCATCGAGCACCCCTGCCCCACCTGCCGCGGCAACGGCGTCGAGCACCGCCCGCGTGAAGTGCAGGCGCGCATTCCCGCCGGCGTGGCCGACGGCCAGAAGATCCGCCTCCGCGGCCGGGGCAGTCCCGGCCGCCACGGTGGTCCGGCCGGCGACCTGATCGTCGAATGCCGGGTGCAGCCGCACCCGTTGTTCGGGCGCGCGGGCGACGACCTCACGCTGCGCCTTCCGGTCACCTTCGCCGAGGCCGCATTGGGCGGCGACGTCGACGTGCCCACCCTCGACGGCCCGCGGGTCACCCTGCGGCTGAAGCAGGGCACCGCCTCCGGCAGCCGCCATCGCGTGCGCGGCAAGGGCATCGCCACCAACAAACACACCGGCGACCTGATCGTCACCGTCGAGGTGCAGGTGCCCGCCCAACTCACCGCCGAGCAACGAGCCGCTGTCGAGGCGTTCGCGGCGGCGACTACCGTGTCCCCCAGGAAGGACATGGAGGGCTGACACATGCGATCGCGCACTCATGCCGTGTACGTCATCTCCGTCGCTGCGGAGTTGGCGGGCATGCACCCGCAGACCCTGCGCATCTACGAGCGCCGCGGCCTGGTGCAGCCGGCGCGCACGCAGGGCGGCAACCGCCGCTACAGCGACGTCGACATCGAGCGCCTGCGCCGCATCAGCGAACTGGCGGCCGAAGGCATGAACCTGGAGGGCATCCGCCGTGTGATGGCGTTGGAGGCAGAGGTTGACCGTCTGCGCGCCGAGAACGACGAGCTGCGCGCCCTGGCCGCCGTGGCCCTCGCAGAGGCCGAGCGTCGCGCCCCGCGCCGCGACCTGGTGCCGCTGCGCCAGGAGGTCACCGTCTTCGGTGGCAAGCGGCTCGGCAGCTGACCCCTTTCAATAGTTCCTACATCGCCGTCAATTTCAGGACCCGGGGCTATGGTCCCCCGCATGGACTTCGCGAAGGCACTCGAGTTCGCACTTCCCTTGCGCAACGGTGTGCTCACCACGCAGAAGCGTGACGGTCGTCCACAGCTGTCCAACATCACGTACCACCTGGGCACGGACGACCTGTTCCGCGTGTCGGTGACGTCCACACGCGCGAAGTACCACAACATGGTCCGCGACCCCCGCGTGTCGCTCCACGTCGCCCGCCCGGATTTCTGGGCGTACGCCGTGTTCGAGGGCGACGCCGACCTGTCGCCGATCGCCGCTGACCCGCACGACGACACCGTCGAGGAGCTGGTCGCGCTCTACCGATCCGTCGGTGGGGAGCACCCTGACTGGGACCAGTACCGCACCGCGATGGTGAACGACCGCCGCCTGGTGGTGCGACTGCGGCCGACGCACGTCTACGGGATGGTGCCCGGCTGATCCGGGTCGTCACCGCGCAACGTCGCCAGCGCGTCGCGCACGATCGTTGCGAGGTCGATGGCGCCGACCATCGCGCGCCCGATCGACACGGGTGCTGCGGGCGCCTCCGGTGGTGCCGGCGGCATCGCGCCGAGGAACGAACGCCACTCCTGGGTCTCCCACGGTGACGTCTCGGCCGCGCGCTCGGCGAGCGGGGGCGCGAGGCGGAGGTGGCGCTCGCCGGCGGGGCGCGCTCGCGAGCCGACCTTGGTGCGCACCGCTTCGCCGGCAGGGGCGCAGCGCCACTGCACCAGCAGCTCGGGCCGGTTGACCAATTCGCCCGAAAGGGCCAACAACGCAGCGACGACGTGCTTGCAGAAGTCGTCGTCGTCCATGCACGTGCACGATGCGAACATGTCGGAGGCGTCGGGCGTCAGGCGGGCCAACTGCAGCCGCAGCGCGTCGGCCGCAGTGGATTCCGGTGCGGGGATGAGGTTGCAGCTGACCACGACGCGGTACGGCCGCGGTTCGCTGCCCGACACGGTGGCGGTGAGTGTGCCCGGTTCGATCTCCAGGCGGTGCACGGCGTGCTCGGTGACGTAGCGCTTGCCGCGCCGGAACCGGCCGGGGTCGGCGATGCCGGCCACCTGCACCGACAGCAGCGTGCTGGCCAGCTTTCCCGCCGGGTGCGGCGCGGCGTGGAACTGCCCGGGGACGACGACGATGCTCACGATCCGCGCACCTTGGAGTGATCGAGCACCACGAGGTCGCGCAGTGCGTCCGTGCTCAGTTCGCTGAGCCAGGCCTCGCCGGTGGTGCCCACCACCGCGTCGGCGAGTCGCCGCTTGTCGTTGATCAGCTGGTCGATGCGCTCCTCCACCGTGCCCTCGCACACCAGCTTGTGCACGAACACCGTGCGCTCCTGGCCGATGCGCCAGGCACGGTCGGTGGCCTGGTCCTCGACCGCCGGGTTCCACCAGCGGTCGTAGTGCACCACCTGGCTGGCGGCGGTGAGGTTCAGGCCCGTGCCGCCCGCCTTCAGCGACACCAGCAGCAGCGGTGAGGGCGCGTCGCCCGACTGGAACTGCGCCACCATCCGGTCGCGCCCGTGCTTCGGCACGCCACCGTGCAGGAACGGCACCTGCTGGCCGAAACGTTCGTGCAGGTGCTGCTGCAGCAGGTCGCCCATCTGGCGGAACTGCGTGAACACCAAAGCCTGCTCGCCGGCGTCGAGCAGATCGGTGACCACTTCGTCGAAGCGGTGCAGCTTGCCCGACCGTCCGGCGAGCTTCGAGCCGTCACCCAACGCGTGGGCGGGGTGGTTGCAGATCTGCTTCAGCCGGGTGAGTGCCGCCAGCACCAGCCCGCGGCGTTTCATGCCCTCCGCGGCGTCGGCGTCCTGCAGCAACTGGTCGACCACCGCCTGATACAGGTGTGCCTGCTCGCGGGTGAGCGTCGCCCAGGCGATCTGCTCGACCTTGCTCGGAAGGTCGGGCACGAGCGACTTGTCGGCCTTCGTGCGGCGCAGCAGGAACGGTGCGGTGAGCGTGCGCAACGCAGCCGTCGCCGCGGCGTCGTGCTGCTTCTCGATCGGTTGAGCGAAGCGATCGCGGAACTGCGCATACGTGCCCAACAGACCCGGAGTGACGATGTGGAAGATGGACCACAGCTCGGCCAGGCGGTTCTCGACCGGCGTGCCGGTGAGCGCGATGCGTTGCCCCGCCGGCACGGCGCGCATGGCGCGGGCCGTATGGGTGTTGGGGTTCTTCACCGCCTGTGCCTCGTCCATCACGAGCGTGGCCCAGTCGACCTGTTGCAGCACGCCGATGTCCTTCGCCGCCACCTGATAGGTGGTGACGACGATGTCGTGCTCGGCCACGCGTCGAAGGAACGCGGCGTCGGCGGCACGGCCGGTGCCGTGGTGCACCATCACGCGAAGGAAGGGTGCGAAGCGCGCCGTCTCCGATTCCCAGTTGCGCACCACCGACAGGGGGCACACCACCAGGTGCGGGCCCGGGATGCCGGCCAGGTGGGCGAGCGTGGTGGGCGTCTTGCCGAGACCCATGTCGTCGGCCAGGCAGCCGCCGAGGCCCAACTGGTGCAGGAACTGCAGCCAGCCCAGCCCGCGCCGCTGGTACGGCCGCAACGTGGCGGTGAATCCCGGCGGAACGACGCCTTCTTCGATCTCGGTCTCGGGCAGGCCGTCGAGGAGATCGCGCACCCAGCCGCTGGCCTCGACGGTCTGCGAGTCGGTGGTGTCGGGCGGCATGCCGGCCAGTTCGAGTTCGCGCTCCAGCTCGGCGGCCAGTGCCAACAGCTCGAGCGCGGTCATCTCCTGGCCGCGGTGCTCGTTGACCCGAGCCAGTGCACGACGTGCCTCGGCTCGGTCGAGCTGCACCCAGCGTCCACCCACCTGGATGAGGTTGGCGCCGTCCTCCGCGGCGCGGCGCAGCACGTCCTCCGGCACGGGTGTGTCGTCGACGACGGCATCCCAGTGCACGAGCGCCGTGGCGCCGAAGCGGCCCCTCGCCTCGCCGTCCTTCGGTTGGGCGACGATGCGGCCGGTGGGCCGGCGGCGCACGAGTTGCTCGGGTGCCACCAGCTCGATGCCGATCGCCGCGAGCACGTCGATGGCCTCGAGCGTGGCCGCCGCGTCGTCGACGGAGACCGTGTCGCGGTCCTCGGCCAGCCACTCGGCCAGCTCGGGCACGGCGGCGGCAATGGCATCGACGGCCTCCTCGGTGCGGCGGCGCAGTACGGGGATGAAGCGTTCATCGCGGGCGACGGTGCGCGCGGTCGGGGCCGTGAGCCGCACGTCGGCCCGGGTGCACCAGCGGCTGCGATCGTCGACGTCGACGATCTCGAGCGTGAGCGGCCAGTCGGACGAGCCGTCGTCGTCGCCGTCCTCGGCCGGCGCGTTGTCGGGCAGCCCGAGGCGCAGGCGGGCGCGGAGGATCGGCTCGCCGTCCGCGCGACGGCTCATCGCCGACAGTTCGTTGCGGATGTGCGCGATCGCCTCGTGCAGTTCCTCGGGAGCCTCGAACTGCCCGTGTTGCGCCACCATTGCTCGGGTGACGAGTCGCGTGGCGCGAGCCGCAACCGTGCGCATCTCGTTGAGCACGGCGGTCCAGGCCCGGTACCCGAGTGACAGGCGAGTGACCCGATCGACCATCGAGTACAGCACTGCCTGCGGGTCGACCGGCGTGCCGGCTGCCGCGACGGCGGGCGGCATCGCGTCGAACAGGGTGCGGGCGGCCTCCACATCGGTGGCGAGCGGTTGCCACTCGGCATGCCACCAGCGGCCGGTGAGGTGGGTGACCATCGGCAACACCCGCCCGCGTTCGACCAGTTCGGACGCGTAACGGTGCATCGCCCCGAACCAGGCCACCGACGGGCTGATGCCGTCGTGCAGTGCGTCGAGCTCGCCGAGCGCTGCCAGCGTGTCCGGGTCGAGCCGCTGCACCATCACGTTGACCCGTCCGTCGGGTAGCGAGAACGGCACCACGCGGGTGGAGCCGGCGTAGTTCATCGTCGGACGGCGAGCGGTCTTGGCCACCTCGCTGTGCAGGTTGCCGCCATACACACCGCGCCCGGGCTGCCATGCCACCGCCTCACCGTCGAGCCACGCCAGCTGCAGCGAGGGCGGCGGGGTGCGGGGCGGCATGGAGGCAGTGTACGGAAGGGGTGCGCGCCCGTCGCCGGGTGCTCGCGACCCGGCTGAACGGGCTCAGCCCTGTGCCCTACCGCCCCACACCTCGGCGACCTTGGCGTACACGCCCTGGTCGAAGCTGAACTCCACCATGTTCCCGTCCGGATCGGTCAGCGCGCACACGTAGCCCACCGGGTACGGCCACTGCTGCGGTTCCCAGGCCAGGCAGCCCTCGGCGCGGCCGCGGGCCGCCACCTCGTCCACGTCGTCGCGGGCGGGCAGTTCGATGCCGAGGTGCGCGAACGGGGCGAGTGTCGGGTGCGGACCCGCAGGGCGATCACGATGGAAGCTGACCAGCACGATGATGAACGGCTTGTCCACCATGTCGGGTTGCCCCAGCCAGGCGCCGTACCCGTCGGCGTCTTCTCGGCGGTCCAGCAACCGCAACGGCGTGAACCGCTCGTACCAGGCGATCGTGGCGTCGATGTCGGTGCACGGCAGCGCAACGTGCGTGAAGCGGGCGATGGCGGGGCGCTCCATGCGTCCACGGTACCCCGGCCCCGGGCCGGCGATCACCTGCCGCCGTGCTGACCGCAGCAATGGCGGCGATCCCTGGGCATGCTGACGCATCGCGCCGCCGGGAGGTGTACAACAGGGCGATGGACGAGAAGCAGTTGAGCCGTGTCGGATTGATGGCACTGGTCGTCGGTCCGTTGCTGGCGATCGGCATCGCGTGGCTGACCGAGTCCTCCAACGCGGGGCTCGCGCTCGCCAACGTGGCGCTGCTGCTCGCCGCGGTCGCAGTGGTCGCCGCGCTGCTGTCGTGGCAGGCCGGCATCGCCACGTCGGTGGTCGCCGGCCTGGCGCTGAACTACTTCCACACCGTGCCGGTGCACTCGCTCCGTATGACCGAGGGCGCCGAGATCGTCACCGTCGCGCTGCTCATCTCGCTCGGCGCCGTCGTGAGCGCCGCCACCGCGTGGCGTGTTCGCCGGCGGACCTTCGCGCAGCACTCGGCCGAGGGCGACCGGGCGGCGGCACGCTTGCGCGAACTGCTCGAGCAGGGTGGCTCCGTGCTGGCTGCATGGCACGCCGCACTCGACGGTACCAACCCGCAGCTCGGCCTGCTCGACGTCCGTCTGGTGGTGGGCGCCCCGGCGTCGCTGCCGCTGGTGGCCCGTCACGACGCGGCTGCCGGCGACGTCGTGGTGCTCCCGGAGACGGGTGCTGCCGTGCGCCTGGCCGAGGACGAGCGCTTCCTCGTCCTGCGCCCGCAGCACGGCATCGGCGCGCTCACCGTCGATCGGCGTGCGCTGCTGTCGTTCGCCGACCAACTGGCCGCCACCCTCGCTGCGAGCTGACCACCCGATCGGCGGTCAGCGCCCTGGCCGTCAACCGAGGAAGGCCTGGGTGCCGCCCACCTGCCAGGCGTGGGCCGGGGTCGTCTGCATCGAGCCCGTGAGCGCGGTCCGCAACACGGTCAACGTGACCGCGATCGACCGCTCTGCCGTCGCATCGACGGGCATCTTCACCGTCTGGGTGAAGCCGGTGCTGCAGCCGTCGCTGATCGCCGCGAGCGGGTCGTCCGGCGTGCAGTACGCGGTGTTGATGGGCACCGTGACGACGAACGCCGGCCGTTGCTCACCCGTGTCGTCGCGCGCCTGCAGCGTGAGCACCACCCCGTCGGGCACCGACCGCGCCGACACCGGGCACGTGGCACCGGTCCCCGTCGCCGTCCACGTCGCAGGGCCGCACCACAACGCGCCACCGGGTGTCGACCAGGTGGCATCGATCGACCAGCCTTCGGGGAACGCCAGATCCGCCACGACTGCGCCGATCTCGTACGTGGCGGTCATCGGGCTGCGCACTTCCGCGCCGCGGATGGCCAGGTCGAGGCGGTTGCCGTCGGCGTCGGCGACGAACAGATGGAGGCAGGCGAAGCCCTGCCAGCCGCCGGGGAGGGTCGGGTCCAGCTCGACGTCGGCGTCGACCACGGTGACGGGTCGGATGCGCCCGCTGACCGTGCGCTGCCCGGAGGTCGTCGTCACCCACGACGACACCGCCCGGCCGACGCCCTGGGCGTTGTTCGCCCAGCCGGCACAGTCGGCGTTCTCCACGAGCTCATGTCGTGCGAACACGCGGGCCGTCCGTGGATCGAGGCTCGTGCCGGGCGGGACCAGTTGATCGGCCAACAGCGCGTAGTGCAGGTGCACGGTGGGCACCAACGTGCCGGCCGCCGAACGCTGTTCGCCGAGCGAGCCGACCACCAGTTGGTCGGCGAAGGGCAGATCCTCGCCGTCGAGCGGCGTCGTCACCGTCACCGGGCCGCCGGACTGGGCCTGGCCGGTGGCGCTGATCGCCAGCAGCGACACGTCGAGCGAACCGCGACCTTCCGAGGAGTGCGTGCGCACGTCGTCGAGCGGCAAGGTGAGGCACGCCAGAATCGAACCTTGCGTGCCGTCGGTGTCCCAGGCGGTCTGCCACTGCTGCTCGTGGTCGGGGGACGAGACCATGGTGAGCTTGTCGATCGGTGTGCCGTCGTCCCACTGGCCGGTGAAGGCGATGCTCGAGGGCTGGTTGGTGATGACGGCGATCGTCGGACGCAGCGCCGGATCGAGGAAGGGGTCGGGCACGCTGTCACCCTCGATCGCACCGCACATCGCCGCAGAGGCGCCGGTGGCGGCGAAGGGCATCGACACCACCAGCGGGTCGGGCTCCGTCTCGGTCGCCGTCGCTGACTGCACCACGCCCGGCGCGCCGGCACACGGTGACTCGACGGCGGTCACACACGGGTCGACGAGCGCAGGGTCGCGGGCGGGCACCGTGGTGGTGGACGCCACGGGGAGCGGCGTGGTGCTGGGAGTCGTACCCGGCGGGATGGCCTCCGTCAGCGCCGTCGGCACCAGCGGCGGTGAAGGAGGTGCCGTCCTGGGCGTGGTCGGCTGCAGCGTGCGACTGTCGACCGGCTGCCAGTCGCCGGCATTCGTGAGCGGCACCATCGCACCCTTCGGCACCTCCGTGCCGAGGTCGTCGGGGTAGCCGACCAGCGTGGCGCGGTCGATGATCATCGTGTTCGGCGCGGCCGGCACACGGGTGACCGGTGCCAGCGCGTCGAGCGCTGCACCTGTGGGCATCGCCTGCCCGACGACCGCGCCATCGCGGCCGGTCGGGGCGGCCTGTTCGCGCATGAACCAGCCGACCGTTCCGCCGAGCAGCAGCCCGACGACCGGTAATGCCACGAGGATCGGTGGGGTGCGGCGACCGAAGCTCATGCGCACCCGAAGCTTCCGGGCGCACGCAGCGAGAGCGTGATCGTGCCGGCGCCGACGTTGCCGACCCCGTCGGCGGCGGTGGCGGTGATGATCAGCGTCACCTCGCCGGACGTGGGTCCGTTCTCGTCGACCACCAGGGTGAAGCGGTTGCCGGCGGCCGGCGTGAGTCCCACCGACTGCGGGCCAGCCGGCACCGACCAGTTGGCGGTGATCGACCGGATCGACACAGGAAGGCTCGGGTCGGCCACCGCCACCGAGACCTCCACCGAGGTCTCGTCGGGGCACCCCGGTGCGGGCGATGCGTACAGGTACGGGCGGTTCGACGTGAGCGTCACCGTCGGAGGGGTCTGATCCGAAGCGATCGTGGTGGTCGTGCTCGTGGTGGTGGTGCTGCTCGTGGTGGTGGTGCTCGTCGTGGTGGTGGCACCGGGCACCGTCGAGGGTGGTGCAGTGGTGGGCGGCGCGGTCGTGCCCGTGGACGGGTCGGTGTCGCACGACATCTTCGGCAGGCCGGCCAGGTCGGGCAGCGGCGCCAGCTGCGCCAGTGGCACCCACGCCGGTCGGGTCACGTCGTCGGGGTGGTGGATGACGCCCCAGCGGTCACCGCTCACGCCGATCATCCACACCGGGTCGCCGGGTTCGAGCCGACCGATGCTGACCGCACCGTCGATCGGGCAGCTGTAGAGGTCGACGGCACCGGGTGCCACGTCGGCCGCCTTCTTCGGTCCGAAGTGCGACACGCCGTACCAACCGAGCGCTGCGGCGAGCAACGCGGCGATCACCCAGGGCGCCACGAGGCGCGCGCCACTGCGGTTCATGCACGGTCCCGGATCACGGTCACGGAGTCAGTAGAGCAGGCGGAGGCGGCGCGGCGCACGTATCCGTCATCGGCTCATCGGGTGGTGTTCTCCAGTACCTGGAACATCTTCAGGTCGCTGTAGAAGTCGAGCGCGTAGTCGCCGCCCTCGC
>JBMOGW010000120.1:0-10792 GCA_049318165.1 Ilumatobacteraceae bacterium
GGGCTGACGGTTCGGGCTGATACTCAGCCCGGGTCGAGTTCCCAGGTCGCGCGGATGCTGCGCCCGAGCACCAGTTCGGCGTTCGGCTGATCCACCTCGTCCACCCAGCTGCGCGCCTCGGTGGCCGAGCGGCCGTGGGCCTCGTGCCGCGCCACCAGACGTGCGCGGCGCACCACCTCGTCCGGACGCAACAGCCATCGCTCGTCGAGCAGCGCCGCCACGTCGCCCCAGCGGCCGGCCCCCAGCAGCAGGTAGTTGCCCTCGGTGATCACCAGGTCGGCGTCGACGTCGATGCGGATCGCGTTGGCCACCGGCTCCTCGATCTCGCGGTGGAATCGCGGCACCAGCACGTCGTGCTCACGGCCCCTCACTCGCCCCAACGCAGCCAGGTAGCCCTCGACGTCGAACGTGTCGGGAGCACCCTTGCGGTGGGCGAGACCCAGCCGGTGCAGCTCTTCGTTGGCGAAGTGGAAACCGTCCATCGGCAGCAGCGCGGCGCGGGTGCCGTAGTGGAGCAGCAACCGTTCGGCGACGGTGCTCTTCCCGGCGCCGGGTGGCCCGGCGATGCCCAGTACGCGACCGCCGCGCCGCAGCATCGCGTCGACCCGTTCGATCATCGCCTCGTTGCCCGTGGCCATCGCCCGACCGTACCTCGTCCGGCCCGCCGGGGGGCCGGTACCGTGACGGCATGAGCCTCGACGACCTGAGCCTCGATGAACTGATCGGGCGCTTCGACCCGTCGGACCCGGCGTTCATCGCCGACCCGTACCCGGTGCTCAGTGCGCTGCGCGAGGCGGCGCCCGGGTTCCGGAACCCGCTCACCGGCCAGTGGACGCTCACCCGCTTCAGCGACGTGCAGGAGACGTTGCGCGACCGTCGCCTGGGCCGCGCCTACACCCACCGGTACACGCACGAGCAGCTCGGCAGGCCGCAGCCCGACCCGCGCTGGGCGAGTTTCCACCAGCACGAGGCCTGGTCGCTGTTGTGCCTCGAGCCGCCGGACCACACGCGCATCCGTCGCCTGGTGGCGAAGGTGTTCACGCCACGAGCGGTCGCCGCATTGCGTCCACAGATCGAGGGCTTCTCGACCGAGTTGCTCGACGTGTGCCAGCAGAAGGGCACGTTCGAGCTGCTGCGCGACTATGCGATGCCGTACTCGGTGGCGGTGATCTGCTCGATGCTCGGTGTGCCGCGCAGTGACACGCAGCTGCTGCTCGACTGGTCGCACGCGATCGTGAAGATGTACGAGCTGTCGACCACCGACGAGGTGCGCTCCGCCGCCAACCAGGCCGCCGCCGAGTACATCGCGTACACCCGTTCGCTCATCGCCGAGAAGCGCCGCTCGCCGGACGGGCTGCTCGTCAGCGAGCTCGTCCGTGTGGAGGACGAAGGCGACGTGCTGACCGAGGACGAGATCGTCTCCACCACGATGGTGTTGCTCGAAGCCGGTCACGAGGCCACGGTCAACACGCTGGGCAACGGTACGCGGGCACTGATGCACCATCCGGACGAGTGGCGCCGCGTGGTGGACGGCGAGGTGCCCGCGAAGGCGGCAGTGGAAGAGATGCTGCGGTGGGATTCGCCGCTGCAGTTGTTCGAGCGCTGGGTGCTGGAGGAGGACGTGGAGATCGCCGGGCAGCGGCTGCGGGTGGGCGACGAGGTGGCGATGCTGTTCGGTGCCGCCGAGCGAGACCCGCGCCGCTTCGACGATCCGGACCGCTTCGACGTGTCGCGCGGCGACCCCGCGCACATCGGCTTCGGTGGCGGCATCCACTTCTGCGTCGGTGCCCCGCTGGCCCGCCAGGAGCTGGAGGTGTCGCTCGCCGGTCTCGCTGCCCGTTTCCCATCGCTGTCGCTGGTGGACGAGCCGAGCTACCAGCCGAACTTCGTGATCCGTGGTCTCACCGGGCTGCGGTTGAGCGCCTAAGGTGAGTCGCATGGCGATCTGCCGCATCTGCGGCCTGGCGACCAGGCCGGAGGAGCACCTCGTGATGGTCCGGGACGACGAAGTCCATCGCGCGTGCGTCGACGAGCCCGTCGGGCCGAAGCGCCGGCGCATCGGGGCGTGGGCCGCGTTCGGCTCCGGTGGGCAGATGGCGATGGGCGCCGTCCAGCAGGACTGAGCTCGCGTGCCGTCGCCGCGCATCGCCACGGTCATCGTCAACAGCGAACGCCCCGACGACCTCGTCGAGTTCTGGTGTGGCTTCTTCCACACCGAGGTCCAGTTCTCCGAGGGGGGCATCACCTGGTTGAAGCCCACCGCCGAGGGCGGGGTCAACGTCGGCATCCAGCACGTCGAGCGCAAGGTCGGCACCCACACGGAGATCCACCTCGACATCCGTGTCGACGACCTCGACGACGCGCAGTCGACGGTGGAGGAGTTGGGCGGCACGCTGGTGAAGGCGAACCGGCTCGACAACGGGTTCGAGTGGCGGGTGCTCGCCGACACCGACGGCAACGAGTTCTGCGTCTTCGCCGAGGGCTGACCGGTCGGTACGCTCGCCGCATGATCCGTCATGTCGTGATGTTCCGTTGGCAGGAAGGCGTCGGCGCCGACCACGTGGAGGCCACCAAGGTCGCCCTGGCGCAGTTGCCTGCGGCGATCCCGCAGATCCGCAATTACACGTTCGGGGCCGACATCGGCGTGAACGCGACCAACTTCGATTTCGCGGTCTCCGCACAGTTCGACACGACGGCGGACTACCTCACGTACCGGGATCACCCGGCGCACGTGGCGTTCGTGCAGACGTACGCCGCGCCGTTCTGGCTGGAGCGCTGCGCCGTGCAGTTCGAGGAGCCGACCGGCGACTGACGCTCAGCCGAGCGCGATGTCGAGACGGCCCAGTGCGACGGCCACGTCGTCGGGCGTGGTCTGCCAGCTGGTGACCAGGCGCACCGTGTCGGGGCCCATGTCGTAGAAGAGCACGTCCTGCTCGGCCCACTTCCGCCACACGGTCTCGTCGAGACGGACGAACGCCATGTTCGCCTGCGGGTCGGCGAGCAGGTCGACCCCGCGCTCGCGCAGCCCTCGGGCGAGCTCGGCCATCGCTGCGTTGGCCTGGCGGGCCAGCTTCACCCACAGCCCGTCGCTGAGGTACGCCACGAGCTGGGCGGACTGGTAACGCATCTTGCTGGCGACGTGCCCGGCGCGTTTGACCCGGTAGTGCAACTGGTCGGCTGCCTCCTGGTCGAAGCACACGATGGCGTCGCAGCTGACGCCGCCGTTCTTGATGGCCCCGAGCGAGAACGCCGCCAGGCCGGCGTCACGGGTGAGCGCGGTGGGCGAGCAGTGCAACGCGGCGATGGCATTGGCGAGTCGTGCGCCGTCGAGGTGCAGCTTCAGGCCCCGCTCGCTGGCCACCTCACCCAGGGCCAACAGCTCCTCCGGGGTGTACACCGTGCCCCAGTCGGTGGGGCAGGTGACCGACAGCACCGACGGCTGCGAGTGGTGGTTGTCGCCCCAGTTGGTGGCGGCGAACGCGGCGTCGACCGAGGCGGGTTGCAGTTTGTGGTCGTCGCCGGGCAGGCCGCGCATCACCGCGCCGCCACCGAACATCGATGTCGCGCCGCACTCGTTGCGGATGATGTGCGCCGTCTCGTGACACAGCACGCTGCCCCACGGCGGGCAGAGCGCGGAGAGTGCGAGCGAGTTGGCTGCGGTGCCGCTGCCGACGGGGAACACCTGGGCGTGCGGCACCTGGAAGGCCTCGGCCACCACCTCGCGGAGCTCGGCGGTCCAGCGGTCGCCGCCGTAGGCGAGGGCGGAGCCCTCGTCGGCGTTGGCCAGGGCCGACAGGATCTGTGGAGCGGCGCCGGCGCAGTTGTCACTGCGCAGCTCGATGGGCGCGGAGGCGCGTGTCGACATGACGCCATCGTATTGGGCCAGACTGTGGACGATGCCGAGCCGACGCCACCAGAGCCAGAAACCGACCGGGTCACCGTCCGGAGCCTCGTCCCCGCCGCCGAGCGGCGGTGCCGGCGGCGGCGGGTCAGCGAAGGACCCTGCCGCGATGTTCGCCGCGGCGGTGAAGGAGACCGAAGCGCGTGACAGCGTGCGCCGCGAGAAGGAGCGCACCGACCGCGCCGCCGCCGAGCAGCGCGAGGCCGAGCGCCGGGCACACGAGGACGCGCTCGCGACAGCCCGTCGCGACCTCGACAAGGCGATCGCTGCGGTGCGCGCTGCGAAGCGCGATGGCCGCAGCACCGTCGAGGCCGACGCGGTGTGGAAAGCGGCGAAGGCGAGGGTCATCGAACTCGAGACCGGAGCGCTGCCCGCGTGGGCGCCGCCGGTCGCCGACGAGCCGGCCGACAGCGACGGTGGCGAGGGCGAGGGCGACGGCGAGGGCGAGGTCAGTGGTTCGGGTGAGGACTCACCAGTCGATGACGCGCCGCTCGCCGACGAGCAGCCCTGACGGCCCGTAGCCGTCGCTGCCACACGTCTGACCACGTGGATGCCGCTCGGCGCTGTGGCACAGAGGGTTCGTGACACGGACAACAGCCAGGCCGCGAGTGTTCGGCGACGCACTCACACGGTCAGCAACGCCAGCGCCTCGGGCGAAGGGACGGTGAGGGCCGAGCCTGCGGCGAGGATGTAGCGATCCGGGCGCACGATCACGGTGTCGGCGCCGCCGGCATCGAGCGCCTCGATGAGGGTCGGATGTGCCTCCGCGTCCAGCACCACGGCGCCGAATGCACGCCACCAGTCGGCGGCGTCGCCACTGGCCAGCGCAGCGTGGCGCACCAGTACCGCGAAGCGGTCGCCGATCAGGTCGTCCAGCCGTACTCCGTCCACCTCCGGCTGGTGCACCTGCGTGCCCCCGGGGGCGACGAGCGGGCCGTCCGGCAGGGTGGGGGAGGTGCCGCCCTCTGCCGTGCCACCGCCAGCGGCACGGGCGGCCAGCATGCCGGCGTCACGCTCTGCCGCCACGGCGGCGTCGGTGGTGCAGATCAGTCGTCCGAACGACACGGCGAGTTCGACGATGGTGCGCACGTGTGGCTCGCGTTCGGCCTGGTAGGTGTCGAGCAGCTCGACGGGAGAGAAGCCGCGCACCACGCGGTCGAGCTTCCAGGCCAGGTTGGCGGCGTCGCGCATGCCCGAACACATGCCCTGCCCGAGGAACGGCGGCATCTGGTGGGCGGCGTCGCCGGCGAGCAGCACCCGGCCCTGACGCCAGCGCTGGGCGATCAGGCCGTGGAACGTGTAGACCGCCGACCGCTCGATCGTGACCTGGTCGGGGTCGATCCAGGCAGCGAGCAGCGAACGGATCGTGTCCGGCGTGTTGATCGCCGCAGGGTCCTCGCCCGGCAGCAGCATGAACTCGAAGCGGAAGCGCGGTGCCGGCATCGGGACCAGCGTGTGCGGCCGCGCCGGGTCGCACACCTGCAGCGCCACGGACGCGGGTGGCTCGACGCCGTCGTGGAGGACGAGGTCGAGCACCAGCCACGGTTCCTCGAACTGCAGGTCGTCCATCTCGATGCCGAGCTGCTTGCGCACGGACGAACGGGCGCCGTCGCAGCCGACCACGATCGCTGCGGTGACCTCGCTGCCGTCCTCCAGGCCGACCACGGCGTGGTCGCCTCGATCGACCACCGCGGTGACGGCGGTGCCGAGCCTCGTGGCGATGCCGCTCGCAACTGCGGCATCGCGCATCGGCTGCTCCAGTCCGGGCTGGTGGAACATGGTGGAGGCCGGCCAGCCCGACGGCGTCGTGACCGGTGGCCGCATGCTGAGCAGCACCTGGCGGTCGGCGGCGAGGAAGTCCATGCCGGCGTTGATGATCGTGGCCGGCGCCACGGCGTCGGCGCAGCCGACCTCCTGCAGGATGCGCATGATCTCGTGATCGATGTGCGCGGCGCGCGGCAACGGGAACAGCTCGGTGTCGCGGTCGACGGCGAGGACGCGCAGCCCTCTGCGGGCGAGCAGCGCCGACAGCGTGGTGCCGACCGGCCCGAAGCCGACAACGACGACGTCGACGTCGTGGTGCGTCATGTGAGCCTCGAGCCGCCTCGACTGCGGTCAGCCGGCGACGCAGCGGTTGCGCATGGTGCCGATCACGTCGGCGCCGGACTCGATCACTTCGCCGTCGGCGAGGAACCGTCCGCGGGCCGCACCCACGCCGTCGGGTGTGCCGGTGAAGATGATGTCGCCGGGGCTCAGGGTGCAGATGCCCGAGAGGTAACTGACGAGATGCGCCACCGGGAAGATCAGGTCGCGCGAGCTGGCGGACTGCATCCGCTCGCCGGCCACGTCGCACCACAGCGCGATGTCGTCCGGGTCGGGGAACGAGTCGACCGAGACCAGCGCCGGACCGATCGGGCCGAACGTGTCGAAGCTCTTGCCCAGCGAGAACTGCGGCGGCTTGCCGGTCATCTGCACCATGCGGTCACTGATGTCCTGGCCGAGCGTGATGCCGGCGACGTGGTTCCAGGCGTCCGCCTCGGCGATGTTCCGGCCGCCGGTGCCGATGACGACCACCAACTCGACCTCCCAGTCCACCGTCGCTCCGCTGAGCACGACGTCGTCGTGGGGGCCGACCAGGCAGCTCGGGAACTTCGTGAAGGTCAGCGGCGCCGGCGGCAGCTCCATCGCGGACTCGGCCGCGTGGCTCGTGTAGTTGAGGCCGATGGCGAACACCTTCTCGGGTCGCGGCGCGCAGGGGCGCAGGTCGGCCCCCTCGACTGCACCGTCGGGCGTGCGGCCCTCAGCGGCGTGCTGCAGTGTGTGCAGCTCGTGGAAGCGGGCGATGGCGACCATCGGGTCGGCGAGCGACTCGTCGCCGCTGAGGGCGGCGAGGTCGTGCCAGGCGCCACCGGGGTGAGCGGGGGAGTCGGTCTGGAGTGCGGCGCGGCCGCCGACGGAGAGCAGTCGGAACATCGTGCCATTATCTATAGATTGTCGACGCGGTGCAAGCAGAATATGCTCGGACGCATGAGCGCCACCGCCCGCGACGTCACCGCGCCGCCCACGCGTGCGGAGTGGGTGGACTCGCTGCTGCGCAAGGCGATCGTGCACGGCGAACTCGCACCTGGCGAGAAGCTCTACGCCGAGCGGCTGGCCGAGCAGTGGGGCGTGTCGGCCACACCGCTGCGCGAGACGTTCCAACGTCTGGCCGGTGAAGGGCTGGTGGTGATCGAACCGCAGCGCGGGGCGCGGGTCGCCCCGGTCAGCGTGGAGGTCGCGGCGGAGATCTACGAGATGCGCCTGCTGCTCGACCCAGTGGCGATCGCTCAGTCCGTTCGTGAGGGTGAGGCCGACGCGGCATTCGGCCGCGAGGTGAGCGCCGCCTTCGATGCGCTCACCCGTCGTCGGTCCGCTTCGGCGTTCCACGACGCACATCGCGAGTTCCACATCGTCCTCATCTCGCGATGCCCCAATCAGCGCATGCTGGCGCAGATCGCACAGTTGCTCGAGCACTCGCAGCGCTTCCAGGCCATCGGCTTCGGCACCGCCGGCCGAAACGGCGACGCAGCGACGGAGCACCGGGCGCTCCGCGACGCTGCGGTGGAGGGCAGGGCCGACGACGCAGCGGCAGTCCTGCGCCATCACCTCGAATCGACGCTCTCGGCGGTGCGCAACTCCGCCACCTGACCTACCCTCTGGTCATGGCCCGTTACGTCACCAAAGTGCGCACCCGTCGCCCCGCGGCGGAGGTCTTCGCCTACATGGCCGACCTGCGCAACTTCGCCGAGTGGGATCCCGGCGTGAAGAAGGTGGTGCAGGTGACCGGCGAGGGCGGTGGCCCGGCGAACGAGTTCGACGTCACCGTGTCCGGCACCACGCTGCGTTACGTCACCAAGGAGTACCAGCCGCCGACCGACCTGTTGGTGGTCGCCGAGAGCACCACGTTGGTGTCCACCGACCGCGTCACCGTGCAGCCCGATGGCGACGGCTGCATCGTCACCTACGACGCAGACCTGCGCCTGAAGGGTGTGTTCGTCGTTCTCACGCCCGCGCTCGCGTTGGCGTTCGGTCGCATCGGCGACCGTGCCGCCGCCGGCATGCGCCGCGTGCTGGACGGCACCGAGGTGAAGTGATGGACGGCGCATCGCTCGTCGACGCCGCGCTCGAACTGCCGGTGTTCACCAGCTTCACCCGTCTCGGCTACGACGCCCGCAGCCGCGTGGACCACTGGACACCGCTCGACCGTTACGACCTCACGGGCCGAGTGGTGGTGGTGACCGGTGCGACGTCGGGGCTCGGCCGCGTCGGCGCAGAGCAGATGGCCCGTTGCGGCGCGACCGTCGTGCTGTGGGGCCGTGACCGCGACAAGACCGAGCGTGTGCGCGACGAGATCGCCGCGGCGACGGGCAACACCACCCTCGAGGTGGCATTGGCCGACACGGGCGACCTCGACGCCGTCCGCGCCGCGGCCGCCGGCATCGCTGCGGCACACGAGCGGGTCGACGCGCTGGTGCACAACGCCGGCGCACTCACCGCCGACCGACGCACCGTGCCCGGCGGCCTGGAGGCCACGATCGCCAGCCAAGTGGTCGGTCCGTTCCTGCTCACCTCGCTGCTGCTCGACCGGCTCCGCGGCACCGCGCCCGGCCGCGTGGTCACGATGTCGAGCGGTGGCATGTACGCATCGCCGCTGCGCGTCACCGATCTGCAGATGGGCGACGACTACAACGGCACCGAGCAGTACGCCCGGGCCAAGCGCGCTCAGGTGACGCTCAACGAGATGTGGGCACAGCGCGTCCCGAAGGACGAGGTCGTGTTCCACGCGATGCACCCCGGCTGGGCCGACACGCCCGGTGTGGAGGCGTCGCTGCCGACGTTCCGCAAGGTGGTCGGACGGCTGCTGCGCACCCCCGAGCAGGGTGCCGACACGATGGTGTGGCTGGTGGCCGACGACGGCGCACCGAAGGCCACCACCGGCGAGTTCTGGCTGGACCGCCGCCCGCGGTCGATCCACAAGCTGCCGAAGACCAAGCGCAGCGACACCGCCGAGCGCCGTCAGCGGCTGTGGGACTGGGTGGCCGACGCCGCCGGCGTCGACCCCGTCGGGTGACGCCGGCGACGGTCCCGGTCAGGCCAGTTCGTAGCGGATCGGCAGTGTCTTCAGGCCGCTGACGAAGCTGCTCTTCACCAGTGTCGGCGTGCCCGTGATCTCGACGTGCCGGAGGCGCGGCAGCAGCGCCGTGAACAGCGCCTTCATCTCCATCCGGGCGAGCATCGCCCCGAGGCAGTAGTGCACGCCGAAGCCGAACGCGAGGTGCTTGTTCGGGGTGCGGCCGACGTCGAACGAGAACGGGTCGGCGAACACCTCCTCGTCGCGGTTCGCCGCCCAGTACGACAACAGCACGTCCTGGCCCGCCTTCACCGTGGTGCCGCGGATGTCGTAGTCGACGGTGGCGGTGCGCATGAAGTGCTTCACCGGAGAGGTCCAGCGGATCATCTCGTCGACAGCGGTCGCCATCAGCGACGGGTCCTCCTGCAGGCGGCGCAACTGCTCGGGGTGCTCGATCAGTGCCTGCATGCCACCCGACATCGAGTTCGACGTCGTGTCGTGGCCGGCGGTGGCGGCGATGATGTAGTAGCCGAGCTGCTCCTTGTGGCCGATCGGCTCGCCATTGACGACGCCGTTCGCGATCACCGACGCAAGGTCGCCGGTGGGGTTGGCCTTGCGGTCGGCGGTGATCCCGTCGAAGTAGTTCACGAAGTCGGCCACCGTCTGCAGCAGGCCCGCGTAGGCGTCCTCGTCGCGCTGGAAGTCGGGGTCGTCGGCGCCGAACAGCTCCTGGGTGAGCTTCAGCATCCGCGGGTAGTCGCTCTCGGGCAGGCCCATGATGGCGAGGATCACGTACAGCGGGTACTGCATCGCCACCTGCGCGGCGAAGTCGATCTGACCGCCGGCGTCGACCATCTGCTGCACCGAGCGGTCGGCCAGTTCCTGCAGGCGGGCGTCGAGCTTCGCCAGGTTCTTCGGCAGGAACCACTCCGACGTCAGGTTGCGGTGGTCGCGGTGCTCGGGGTCGTCCATCTGCACCAGCGACTTCACCAGGTGTCCCTGCAGTTCGCGCTGCGCGTCGGCGTTCTTGTCGCCGAGGATGGCGCGAGGCGCGTTGAGGAACTCGTTGTGGTGCAGCTCGACGTCGAGGATGTCGGCGTGCTTGGTGAGCACGTAGAACGGGTTGAACTGCTCGTGCTCCACCCATTTCACCGGCGCCTCGTTGCGCAGGCGCGTCGTGACGCCATGGAAGAACGCCTCGCTGGTGAACGTTTCACCGGTCAGGAACGCCTGGCCGCACTCGTCGAGGGTGAGGGATGCCGGGTCGGGAAGAGTGGTCATGAACCCGACTGTACGGTCGGCACCGCACCGTCATGAACACGGAGGTACCGGCCGAGATCGCCGAACGGGACAGGCCCCGCGTCGGTAGGGTGGACAACCTGGGTTCACCTCGTCGGCGGATCCTCGACGAAGGAGAACGCCATGGCCAGCAGCGCCGGACGTGCGAAGCGTGACCGCGAAAAGGCACGCCAGGAGAAGCAGGCAATGAAGCGCGAGCGGAAGCTCGCAGGTCCGGACACCGAGGTGGCCGACGAGCCGACCGGTCCCACGCGGCCGCAGGATCAGATCCTCGCCGACCTCGCCTCGCTGCACCAGCGGTTCGACGACGAGCAGATCAGCTTCGACGACTTCGAGGACGCGAAGGCCGGCCTGCTCGCCGAGCTCCAGCTGGGCTGACGCCGCGTCGGCGCTCGGCGCCGCCGGGGCTCAGCTGCCCCGACGACCCTGCGGCTGCGACGAGCGGCCCCGACCCTGGCCCTGGCGCTGGCCCTGACCCTGGC
>JBMOGW010000121.1:0-10783 GCA_049318165.1 Ilumatobacteraceae bacterium
GACCAGTCCCCGGATCAGTCGGACCAGCACCCGGATCAGTCGGACCAGCACCCGGGTCAGTCGGACCAGCACCCGGATCGGTCGGACCCGTCCCCGGGTCAGTCGGGCCAGTCCCCGGGTCAGTCGGACCAGTCCCCGGATCGGGGCTGTCGGTGCGCGGATCGGTCGTGCCGCCCGTGCCGGGAGCGCCGACGTCGGTGCTCACGACCGGGTCGGGACGGTCCTCGTCGATCTTCGGCGGATTCGTGGGTCGGCTCATGTCGACGGCGTCGCGCGCCGACGCGTCCAGCGACGCAGCCTGCGGCGCATCGTCGTGCGCATCCCCATCGTCGTGTGCGGCAGCGGGGGCCTGCGCGGCTTCGGTTGCCGGGCGGCCGCTGCCGCCATGGGTCCAGCCGGTGCCACCCACTTCGCGGCCGTGGCCGGCACCGTTGCCGTGCGGAGCGTCGACCACCTGCGCCGCAGTTGCACCTCGGCCGATCGAGTCGAACGTCGGGCCCTTCACCAGCGCGCCTCGCGTGGTGACGCCACCGCCGCCGGCCATCGCGGTGCCCACGAGACCGATGACCATCGCGCCGGACGCGAAGAGGCCGGCCATCGCCGCGCGCTGCGAGCGGCTGGCGCCCATCAGCGCGGCGAGGCGCTCGACGATCGTCTCGCCCGGCTGGTGCAAGAACCCGGCCAGCACTTCGATGTCGTCGCGGCGAAGATCGACCGCAGGTGCCTGGTGCTGACGGCGCATCGAACGCACGAGCTTCAGGTAGGCCTCGAGCAGGGCCGTCGAGTTGTTGGGCTCGAACGCCGCCGACACGCCACCGGCGCTGATGATGCCGCCGGCGATCGTCACGGGCAGACGGGTCGGCAGGATGACGCCGAGATCGCAGCCGTACAGTTCGGCCACCACCTCCACCAGGTCGTCGTCCAGCGGGATGGTGCCCTCCTCGAGCGCCTTCAGGTCCCGCTTGGAGAAGCGGCCTTCGCTGGCACGAGCCAACTGGCGGACGGACCGACCGTCCTTCGAGCGTGTCGCGACCATCAGGTTGGCCAACCGCTTCGCGAATGCTTCCGAGCCGATCTCCATGACCGCCACCGTGTCGCTCATCTATCAGGCTCCTTTACTCGCCTGCATCGGTATCGGCGCGACGCTTCTGCAGCTTGAGCACGGAGCATGGGCGAATTGAAGGTTCCTTGAGCGCGTCCGTGACGACGTCGCACGAACCGGACGCGCCTGCGGGCGCCCGTCGGTCAGCCCTGCGGAACGATGGGCGGCAGGTCGGTGCCCTGCAGCACGGTCGTCGTCGTCAGGTCGACGTCGATCTTCGGCTGCGTGGTGGTCGGCGCCGGCACGGTGACCGGCGGCTGTGTCACCGGCGCGGTGACCGGCGGCTGTGTCGGCGGCACGGTGACGACGGTCGTCTCGGGGATCGTGGTGTCGACGACGGTGGTCGTGACGGCCGTGGTCTCCACGACCGTGGTCTCGACGATCGTGGTCTCCACCGACGTGGTCGATGGTGCGGTGGTGTCGACGACGACGGAGGTGGTCTCGGTGGGGTCGGCCGGCGGTGAGGTGTCGCTGATGCCCACGGCGGCGACGGTGCCGACGAGGCCGACCACCGCCGCTCCGGTGGCGAGCACGCCGATCATCGCGGTCCGCTTCGTCTGCGTGGCGTGCATCAACGTCGCCAGGCGATGCACGACCGTCTCCTTCGGCTGCTGCAGGAATCCGGAGAGCACCTCGATGTCGTCACGGCGCAGGTCGACCACGGGCGTGCGTCGCTGACGGCGCAGCGTGCGCACGAGTGTGAGGTATGCGGCGAGCAGCGCATCATGGTCGGCGGGGTCGTACTCCTCGTGCACGCCACCCGCACTGATGCGGTTGGCGCTGATCACGACGGGCAGGCGCAGCGGCAGGATCGCGCCGAGGTCGGCGGCGTACAGCGTGGCCAATTCGTCGATCGTGGTCTCGTCGAGCGGACGCTCACCGGCCTCGAAGGCCTTCAGATCGCGACGGTGGAACCGTCCGCCGCTCTGCTTGGCCATTGCGCCGACGCCCTGGCCGTTGCGGGTGCGCGTGGCCACCAGCAGGTTGGCAAGACGGAGCCGGAAGGCCTCGCTCGTGATGTCGACTGACTCGAATGCCGCCATGAACAGCTCCTCGCGAGCCGTCCACCACGGCTCACGCCTTCATCATGCACCCAACTTTGCCACTCTGCGAGGTTTCTTCACCATTTTGTGAGAAATTTCAACGGGCCGACGGACCGAGAGCGACGGCCGCCGGCACACGTTGCGCGGGCCGGAATCGTTCCTTCCAGCGCAACGCCGGCTGCTCGACGAACCGGTACGACACGATCGTCGCCACCAGCGCCAGACCGAGTCCGATCGGGATCCGCACGGCGCCCGAGCGCCCGACCAGGCGATCGTCCACCCAGCGCAGCACCGGCATGTGCCACAGGTAGAAGCCGTACGAGCGGCGGCCGAGCCACATCGCTGCCGGGTGACGGAACCACGCCCCCGGCCGGCCGTCGCCCACCAGCAGCAGCCCGGCGATCAGGCACACGGACAACGCAGCGGCGAGCGAGAACCCGACACTGTCGATGGTGTCCGCTCCGTCCCACAGCGCCGTCGCCACCAACCCGAGCGCACCGAGCACCACGAGCGCCGCGCCCCGATCGCCGACCCAGCCCGTCACCCGATCCCAGTGCTCGCGACGAACCAGGGCCAACGCCGCACCGAGCAGCAGCGCCTCGGGCCGTTGCACCAGCGCGAGCCCCGGCCCCGCCACGCCGTTCACGCGCAGCGTCCCGGCCACCGCCGCCAGGGCGACGAACAGCACGGCGAGCGTCGTCGCACCTCGCCGCGGCTTCACGAGCACCGTCAGCACCAACGGCCACAGCAGGTAGAACTGCTCCTCCACCGCCAGCGACCAGGTGTGGCCCAGCAGGGTGCCCGGTGTGCCGTCCCACACCGGCAGGTTGCGCGTGTAGGTGATGGCTGCGAGCACTTCGTGCAGCGCGTCGCGTCGCGTGCCAGGCGACGCGACGACCACGGCCCACAGCGTCACCACGGCCACCAGGGCCAGCAACGCAGGCAGAAGCCGCAGCGCACGGCGGGCGTAGAACCGCCCGAACTGGATGCGCTCGTTGCCGTCGCGTTCCTCGAGCAACAAGGTCGTGATCAGGAAGCCGCTGAGGACGAAGAACACGTCCACGCCGATGCTGCCGCCCGGCACCAGCGGCGGCTTGGTGTGCACCCCTGCGACGAGCAGCACCGCCAACGCGCGCACGCCGTCCAACGGCGGCCGATGGCCGAGCGGCGGCGCAAGTCGGATGTCGGTCCCCACTGAGTGGGACGTTACCGCTCGGTCTCCTCGGCCGGTGCGTAGCGTGTGTTCATGGCGATGCCGCCTCCCGTCCCTCCGCCGATTCCACCACCACGCCCGACGCGGCAGCCTCCGCCATCCGGCAAAGGACCGCGGGGGTGGATGTTCTGGACCTGGGTCGTCTGCTGGTGCGGCTTCATCGTCGTGTTCGTGCTGCGTCTGCTCGGCGTCGGCCACTGACGAGGCGTCGACGCCGTTCAGGGCACGAGGCCGGGCGACCGTTCCACGACGAACAGGTGGACGCCCGGTCCGGGCAGCGCCACGTACAGCCCGTTGGCAAGTAGGTCATCGCCATCGCGCTGGTGCAGCTCGCCGCTGATCCGGTCGGTGAGCGCGAGTGCGTGACCGGCGTCGTCGCCCCACGGCCACGCGACCATGCCGTCTGCACGGGCGTCGCTCAGATTCACGACCACGAGGTGGCGTTGTGTCGGCGCGGTCCACGACCACGCCAGCAGTCGATCGGCGCTCGTGTTGTCGGGCCACCCGTGCACCGCGGCAAGTTCCCACCGGCCATCCCGCAGGCGTGCCGCCACGGCCTCGAACACCGGCTCGAGCCTGCGGCGCACGGTGGTGTCGATCGCCTCGACCGGCCGGCGACCGAGGGTGACGGGCACGCGCACTCGCCTGCCGTCGAGTTCACCCTCGTGCACCAGGGCAACACCCGGCAGGGTCAGCACCGCCGTGAGCGCAGCCACGTGCGCGTCGGGCGACATCGCGTCGGCGGCGCGTGGTTCGTCGTGGTTCTCGATGAATCGGACGGTCCGTTGTTGCCACTCAGTCGAGGCAGTGAGGTGTGCTCGGATGTCGGCAGGCGGCGCACCATGAACGATGCGGTCGTAGAGCCGTTTGTCGTAGCAGGCGTCGAATCCCTGCTCGACGAGCGTCGGCTCCCGGTCCCAGTACGCCTCCGCCCACATGCGGAAGTCCGGACGTGCCGCCTTCACCTCGCCGATGATGCCCGGCCAGAAGCCGCGATCGTCCTCGGGGCGCGACCCACGCTCCCCCCACGTTCGGTCGAAGACGTCGTCGAGCAACAGCATCGCCATGTCGCAGCGCAGCCCGTCGCAGCGAGTGGACAGGTCGAGCACCAACTCCGTCATCGCTCGTCGGACCGCAGGGTGTGCCGCATCCAGCTGCGCCACCTCGGGCCACGCCGGGAAGTACGGGTCCCGACCGCACGCCATGACACGTCCGCCGACCTGGATGAACGACGAAGGGTCCCGCGCGAGATCGTCCAGCGTGCCCTGCACGAAGTACTCGGGGTGCTCGTCGACCCAGCGATGGTCGGGCGCCACGTGGTTCGGCACCAGGTCGAGCACCAGGCGCGCGCCGCGACGCGCCAGTTCCTCCCGTGCGATCCGCAGACCTGCCTCCCCACCGAGCGCGGCGGCGACCCGGTAGTCGCGCACGCAGTAGGCAGAGCCGACGACGTCGTCGTCGTTCACGTCCGGAAGTGCCTCCACGTGCGCAGCGCGAAGCGACGGGTTGGACCTCGCGATCGCCGCGCCGAGCGGGCTGCGTTCCCAGACCCCCATCAGCCACACTGCGTCGAAGCCGGGCCGGGCGATGTCGTCCCACATGTCGGACGGGACGTCAGCGAGTGTCACCGGGCGTGCCAGCTGATCGCTCAGTTCACGGAGCCACACCCAGGTGAAGACCTCGTGCACCACCGGATGGGTCGGCCAACCCGTCATGGCGCGGCGGGCGGTTCGGGGCGCCGGTACGGACGTGCGAGCGGTCGGCCGCCGTCGCGCAACACCGTCGCCGCGTCGACGTGTCCGAACAACTGGATCAGCTTCGCCACCACACCGGTCCAGCCCGTCTGATGCGAGGCGCCGAGTCCCGCCCCGTTGTCACCGTGGAAGTACTCGTAGAAGAGCACGAGGTCACGCCAGTGCGGGTCGTCCTGAAACAACTCCGCTCCGCCATAGACCGGGCGCCGGCCGTCACCGTCGGGCAAGAAGGTGGTGACGAGGCGATCGGAGATCTCCTCGGCCACCTCGTAGAGCGTGCACATTCGACCTGACCCGGTCGGGCAATCGATCCGGAACTCGTCGCCGTAGTACAGGTAGTGCTGGAGGAGCGCTCGGATGATGAGGAGGTTGATCGGGAACCACACCGGTCCCCGCCAGTTCGAGTTGCCGCCGAACATGCCCGTCGTCGACTCTGCGGGTTCGTACTGCACCGAGTACTCGTCGCCGTCGACCTCGAACACGTAGGGGTGCTCCAGGTGCCACCGCGACACCGAGCGGATGCCGTGCGGGCCGAGGAAGCGCTCTTCGTCGAGCATCCTTCCCAGGACGCGGCGCAGCTTGTCCTCGTTCACCAGGGACAGCAGGCGGCGACCCGCCACTCCCGGCACACGCGGGTCGGGGATGCCGGCCACGAGGTCGCCGTTGCGCTCGATGAAGGCACCGATCCTGGCGCGCAACTCGGGGAAGCGTTCGAGCGTCGACTCCTCCACCACCGCCGTCGCGCACAACGGCAGCAGTCCGACGAGCGACCGCACCTTCAGCCGATGTCCGCTCCCGTCCGGCAGGCGGAGCACGTCGTAGAAGAAGCCCTCTTCCTCGTCCCACAACTCGTCGGGACGATCCCCCAACGGGTCCACGGCCGCGGCGATCCAGAAGAACCGCTCGAAGAAGTCGGCCACGTCGGCTTCGTAGGACGGGTCGCTCTCCGCCAGGATCAACGCGATCTCGAGCATGTTCTGGCTGAACAACGCCATCCACGCCGTGCCGTCGGCCTGCTCCAGCCGCCCGCCGGTCGGGAGCGCTGCGCTGCGGTCGAAGACGCCGATGTTGTCGAGTCCGAGGAAACCACCTTCGAACACCCGCTTGCCGAGCGGGTCCTTGCGGTTCACCCACCACGTGAAGTTGGTCCGCAGCTTGGCGAACGACTCCCGTAGGAAGACCATGTCCGGCTCCTGATCGTCGGCCTGCTCGTGCAGCGAATGCACGAGCAGCGTCGCAAACGCGTGTACCGGCGGGTTGACGTCGCTGAAGTTCCACTCGTACGCCGGGATCTGGCCGGTGGGGTGCAGGTAGCGCTGCGAGAGCATCAACCGCAGCTGTTCCTTGGCGAACGCCGGATCAACCATCGACAACGGGATCGTGTGGAACGCCAGGTCCCACGCGGCGTACCAGGGGTACTCCCACGTGTCGGGCATCGAGATCACGTCGTGGTTCGCCATGTGGAACCAGCCCTCGTTGCGCGAGCCGCTCCCGCCGGGAGGACGCAGCGGATGGGTTCCCCGCTCGCGTAGCCATTGATCGACATCGAAGAAGTAGCACTGCTTCGACCAGAGCATGCCCGCAAGTGATTGGCGCATCACGGCCGCAGCATCGTCACTGACGGCAGGCGGCGTGATCGAGGTGTAGAACTCGTCCGCCTCGGCGCGGCGCGTGGCGATGACCTCGTCCACGTCGACGAACGGTGCGGCCAACGGCGTTCCTGCGTGGAGCCTGATGCGGTAGTGCACGCTGCCACCGGCGGGGACCACCATCCGCACGTGTGCCGCCACCTTCGTGCCGCGGTGCTCCGGGTTCACGGCGTCCTCAGCGCCTTCGACGACGTGCCGGTGGAACGCATCCTTCGGGTACGCCGTCGTGCCGGCCTGCCCCCACAGGCGCTCCGTGTTCGTCTCGTTCTCGCAGAACAACAGGTCGCCGTCGGCCTCCGCATGGAGCCACCACGTCCCGAGCTCGTGGTGACGAACTTCGGCCAGCGGGAACGTTGCATCAGCACGGCTGATCGACGGCTTCGGCTCGAACGGCGCCCACGACCAGCTGTTGCGGAACCACAGGGTCGGGAGCAGATGGATCGGGGCATCCTCGGGACCGCGGTTGTGCACGGTGATCCGACACACCAGATCGTCGGGCGACGTTTTCGCGTGCTCGACCTCGACGTCGAAGTAGCGCTGGTCGTCGAAGACACCCGTGTCGAGCAGCTCGTACTCCATCTCGTTGCGCGAACGCCTGCGATTGGTGGCGACCAGGTCGTCGTAGGGAAACGCAGCCTGCGGGTACTTGTACAGCCACCGCTGGTACGCATGCGACGGAAGGTTGTCGACGTAGAAGTAGTACTCCTTCACGTCCTCGCCGTGGTTGCCCTCTGCGTTGGTGAGGCCGAACAGCCGCTCCTTCAGAATCGGGTCGTGCTCGTTCCAGAGGGCAACCGCCAGGCACAGACGCTGCTGCTCGTCGCTGATGCCGGCCAGGCCGTCCTCGCCCCACCGGTATGCACGCGATCGTGACTCGTCGTGCGAGAAGTACGACCACGCGTCGCCGCTCTCGCTGTAGTCCTCGCGAACCGTGCCCCACTGGCGCTCGCTGAGGTACGGCCCCCACGCCAGCCAACTGCGGCGTGCCGCCGCGTCCCGCAGCCGACGGCCCTCTGCTGTGTCGCCCATTCGAGCAGTGTCGCGCCCGTTGTCTGAACGGACGGCGACAGGATGCAGAACACTCGGGGCGACGCCCGCCGTCGCGACCTGTCACAACGCACGACGGCCACCCTTTCGGGTGGCCGGTGCTCTTCAGTGTCGGGCTGGCGGGATTCGAACCCACGACCTCTTGTCCCCCAGACAAGCGCGCTAACCAAGCTGCGCCACAGCCCGTATGTCGACGGTCGACTCTACCGACTCACACGAACAACTGCACGATGCGCCAGCCGAGGTAGATGGCCAGGAGCACCATCAACAGCTTGAAGTGCCACGGCGCCTTCGGGTCCTCGTCGGTCTGCTCGCCCTGTGCAAGCTTTCGCACGTTGATGTTCTTGGCCGTCGCCTGCTGCGCCTCGACCACGCGCCCGCACGACGGGCAAGTGCCGTCCTCGTTCATCGCGGACGGGGTCCAGTACTTCGCACACTCTTCGCACCAGGGCATGCGCGGTCCTACTCGCTCCGCTTGCGCACGCGCAGCTTGATCGGCGTCGAGCCGAACTGGAATGCCTCGCGGATGCTGCGCTCGAGGTAGCGCAGGTAGGTCTGCGGCAGTTCACGGTTGACGAACAGCGTGAAGGTGGGCGGGTCGGTGGCACCCTGCAGGGCGTACAGCACGCGCAAGCCGTGTCCCGCAGGCTGCCGCTGCTGCGCGTCGGCGATCACCCGGTTCACGTCACGCGTCGGCACACGGCGGTGGTACTGCTCGATGGCCTCCTGCAGCACCGGTCGCAGCTTGTGCACGCCCTTGCCGGTGAGCGCCGAGATCTTCAGCAACGGTGCATCGCCCACGAAGTACAGCTTGCGGCGCACCTCGTTCTCGATCTCCAGGCGCTGCTCGGGATCGTCGATCAGTTCCCACTTGTTCAGCATCACCACGATCGGGCAGCCCGACGCGTCGACGCGCTCGGCGAGGCGCTGATCCTGGCTGGTGACGCCCTCGGTGGCGTCGATGACGAGCAGCGCGATGTCGGCATCGTCGATGGCCCGCAGCGCACGCACCATCGAGTAGTACTCGGCCGAGTCGTCGATGCGGCTGCGCCGACGCATGCCGGCGGTGTCGACGAACACGATCGGCCCGTCCGGCGTCTCCACGAGCGTGTCGATCGCATCGCGAGTCGTGCCGGCCATGTCGTGCACCACGGAGCGGTCTTCGCCCACGAGACGATTGAACAGCGTGCTCTTGCCCACGTTCGGTCGGCCGACGATGGCCACGCGAGGCGGCGGGGTGTCGCCCAGCTTCCACAGGGCCTCGCCGTCCTCGTCGACCGGGATGTCGGACTCGGCGGCCTCGTCGCTCATGTCCTGGTCCGGCAGCAGCTTGCACACCTCATCGAGCAGGTCACCGGCGCGACGGCCGTGCAGCGCGCTCACCGGCACCGGCTCGCCGAGCCCGAGCGCGAGGAACTCCCAACGGTCGTTCTCGCGGCGATCGTTGTCGGCCTTGTTCGTCACGACGAGGATCGGCGCCTTGATGCGGCGCAGCCAGTTGGCGATCTGCTCGTCGTCGTCGGTCAGACCCACGGAGGCGTCGACCACGAACAGCACCAGGTCGGCCTCCTTCACCGCGGTCTCCACCTGCCGGCTCACCTTCTCGTCCAGCTCACTGCCGCCGGGCAGCCAGCCACCGGTGTCGACGAGCAGGAAGCGGGTGCCGAGCCACTCGGCCTCCAGCTCCTTGCGGTCGCGGGTGACTCCGGGGCGGTCCTCGACGATCGCCGCCTGCTCGCCGATGATGCGGTTGAAGAGCGTGCTCTTGCCGACGTTGGGACGGCCGACGACGACCACGGTGGGAAGGCTCATGAGACTGGCTCCAGGATGGGGGCACCGAGGGCTCGGCGCAGTGCGATGCCGTCCGTGGGCACCACTTCGACAGGACGGGGCAGCTGGTCGACGGTGGTGCCATCGAGGAAACGACCCTCGCTCAGGCACACGTCTGGCAACAGGTATCGATGGCCGGCGGGCTGGTCGGCCAGGACGCGGGCGATGTCCTCGCCCACCATCAGACCGGTGACGGACGTGTTGCCGCCGAAGAACTCGTTGCGCACGGGCAGCACACGGATGTCGGCGCGGCTGAGCGTGTCGACCAGCGGTTGCAGCACCTGGGCCCCGAACTCGCCGGTGAGGATGCCGATCGGTGCGTCGCGTCGCGGCGACAGCTGCAGGCCCACGGTCTCGGCGGCGTGACCGCCACGCAGACCAGTGTCGCCCGCAGGATTGCGCGGCGCCCGATACCCCTCGGCCGGCGCGCCGTCGACCCATGCGAAGAAGCCGCTCTGCGGGCCGGTGGGCGCGTCGACCTGTCCGAGGAATTCGGCCTCGAACGTGCGCGCCATGCCGATGCCGTCCTCGTGCATCCGGAAGCCCTCGTAGGCCTCGGGTTCGGGGAAGGGCAGGCCGGCCATCAGGTAGTACTCGTCGGCGGCGAACACCATTCGGGTGCCGAGCACCCGCAGGAACACGTCCTGCCAGTCGTGGATCGCCTCCACCATCGCTCGCGCCTCGTCCACCGTGTGCAGTCGCATCGCCGACTCGGTGTTGAACCGGCTGAGGCCGAGCGGCACGACGGCGACGCTCTCCAGCTCGGGGTACTCGTCGAGGATGCCGGCCATCGTGCGCTCGAACACCTGGCCGTCGTTCACACCAGGACAGAGCACGATCTGGCCACGGACGGCGATTCCGTGATCGAGCAGAGCCCGCAGCCAACGCAGGCTCATGCCGCCACGCGGATTCTTCAGCATGCGGCTGCGCACATCGGGATCGGTGGCGTGGATGCTCACGTTCAACGGCGACAGACGCTCGGTGACCACCCGCTCGAGGTCGGCCTCGGTGAAGCGGGTCAACGTGGTGAAGTTCCCGTACAGGAACGAGAGACGGTAGTCGTCGTCCTTCAGGTACAGGCTGCGGCGCAGGCCCTTGGGCAACTGGTAGATGAAGCAGAACTCGCAGTGGTTGTCGCAGGTGCG
>JBMOGW010000122.1:0-10759 GCA_049318165.1 Ilumatobacteraceae bacterium
ACGCCGCCGACGAGTTGGGCATGCTGGTGTGGCAGGACTTCCCGCTGCAGTGGGGCTACGCGCGCAGCATCCGCAAGGAGGCCGTGCGCCAGGCGCGTGAGGCGGTCGACGCGCTGGGCCACCACCCGAGCATCGCCGTGTGGTGCGCCCACAACGAGCCGCTGCCGGTCGAGGAGAGCCGCAGGAAGGCGTTCGGGCCGTCGATCGTCCGCCACGTCGTGAAGGAACAGGTGCCCACCTGGAACAAGACGATCCTCGATCGTTGGGTGAAGCGCGCGTTCGAGACCGCCGACGAGACCCGCGCCGTCGTCGCGCACAGCGGCGTGGCGCCGCACGTGCCGCAGTTCAACGGCACCTCGAGCCACCTCTTCTTCGGCTGGTATCACGGCGGCGAACGCGACCTCGACGGGTTCGCCGCGTCGATCCCGCGGATGGTGCGGTTCGTCAGCGAGTTCGGCGCCCAGTCGGTGCCGCACTCGGCGGACTTCATGGAACCCGAGCGGTGGCCGGCGCTCGACTGGGACGGCCTGGTCGAACGCCACGGCATGCAGCGTGAAGCGTTCGAGGAGCACGTGCCGCCGCACCGCTACCCCACCTTCGACGCGTGGCGTGACGCCAGTCAGCGCTACCAGGCCGATCTGTTGCGCCACCAGATCGAGTCGTTGCGCCGGCTGAAGTATCGGCCGACGGGCGGGTTCTGCTTCCTGTCGCTCAACGACGCGCATCCCGCGGTCAGCTGGAGCATCCTCGATCACGAACGCCGCCCGAAGCCTGCGTTCGCTGCAGTGGTCGAAGCGTGCATGCCGGTGATCGTCGTGGCAGAGCGACCGCCGGCCGAAGTGGTGGCGGGCGATCCGCTGGCGCTGGACGTGCACGTCATCAGCGACCTGCGACGTGTGCTGGAGGGCGTGCGCTGCACCGCCACGCTGCGCTGGGCCGGCGGCGACCACGCCTGGACGTGGGAGGGCGACATCCCGCCCGACGAGTGCGTGCGTGTCGGCGCCGTGCAGTTCGTGGTGCCCGACACCGCCGGCGACCTGTGGCTCGACCTGGTGGTGGAGCACGGCGACGTGGCCGTCACCAACCGCTACACCACCACCATCACCGCCCGCCCCTGACGCCTCGCGAACGCCGAAGGCCTCGCCGATGTCATGCGGATCCCACCGTCTCGGTGGAATCGGCGCGACATCGGCGAGGCCCGCGGGTGGCCGCAGCCATCGCAGTGATCGGGCGGACGGAACAGGTCTCCCGTCCGTCCGTCCGCCCGATCTGCACTCCGTCAGGCTCGGAGTGCGGCCCAGGCCTTCTGCCACTCGGTGTACGGCACGCACTTCACGTCGGTGCGGCCGTCATGGCACGTCTCGGTGGCATAGGTCCAGAAGTGCACGTCGGCCCAGTAGCTCTCGTCGGTCGCATGGCTCTTGTCGCAGGCGTCCTTCAGGCTGGCGATCTCGCAGGCACGGCTGTTGCTGGGTGCGGAGAAGAAGAAGTCCGAGGTGGCGAGGGCGCCGTTCACCTGCGGCGACGACACGTAGTCGAGCCACAGCTTCATGCAGTTCGGGTGTGCCGCCTTGGCCGACAGCATCCACGTGTCCGACCAACCGGTGGCGCCTTCCTTCGGCTTGGTGGTCTCGATCGCTGCACCATCGATCTTGGCGGTCACCACGTTGCCCTCCCAGGCAGAACCGGCGAGCACCGAGCCGCTGCTCATTCCTGCGACCTGCTCGGTGTTGTTGCCGAAGTCCCAGTCCGGGCCGAGGAGTGGCTTCTGTGCTTCCAGCAGCGCCATCGTCGCGGCGAACTGGTCGGCATCCAGCGAGTAGGGGTCCTTGATGCCGAGCTCGGGCCGCGTGGCCATCAGATACGTCGCGGCGTCGGCGATGTAGAGCGGGCCACCGAAGACCGAGACCTTGCCGGCAGCCGGCGAGTCGGCTTCGAACACCACGCTCCACGAGTCGGGGGCCGTGGGGAAGGTCGTCGTGTTGTAGGCGAGCAGGTTGACGGCACGACCGATGGGCATGCCATAGGGGACGCCGTCCTTGCTGTTCCACGGCTGCGCCTTCAGGCTGTCGAGCAGATCCGCGTAGCTCGGCAGCTCGGCCGGATCGAGCGGGGCGACCAGGCCACCGTCGATCAGCTGGGTGGTGACCTCGCCGGTCGCGACGGCACCGTCGATGTCCGGCGTCTTCAGCAGCGTGAGCAGTTCGAGGGTGGAGACGTCGGTGCTGGTGACGTTCACCTTGCAGGAGGTGCTCGATTCGAACGCAGCCACGTCGACCGATGTGTAGCCACAGCAGTCGACGACGTTCAGGGCGCCTTCGGCGCCGGCGAGCACGTCGGCGTTCGGCACCCACGGCGCGTCGGCCGGCAGGGTGGTCTCGGGGGCTGCGGTCGTCTCGGGCACCGTCGTCTCCGGTGCCGTCGTCTCGGCGACGGTCGTCTCGGCGGCGACCGTGGTCTCCGCCGCGGTCGTCGCCGCACTCTCGCCATCGCTGCTGCAGGCCGCCATCAGGAAGGCGGCTGCAGCAATCAGCGCACCTAGGCGTCGGGGTGTGTTCACGTCTCGTCCTCCACGTCAGGTTCGGCTTCTCCGGATGAGTTGCCGACGAGTGGACAGATCGTCACAGTTGCACCTTTCATGCTCCTCTCACGGCGTTGCACCCCAGGTCACCGTGGTCCCGGGGGGTCACCGACCCCTCGGGCTTGCGCGGAGCGACGGGGGTGCGGCACGGTGTCGGTGTGACGACAGCCGTCGGAAGAGCTCGGGCGTGGTTCGCGCTCCAGGCGCTCACGGGGCTGGTGTGGTGGGCTGCGGTGGCGTGGTCCGACGACGTGCGGCGATGGACGCTCGGTACGTGGCCGGCCGCACGTGTCGCGATCCCCGACCTGCTGCTGTTCTCGGGCGCCGCCGCGATGGCCGCGTGGCGAGGGTCCCGAGGGTGGGCACTGGCCAGCACGGCGTGGACGGTGGCCGTCACCGTCGGACTGTCGGTGTATGCGCTCTCGACACGCCAGGCCGGGTGGGGCGCCGCGGCGATGGTGGTGGCGTCGCTGGGCGGCATCACCGCCACGGCCACGCTCTGGTTCGGCCGCCTGCCCCTCGAGTGGTTCTTCCGCGGTCCGTTCGGTTTCCGTGTGGCCGCAGCCCGCACCCCTGCGCGGCACCTGCTGCACTCGATCGGTCAGGTCATCGTCTTCTGGAGCTTCTTCCTGCTCTTCCTGCCCGCGATGCTGTCGTGGATCGAGCACCGCTTGCGGCTGTCGTGGCCGGTGCTCGACCACCGCGCCGTCGCATCGATCGGGGTGCTCCTGTTCGTCTGCGGCTCGATCGTGGGCCTGTGGTCGATGGCGACGATGGCCGTGCGCGGGCGAGGCACTCCCCTCCCCGCAGCGACGGCACGGCACCTCGTCGTCACGGGTCCGTATCGATCGGTCCGTAACCCGATGGCCGTGGCGGGCGCCGTGCAGACGGTCGGCGTCGGGTTGTGGCTCGGCGCGTGGAGCGTCGTGGTGACGGCGGTGGTCGGTGGCGTCATGTGGCACCTGTTGATCCGCCCGGGTGAAGAAGCCGATCTTCTCGCACGGTTCGGGCAGCCCTACGAGGCGTACCGCACGAAGGTCCGCTGTTGGATCCCCCGCCGCCCGATCCCGACTGCAACGATCCGCTGAGCTCGAACTGGGAGGCACGAACGACACCACACGGTCGTTTTCGCCACCCGGTTTCCGGTCAGCAGTCCCAGGCGTACTCGTGTGGTTCCTGGGTGAGCCAGATCACCCGGCCGCTGTCGCTCTCGTAGCGGCCGATGCCGTCGTCGTACACGATGAAGGTGCCCACGTCGTCCCCCGGTCCCGGGCCGACGACCTTCGGGGCCCGCAGCCCGGCCGACGTCTGCGCGGGAGGTCGGTACAGGTCGGGGTCGACCAACTCCTGCTCCTGGGGCAGCAGCGGGTACCAGGTCTCGCCCGAGAAGGTGGCCGTCTCGTTGCCGCACGCTCCGTAGTACTGCGCCCGCTCGTCCACCCGCACCACACCGGGCAACGTGGTGGGCGTGTCGATCAGCGCGAACACCAGGTGCACGGTCGTCTGCTCATCCCCGCACGTCATGTCGAAGTCGATGGAGAGCTCGCCACCGGCACCGGCTGGGAGTTCGATCGGCCGCAGCAGCATCGCGTTCGAGCTGTACTGCGCGGTGACGCCGTCGGCCGCCGAGGCCCCCGGCTCATACGGACGCCAGCGGCCGTCGACCGCCCAGGGCGCCCCGGCGGTGGTGAACAGCAGCGAGCTGCCGTCCGACAACGTGGCGGACGGCGGGCCCGAACACGCAGCCGTGGACGTGCCGCCCATGCGCAGGAACACGGTGTTGGTGGCCGAGCAGCGCGGCACGCGAACGATGCTGAACTCGATGCCCTTCACGTCGAGCGAGCCGCGGGGCTCGAGGCACCGGAAGCCGCTCGGGTTGGCCACCGACGTCGACGGCGGTGCGGTCAGCGCCGTCTGTGTGGGCTCGGTCGGCGTCGTGTCGCCATCGCTCGCCATCGGCGTCGTCACCTCGGTGCCACCGGGGATCGTCTCGTTCGGCGGGCTGGTGAGGGTGGTCTCCGACGAGACGTCGGTGGCGGGCGCGGTGCGGTCCGAATCGGGCTCGCCGCCGCCGATGACGAACGCCGCCACCAGCACGCCGAGCACGACGACGCCGGCCGCCACCGCCGCCCACCGCGCACGAGGGGGTGTCGACGGCGTCACGTGCACCGGGCGTCGCCCGTGCTCGCGGCTCGCGGCGTCGAGCGCGTCGCCGGCCGTGCGGAAGTCGTCGTCGTTGAAGCGCATCACTCACCCTCCATGTGGGCACGCAGGCGAGCCAGCCCGCGGTGCACGTGGTTCGTCACCGCGGTCTCGGCGACGCCCATCAGTTCGGCCGCCTCGGCGTAGGTGTGGCCGTGGCACTTCACGAGCACGATCGCCACGCGTTGCTGCACCGAGACACGCCGCAACGCGCGCAACAGGTCCACCGTGGCGCCGTCCGATCCGAGCACGGACCGGTCGACCGCCGGGAACGCGCCCCACCGCTGCGTCCAGCGCAGGTGCGGCCGGGCCTTGCTCTGGCCGACGCGGTACAGATAGCCGGCCGGATTGTCCATCGAGCCGATCTGATCAGCGGCCGCTCTGTCGCAGTTTTCGAGACGAATCAGACCGAGAAGCCGATGTGGGACGAATCAGCCCCAGAACGCAGCGGTCAGATCTGGGCGATCAGCTTGCGGTTCTTGAACTTGGCCTTGCGGTAGTCCTTGTGCATCAGCGCGATGAAGTCGATGCTGATGCTCTTCGGGCAGGCGGCCTCGCACTCGCCGTGGTTCGTGCAGGAACCGAAGTGCTCGTCCATCGTCTCGACCATCGCCTCCACGCGGCTCCAGCGCTCGGCCTGACCCTGCGGCAGCAGGTTCAGGTGGCTGACCTTCGCGGCGGTGAACAGGTTCGCCGCACCGTTCGGGCACGCCGCCACACAGGCACCGCAGCCGATGCACTCGGCGGCGTCCATGGCCGCATCGGCCACCGGCTTGGCGATCGGGATGAGGTTGGCGTCGGGCGCACCACCGGTGGGAGCGGTGATGAAGCCGCCGGCCTCGACGATGCGGTCGAACGCCGAGCGGTCGACCATCAGGTCCTTCACGATCGGGAACGCCGTGGCCCGCCAGGGCTCGATGACGATCTCCTGATTGCTCGTGAACTTGCGCATGTGCAGCTGGCACGTGGCCGTACCGCGCTGCGGGCCGTGGGCCTGGCCGTCGATCATCAGCGAGCACGTGCCGCAGATGCCTTCACGGCAGTCGTGGTCGAACACGACGGCTTCCTTGCCATCGGCGATGAGCTGCTCGTTGAGCACGTCGAGCATCTCGAGGAACGACGCCTCGTCGCTGATGCTGTCGATGCGGTAGCTCTCGAAATGGCCGCCGTCGTTCGGTCCGTCCTGACGCCAGACCTTCAGGGTCAGATTGCTGAGATGGTTGCTCACTTGTAGCTCCGCTTCGCGAGATGGATGGTCTCGAACTCGAGCTCCTCGACATGACGGTTCGCCTGCATCGGGTCGCCCGTCCATTCCCAGGCGGCCACGTGCGCGAAGTGCTCGTCGTCACGCACGGCCTCGCCTTCCTCGTCCTGGTACTCCGCACGGAAGTGACCGCCGCAGCTCTCGCGGCGGTCCAGGGCGTCCTTGCACATCAGCATGCCGAGCTGGAAGAAGTCGTCGACACGACCGGCCTTCTCGAGCGTCTGGTTGATGCTCGCCCCGTCGCCGGTGACGCGGAGATCCTTCTGGAACTCCTCGTACAGCGGCGGCAGTTCGCTGAGCGCCTTCTCCAGGCCCTGCTCGGTGCGCTCCATGCCGCAGTAGTCCCAGATGATCTTGCCGAGCTCGCGGTGGAACCAATCGGGCGACCGCGTGCCCTTCACGTCGAGGTACTGCTGGTAACGAGCGCGCACGCCGGCCTCGGCAGCCTTGAACTCCGGATGATCGGTGCCCGGCGTCGGCTTGTTCAGCATCGGCGCCAGATAGTTGCCGATCGTGTACGGCAGCACGAAGTACCCATCGGCCAGACCCTGCATCAGCGCCGACGCACCGAGGCGGTTGGCGCCGTGGTCGCTGAAGTTGGCCTCACCCGCGGCGTACAGGCCGGGGACCGTGGTCATCAGCTCGTAGTCCACCCACAGGCCACCCATCGTGTAGTGGCTGGCCGGGTAGATGCGCATCGGCACGTCGTACGGGTTCTCGCCCGCGATGCGCTCGTACATCTCGAACAGGTTGCCGTAGCGCTCGGCCACGACGTCCTTGCCGAGGCGCTTGATCGCGTCGGAGAAGTCGAGGTACACGCCGTTCTTCAGCGGGCCGACACCGCGGCCGCTGTCGACGGCACGCTTGGCCGCACGCGACGAGATGTCGCGCGGCGCCAGGTTGCCGAAGCTCGGGTACAGGCGCTCGAGGTAGTAGTCGCGGTCGTCCTCGGGGATCTGGTCCGCGGGGCGGTTGTCGTCGAAGTTCTTCGGCACCCACACGCGGCCGTCGTTGCGCAGCGACTCGCTCATCAGCGTCAGCTTCGACTGCGTGTCGTCGGCCTGCGGGATGCACGTCGGGTGGATCTGCGTGTAGCACGGGTTGGCGAACGCTGCGCCCTTGCGGTGCGCACGCCACGCCGCCGTCACGTTGCACTGCATCGCGTTGGTCGACAGGAAGAACACGTTGCCGTAGCCGCCGGTGCACAGCACGGTGGCGTGCGCGGCGTGCGACGACACCTCGCCGGTGATGAGGTCGCGCACCACGATGCCGGCGCAGCGGCCGTCGATGACGACGGTGTCGACCAGCTCGGTGCGGTTGAACAGGCGCACGTTGCCGAGGCCGATCTGGCGGGCCAGCTGCTGGTAGGCGCCCAGCAGCAGCTGCTGCCCCGTCTGGCCGCGGGCGTAGAACGTGCGGCTCACCTGTGCGCCACCGAACGAACGGTTGTCGAGCAGGCCGCCGTACTCGCGAGCGAACGGCACGCCCTGGGCCACCATCTGGTCGATGATGTCGACCGACACCTGCGCGAGGCGGTGCACGTTGCCCTCGCGGGCACGGAAGTCGCCGCCCTTGATGGTGTCGTAGAACAGGCGGTGGATGCTGTCGCCGTCACCGTGATAGTTCTTCGCCGCGTTGATGCCGCCCTGCGCCGCGATGCTGTGCGCACGGCGCGGTGAGTCGTGGAACGTGAACACGTCCACCTGGTAGCCCAGCTCGGCGAGCGACGCCGCAGCCGACGCACCGGCGAGACCGGAGCCGACGACGATGACCTTGAACTTCCGCTTGTTGTTGGGGTTCACCAACTTCATGTCGGACTTGTAGGTGTCCCACTTCTCGGCGATGGGGCCGGCAGGGATCTTGGAGTTCAGCTCGACCATTTCACTTCCCCACGATTCCCGCCAGGACGGCGATCGGGAACGACACGTTGCCCACCACGATGATGGTGGCGAAGGCGGTCGCGATGCTGCGCCGCCACTTGTTGAAGCGAGGGTTGTTCCACCCCATGCTCTGGAACAGGCTCCACACACCGTGGAACAGGTGGGTGCCCAGGGCGATGTTGGCGACGATGTAGAGGATCGCCACCGGCACTCGCGACAGGCTGGCGTCGACGTTGCCGTAGGCCTGGCCGCGAACGAAGTCCGGGTTGGCCCAGCCCCACGTCAGGTCGGCCAGGTGGAACAGCACGAACAGCGCCACGATGATGCCGGTCCAGCGCATGGTGCGGCTGGCGAACGACGCCACCTGGTAGTCACGCGGGCTCTGGTACTTCACCGAGCGGGCGTGGCGGTTCATCACCGTCAGGCTGTACGCCGCGTGGATGTGGATCATCACGGCGGCGATCAGCCCGAAGCGCAGCAGCCACAGTGCCACCGTGCGCGGCACGATGGGCACGAGCAGCTCGCGCAGGAACTCGGCGTAGTGGTTGAACTCCTCCTCGCCGAGGTACATCTTCAGGTTGCCGAGCATGTGCACGAAGACGAAGCCGAGCAGCATGATGCCCGTGATCGCCATCGCGTACTTCTTGCCCACGGCGGTGCCGTACAGATCGCTGAGGAAGGAGCGGCGCCGCTTCTTCGCCTTCACGGCGGTGCCGGTGACGGGACCCCGTGACTGGATTGCCTGTGCCATCGCAGGACGGCCTTTCATCGACGGATGGGTTGTACGAATTCGAACGGTAGCCCTCGCACCCGTCCACGACGAACTTTGCCCCGACGACAGATCGACTGCTGTGTCGTGTCGGTCGGTTGTGTGGCAGTTGTGCCGCACGACACACCGGAGTTCGTCCGGAAGCACCTGAGTCAATACACTCTCCACGTTTGCCCAAACCCAGCGCGGCGACGTTGCCGCGCCCGAGTCACCCGGGAGATCACCGGTGCCAGCTTTGCTCGCTGCCGAAGGCGGCTATCAGGAATTCGTGCTCAAGGGAGGTGAGTGGGCGGTCCTCTTCCTTTCGGCGGCGGCTGCGCTGCTCGCCATCGCGGTCGGCTTCTTCCTCGTGAAGAGTGTCATGGCCGCCGATGAGGGCTCCCCGAAGATGAAGGAGATCGCCAAGGCCATCCAGGAGGGCGCGTTGGCGTACCTCAAGCGCCAGTTCAAGACGATCGCCGTGATCCTGGTTCCGCTGGCGATCATCGTGTTCGTCACGAGCACGGCGATCGAGAAGCCGGACGGCACGGTTGCGCTGAGCTTCGGCCAGGCCGGCCTGTGGCGCACCGTGGCGTTCGTCCTCGGCTGTGTCGCGTCGGGCCTCACGGGCTACATCGGCATGACGCTCGCCACGCGAGGCAACGTCCGCACCGCGGCCGCCGCCCTCACGGGCAGCATGCCGAAGGCGCTGACGGTGGCGTTCCGCACGGGTGGCGTCGCCGGCATGTTCACCGTGGGCCTCGGCCTGCTCGGTGCCACCGGCATCATCATGATCTTCCAGAACACCAGCTCGGTGATCCTGGTCGGCTTCGGCTTCGGCGGCTCGCTGCTGGCCCTGTTCCTCCGCGTCGGCGGCGGCATCTTCACCAAGGCGGCCGACGTCGGCGCCGACCTGGTGGGCAAGGTCGAGGCGGGCATCCCCGAGGACGACCCGCGCAACCCGGCCACCATCGCCGACAACGTGGGCGACAACGTCGGCGACTGCGCCGGCATGGCCGCCGACCTGTTCGAGAGCTACGAGGTGACCCTGGTCGCCTCGATCATCCTCGGCGTGGCCGCGTTCAACTCGATCGGCCTCAACCCGGCCCTCGGCCTGGTGTTCCCGCTCGCCGCCCGCGCCATCGGCGTGGTCGCCTCCATCGCCGGTGTGTTCGCCGTGAAGGCGAAGGACGACGAGACCGACGCCCTGAAGCCGATCAACAAGGGCTTCCTCGTCGCCGGCACCCTCACCCTCATCGGCACGCTGATCGTGGCGCTGGTGTACGTGGGCAACGACCTCGGCACGCAGAACCCGGACGGCACCGCCGTCCTGATGAGCGGCGCCGGTTGGCGCGTGTTCGGCGCCGTGGCCATCGGCCTCGTGCTGGCGCAGGGCATCAGCCGCCTCACCGAGTACTACACGGGCACGCACTTCAGCCCGGTGAAGGAGATCGCCGAGAGCGCCGAGACCGGCCCGGCCACCGTCGTGCTGTCCGGCACGTCGAGCGGCCTCGAGAGCTCGGTGTACGCGGTGCTCGCCATCGCGGTGTCGATCGGTGTCGCCCTCGCCCTCGGCGGCGGCAACCTGTCGTTCTCGTTCTACCTCGTGGCCCTCACCGGCATGGGCATGCTCGCCACCACCGGCGTGATCGTGTCGGAGGACACCTTCGGCCCGGTCAGCGACAACGCCGCCGGCATCGCCGAGATGAGCGGCGAGTTCCACGGTGAGCCGGAGCGCATCATGGTGAGCCTCGACGCCGTCGGCAACACGACGAAGGCCGTCACCAAGGGCTTCGCCATCGGCTCGGCCGTCATCGCGGCCGTCGCCCTGTTCGCCAGCTTCATCGAGATCGCCGGCGCCGAGCTGGCGAAGGAAGCTGCGAACCTGGCCGACGGCGTGTTCCGCATCCCCGAGCTGGCCATCAACGTCGCCGACCCGAAGATCTTCATCGGTCTCCTCATCGGTGGCGCCGTGCCGTTCCTGTTCTCCGCTCTGGCGATTCGTGCGGTGGGCCGCACCGCCGGCGTCGTGGTGCAGGAAGTGCGCAAGCAGTTCGCCGACGGCAAGATCATGCGTGGCGAGA
>JBMOGW010000123.1:0-10749 GCA_049318165.1 Ilumatobacteraceae bacterium
CAGACACCGACCATTTCAGCCTGGCCGCCGTGCCGCAGATCGCCGACCTCGCCCGGAAGGCGCGCAGCGTGCTGGTGGCCGGTCGGTCGATGCCGAAGCCGTCTCCCGATGCGGGCCCGGTGTTCTACGCGCCCCGCGACGGCATGGGAGCCCTCGCCGAGCGCACTGCGGCGGCCGCCACCGAGGCCGGGGCCACCCTGCGCACCGGCGTCACCGTTGGCGCGCTCGCAGCAGATGGCGACGGGTGGCGCGTCGACGACGAGCCGTTCGACCGCGTCCTGCTGGCCTGCCCGGCCCGCGCCGCCGCCACCTTGCTGGCCGACGTGTCGCCGGAGGCCGCCCGTCTGCTGCGCCAGGTGCCCGTCGCCGACGTGGCGATGGTGACCTTGGCCGTGCCGGCGACCGCGTGGCCCGACCGCCTGCGCGGCATGAGCGGCTACCTGGTGCCCAAGCCGATGCAACGGTTGGTGACCGCGGCGTCGTTCGGCTCGCAGAAGTGGCCGCACTGGGCCTCCCCCGATCACGTGATCCTGCGCATCAGCCTCGGCCGCGATGGGCTGCCGGTGCTGCACCTCGACGACGAGCGGCTGCTGGCCGCCGCAGTCGACGAGGTGGGGCGCCACCTCGGCATCGACCTGCGGCCGACGGCCACACGCATCACACGCTGGGCCGGTGCGTTCCCGCAGTACCGGCCGCACCACGCGGCGCAGGTCGCCCGGGTGGAGGCGGCCCTTCCTGCAGGCCTCGCGGTCGCCGGCGCCAGCCACCACGGCATCGGCGTGCCCGCATGCATCAACAGCGCGCAGAAAGCTGCCGCCGCACTGGCAGAATGAGGGGCATGCTGCGTCGTACCGCACTCACCTCGCTCGCAGCGTTGTCGCTCGTGGCGTGCGGCAACGGTGGTGGCGACGCGGCCGGCACCACGGCCGTGACGGAGGTCAGCACGACCACGTCGTCGACCACCAGTACGTCGACGAGCACGACGTCGACCTCGACGACCACCACTGCGCCGACCACCACCACGTCGGAGCCGCTCCCCGTGCCGCAGCCGGCGCCGGACCCGCGAGCCAACGAGCCGGTGGTGCAGGTCGGCACGATCGAGATGCCGAAGATCGGTGTCACCAAGCCGATGTTCGAGGGTGTGTCGCTCACCGTGCTCGACAACGGCCCGGGCCACTGGCCGGGCACGGCGATGCCGGGTCACCGCGGCAACGTGGTGATCGCCGGACACCGCACCAGCCACGATCGCCCGTTCCGCAACATCGATCAGTTGGCGCTCGGTGACGAGGTGATCTTCACCACCGAGGAAGGTCGATTCGTGTACGAGGTCACGGGCACCGAGGTGGTCACGCCCGACGCGGTGCACATCATCAACCAGTCCGACGGCTTCACCGCCACGATGTTCGCCTGCCACCCGCCGGGGTCCACCCGTCAGCGGATCGTGGTGTACCTGCGCCTGCAGGGCAGCTGAGCCACGCTGACCCCCGGTCGGGGTTCGCCGCGCACGTTCATGTCGCAGGGAACCGACCGAGACGGTGGCTTCCCCGCGACGTGAACGAGGTGCGGGCGGCCGCGACGGGCCGGCCGATCAGACCCGGCGGCGGCCGAGCATCATCACGCCACCGATGCCCAGCGCACCGAGCGCCAGCAGGATCAGCGGCATCGGGTTCGAGCCGCTGCGGGGCAGCGGGCTGGGGTTCGACGTCGGCGGCACGGGCGTGGGCGTCGTGGTGGTCGGCACCGGCGGCAACACGTCCACCGTGCTGGTGGTCGAGTTGTCCGGCGTGGTGGTGGTCGTCGAGCCATCCGGGAGGGTGGTCGTCGAGCCATCCGGGAGGGTGGTCGTCGAACCATCCGGGACGGTGGTCGTCGAACCATCCGGGACGGTGGTCGTCGAGCCCGGGACGGTGGTCGTCGAGCCCGGGACGGTGGTCGTGGGCGGCGGCGTCGGTCCGGGCGGCTCGGTGCCGACGACGGACGTGCTGACCGACGCCGACAGGTCGCACACCGTGCCGTCCACCACCGGCTCGCACGACAACGCTGCGCCGGGGGTGGGCTGCGGAGCGGAAGACGCCGGGGTCGCGTAGGCGCCGACGATCTTGCCCTGGTTCACCAGGTTGCGACCGACGAGCGCCGCGTCGTTGTCGACAGTCACCACCACGGTGATGACCGGGGTGCTGGCACCGGCGACCAGGCTGCCGTCGACCTGGCAGGTGAACAGCTGCGGCCGTGCGCTCTCGGTGAGCGAGCAGGTGCCGCCCGTCAGCGTCGCCGACACGTACGCCACGCCGGCGGGCAGACGGTCGGTGACCACCACCTGGTCGAGCGTCAGGCCACCGGTGTTGCGGCCCTGCAGCGTGTAGGTGAGGTTGTCGCCGAGGCCGACCTGGGCGGCCGAGACGGTCTTGTCGATCTGCACCGAGGCGTAGCCGTTGGTGACCACGACGCTCACCGTCTCACCGAGGTGGCCGGACAGCGTCAGCTGCGACGGCGACACCACGCTGGTGGCGGCGGTGCCGCGGTCGACCTCCTCGATTCGGTACTGCACGCCTGCCGGGTCGAGCGTGGACGGCAACGTCACCGAGGTCGGCTGGCCGGCCACGAGCGGCACCGTGGTGACCTCCACATAGGTGCCACCCACGAGGCGGGAGATGCGGACCGAGTAGGTCTCCGGCGCTGCCGGGCCGCCGATCAGTTCCTTGCCCACCGTCACGGTGCGGCTGCACACGACGTCGGTGGCCGGCGCACTGGCCACCACCTCGCCGCCGACGCTCACCTGCAGCGGTGCGCTGAGCGAACCGACGGTGCGCGAGGCGCCTGCGGGAACGGTGGCGCTGCCGCCGTTCCACGACACCTGCACGTCGGTGGCCTCGGTGTTGGTGATCGTGAACCAGTACACCTGCACGCCACCGTCGATGGCGACGGCGTTGCACTGCGCCACGACGTCGAACGTCGGGTTGCAGTCGACCGTCACGGTCACGTCGGGCATCGCGACGCCGTTGATGGCGACCGTGAAGGTGTGCGGCCCGTCGACGAGGCCGTCGATGACCACCGTCGTGCTGGCGCCCGGCGCAACGACGTGCTGCTCACCGGCGATGGTGAACGTCGCGTCGTTGTCGTCGCCGAGGTTCTCGAGGAGGAAGCGCACCGAGCCGTCGAAGCCGACGCACTCCTGCGACACCGTCACCCGCGGCGACAGGTCGCACGCGATGTCGACGGTGAACGACAGGTCCTGGTAGCCGGCCATCACATGGATCGTGTGGGTGCCGTCGGACAGACCGGCGACCACCACCTGGCGCGGGTTGCCGGGCTGCACCACGTACGTGCTGCCCTCGACGGTGAACGTCACCTGGCCGCCCGTGGCGATGAGCGTCACGGTGACCTGGCCGTCGTTGGCGACGCACACCTTGGCCACCTCGATGCTGCCCTCACCCTTGGGCTCGCAGGGCTTCTCCTCTTCGTCCACCGTGGTGCTGGTGGCCTCGTAAGAGGTGCTGCTCGCCTCGTCGGCCGAGGTGCTCGTGGCGTGCTCGTCGTCCTTCACCGAGGTGCTGGTGCTGTACGCACCCTCCGATGTGGTGGTGTTCATCGACCGCTGGTAGCCGGCGCTGCTGCTGGTCGACTTCACCGATGTGGAGGCGGCCTTCTCCGACGTGCTCGTCGACTTCACCGACGTGCTCGTCGACTTCACCGAGGTGCTCGTCGACTTCACCGAGGTGCTGGTCGACTTCATCGACGTGGTGGTGGCCTTCTCCGACGTGCTCGTCGACTTCTCCGACGTCGTCGTGTACTTCACCGACGAGCTGGTGTGCTGCTCGGAGGTGCTCGTGTGGGCTTCGGACGTGCTGGCGTGCTCCTCCGACGTGCTCGTCTCGTACTCGTCGACCGTGGTCGACGTGGACGGCGTCGGGCACTCGTTCTCGTGCGGCGGTTCCTGCACCTTGTCGCAGTCCACCTCGAAGTACTGCGACAGGTCGGTCTCGCCCACCATCACGCCGACCGTGTACTTCCCGTCGGCGAGGCCGGCGAACGTGCGGCTGGCCGACGAGTTCGGCGCCACTTCCACCTGCTCGACCGAGTGGGTGACCGGATCCTTCACCTCGAACGTGACGGCCTCGCCGCCGGTGTTGGCCAGGTTGACGGTGATGCTGCCGTCGCCGGCGACGCAGGCCTGCGACGCGGTCACCGACGGCACCTGCTGGTCGCAATCGATCTCGATGTCGCGCGAGTGGTCGTCCTCGCCCTCGGTGACCTTGATGTGGTGCTGCCCCTCGGACAGACCCTGGTACGTGACGGTGCGCGTCTCGCCGGCGGGCACCGCGTACGTCTCGTGCGCGGACTCGTCGTCCGGCTGGTACACGTCGAACTCGGCGTCGTCGCCCCACGGGCCAGCGGGGTTGGTGAGCGTCAGCGTCACCTCACCGTCGCCGTAGCCGGGTGCACTGTCGTCGCACTGCAACTCGTGGTCGACCTTCACGTCGTCCTCGCAGTCGGGCTTGGTCAGCTCGACCTCGTCCTTGCCTTCTTCATCGGGCGACTCGCCGTTGCCCCACTCGCCCTTCGGATCGGTGGACACGACGAGCATCGACTCGCCCGCAGGCCACGAGAAGTGCCCCTCGAAGGTGTAGCCGTTGCCACCGGAGAAATCGCCGTGACCGACTTCCTGGTCGCTGCCGTCGCCGCCGCGCCGGTGCACGCGCACGTCGTCGTTGGCACCGGACTCGTCCTTCGACCACGACGTGGCGGTCCACGAGACGGTGCCGTCGCAGGAGACCTCGGCCTCGATGCTGGCCTTGTGGGCGCTCGCAGCGCCGGACAGCAGCGGGGTGACCGTGAACACCCCGAGGAGGAGGAGTGCGGCCCCGAGGACGCGCACGCTCGTCGAACGGAGCGCGTGACGCACCTGACCCATCAGTTCCGAAACCTCCACGTCGAGCCAGGGAGCGGTGTTCCCAGCACAGATCGGGTCGGTTTCGCTCTCGCTCCCCGCTGGCGAAGCGACCAGTTACGGCCAGCGGATCATCACGTCCCGTCGTCTCCCGTCAGAAAGACGACGTCAACGTAGGGGATGGTCCGGCAACGATCAATACGAGGGCTCTCAAGACATTCACAAGGCGCGCCACCCTGCGTGAACGCACGCGGCGGTCTCCGCGCGGACACCCTCGACCGCTAGCGTCGCCGCACAGTGCTCCGCCGCATCATCCCGTCCCGCCGCGCCGTCACCGCCCTCCTCGGCGGTGTCCTGGTCGCCGCCGCCCTGCCCCCGTGGGGCATCTGGCCGCTGGCGTTCCTTGGTGTCGCCGTGTTCGAGACGTCGGTCCACGCTGCCGAGGACGGCCGCAGCCGTTTCCTGCGCGGCCTGCTGTTCGGCATCGGCTGGCTGGCACCCGGCATGGTGTGGATGTGGTTCCTCACCGCACCGGGGTACCTGCTGGCCACGTTGATGTTCGCGTCGTTCCACGGCGTCGCCGCCCTCGTCGCCCCGCGAGGCAGCTGGCGGGTGGTCGGCAGGCCGGCCGCGCACACGTTGGCCGAGGCGCTGCGGATGTGCTTCCCGTTCGGTGGCGTCCCGTTGGCGACACTGGCCATCGGGCAGGCCGACGGCCCGTTCATCGGGGTCGTCCGCATCGGCGGCGTGCTGCTGCTCACCTGGTTCGTGTTCCAGATCGGGTTCGCGCTCGCCGGTCCGGCTCCGTTCGTCCCACAACTGGCCCGCGCCCGCCGGCCCGGCGCCAGGGGGGAATTGCACGGCGCGCTCGCGTTCATCGTGGCGATGCTGGTGTGGACCGTCAGCCCGTTGGCCGACGCCACGCGAGCGACGAACGAGCCGCTGCTGCGTGTGGCCGTCGTGCAGGGCGGTGGCCCGCAGGGAACCCACGCCATCGACACGCCCAAGCGGGAGGTGTTCGACCGCCACATGGACGCCACGGCCACGATCCAGCCGGGCACCGTCGACTTCGTGCTCTGGCCTGAGAACGTGATCGACGTCGACAGCGGCTTCGAGGGCAGCGACGAGTTGCGGTCGGTCACCGAGCAGGCCGCCCGGCTCGGTGTGCCGTTCGCCGTCGGGATCACCGAGGACAGCGCGGACGGTGATCACTTCGTCAACGCGCAGGTGATCGTCACCCCCGACGGCGAGGTCTACGACCGGTACGAGAAGGTGCGTCGCGTGCCGTTCGGCGAGTACATGCCGATGCGCGGGCTGTTGCGCGCGCTCGGTGCGCCGACCAACCTGGTGCCGCGCGATGCGGTGGCCGGCACCGGCCCGGCCGTGCTGCGCCTGCCGGACGGCACGACGATGGCCGTGGTCATCTCGTGGGAGGTGTTCTTCGGGGGACGCGCCAACGAGGGCGTCGAGCACGGCGGCACGTTCATCATCAACCCCACCAACGGCAGCAGCTACACGTGGACGGTGCTGCAGACCCAGCAGATCGCGTCATCGCGGCTCCGTGCGGTGGAACAGGGCCGCTGGGTGGCTCAGGCCGCCCCGACGGGATTCAGCGCGTTCGTCGGCCCTGACGGGCAGGTGTACCAGCGCACGTCGGTGAGCGAGCAGAAAGTGATCATCCACCCCATCGAACGACGAGAGGGTCGCACCTGGTACTCCCGCACGGGCAACCTGCCGTGGGTGGGAGTGATGCTGATGGCGCTCGGTGGTTCGTGGTGGGCGTTCAGGAAGCAGCGGGCACGGGAATCGGCGTCAGCGGATCCAGCCCGCTGAGCACGTTCACCGCGTTGTGCGCCGCCAGGCGCGCCATCGCCGAGCGGGTTTCCACCGTCGCCGAGCCGAGGTGCGGCACCAGCACCGCGTTGTCGCACTCGAGCAGGCCCGGATGCACGGCGGGTTCGTGCTCGAACACGTCGAGCCCGGCACCGGCGATGCTGCCGGCCTGCAGCGCCGCCACCAGTGCGGCTTCGTCGACGATCGGCCCGCGGGCGGTGTTCACGAGGAACGCCGTGGGTTGCATCGCGGCCAGTTCGTCGGCGCCGATGAGGTGGTGGGTTGCCGGCGAGTACGGGCAGTTGACGCTGACGACATCGCTCGTCGAGAGCAGTTCGTCGAGGCTCATGAACTCGGCACCCAGCTCGGCCTCGATCGCTGCGGCGACCGGCTTGCGGTTGGAGTAGGCGATGGTCATCCCGAAGGCCCGTGCACGGCGTGCCAACGCCTGGCCGATGTCGCCCATGCCGATGATGCCGAGGCGACGCCCCTGGATGCCGGTGCCGAGCATGTAGAACATGCCCCATTGCCACGGGGTGGTGCTGCGGATGACGCGCTCGCCCTCACCGAGCCGACGCGTGGCCATCAGCACCAGCGCCATGGCGATGTCGGCCGTTGCCTCCGTCAGCACACCGGGGGTGTTGGTGCACACGACGCCACGGGCCGCGCACGCGGCCACGTCGATGTTGTTGTACCCGACGGCCACGTTGGCGATCACCTTCAACTGCGGCCCTGCCGCGTCGAGGAACGCGTCGTCCACCTTCGTGGTCAACAGAGTGAGCGCGGCGTGTGCACCGCGCACCATGTCGTGCACCTGCGAAACCGACGGCACGTCGAGCGAATCCCACGCGACGACGTCGCCCGCCTCGTGCAGCAGTTCGAAACCGGCGTCGGGGATCTTCCCGGTGACGGCGATGCGCGGTGCCCCGCTCACGACGCAGCCTCGATCCACTGACGCAGGCCACCGAGGCCCTCGTGAATGTCGTCGACCGAGAGACCCGAGTACGCGAACCGCACGAAGTGGTCGGTCTCACCCGGTTGCGGACGGCCGAAGTGCTTGCGCGTGCAGAACGAGACACCGGTGTGGTGCAGCGCCGCCGTGGCGAACTCGCCCACCTCGTCGAAGCCCATCCGAGCCATCAGGTCGGTGACCTTCGGGAACAGGTAGAACGTCGCCTCGGGCTTCGGGCAGACGAGACCGTCGATCTGCGCCAGTTCGCCCCAGGCGGCATCGCGCCGTCGTTGCAGTTCGGCGAGGATGGCCTGCGGACCCTCCTGCGAGCCGGTGATGCCCTCGACGCCGGCTGCCTGCACGAAGTGCGTGGTGCAGCTCTCGTCGTTGGTGTTCAGCTTGGCGATGCTCTCGGCGATCGCCACCGGCGCAATGGCCGCGCCCAGCCGCCAGCCGGTCATCGCGAACTTCTTGGAGAAGGTGTAGAGGATCACCGTGCGCTCGGCCATGCCCGGCAGCGACGCGATCGACGTGCTGGTACCCGAGTAGCGCATCTCGAAGTACGCCTCGTCGGCGAGGACCGTCAGGTCGTGCTCGAGCGCGAGATCGGCGATCGCGTGCATCTCCTCGGCGGTGCTCTCGGCGCCGAGCGGGTTCTGCAGGTTGTTGTAGATGATCGCCGTGGTGGACGGCGTGATGATCGAACGCAGGTGGTCGAGGTCGATCTCGAAGCCGCGGTCGGTCTGCACGTAGCGGTAGGCCTGCGCGTTGCCGCCGTAGTACTCGATCATGCTCTCGTAGATCGGGTAGCCGGGGTTCGGGTACAGCACGCCCTCGCCGGGGTTCATCACGGTCTGGACGAACTTGCCGATCACCGGCTTGCCGCCGGGCTGGACCACGACGTTCGCGGCCGTGAGGTCGATGCCGCGGCGGGCGGCGGTGTCGGCGGCGAGCGCCTCACGCAGCGGCATGATGCCGGCGGCCGGGCAGTAGCCCGTCTTGCCGTCAGCGATGGCCCGGTTCATCGCCTCCACCATGTTGGCAGGGGTCGGCAGGTTGATGTCGCCGAGGTGGAACGGGAACACGCGGTTGCCCTGAGCGGCCCAGTCGGCGGCGGCCAGCGACACCGCGAACGCGGTCTCCGTGCCGAGGTTGGAGAGACGTGTCGCGAGCGCCATTGCTCCTGCCCTTCTTGTACGAAAAGTCAACGGGAGCGTAGCAGCAGCGCCACCGCGAGGTGTCCCACATCCCGGAACCGGCCCACATCGTGGAACAGGCGGGCGGTGCGGCTCAGAGCTCGACGAGGACCGTCACGGGGCCGTCGTTCTGGATGTCCACCAGCATCTCCGTGCGGAACCGACCCGTGGCGACGGTCGCCCCGAGCGACCGCAGATGGTCCACCACCGCCTGCACCAGCGGTTCGGCGTGCTCGGGCCGCGCTGCGGCGATCCAGCTCGGCCGGCGCCCGCCCGCCGTGTCGCCGTAGAGGGTGAACTGGCTCACCACCAACACCTGCTGCGTGGTGTCGGCGACGCTGCGGTTCATCACCCCGTCGTCGTCGTCCATCACCCGCAGGTGCCACAGCTTCTCGGCCAGCTTGCGCGCATGGGCCTCGGTGTCGTCGTGCGTCACCCCGACGAGCACACACAGGCCCTGGTCGATCGAGCCGACCACCTCCCCCGCCACCGTGACGCTTGCGGAACGGACGCGCTGCACCAGACCTCGCATGGGACCGCATGCTAGAGAGTGGCCCGATGATCGAGCTGGAAGCAGGCGACGCATTCGTCACGGTCGACCCGGAAGCAGGGGGCCGCATCGCACAGATCGAACTGGGCCGGGGCGACGTCGTGCGCCTGTTGAAGGACGACCGCTCCGGCGGCACGATGACGTGGGGCAGCTTCCCGATGGCACCGTGGGCGGGCCGGGTGCGCCACGGCGTGTTCGAGTTCGAGGGCCGGCGGCAGCAGTTGCCGATCAACCTTCCGCCGCACGCCATCCACGGCACCACGTTCGACATGCCGTGGGAGGTGCTCGACGCCGGCCGCGACTACTGCGAGCTGCGGTGCCCGCTGACCTGGTCGTTCGGCGGCAGCGCCCACCAGCACCTCGCGCTCGACCCGGACGGCATCACGTGCATCCTCACGGTGTTCGCCCAGCAACGCGCGATGCCGGCGTTCATCGGCTGGCACCCGAACTTCGCCAAGCCGCTGCAGGCCGACCTGGAGTTCGAGGCGATGTACGTGCGCGACGACGACCACATGGCCATCCCCACGCTCGTGCCACCCGCCCCGCACCCGTGGGACGACTGCTTCGTGCGGCCGCTGCGCACCCCGACGCTGCACTTTCCCGGCGTCACCGTGCGCGTGGAGAGCGACTGCGACCACTGGGTGGTGTTCGACATGCTTGCCGACTCCACGGCCGTCGAGCCGCAGAGCGGCCCGCCCGACGCGTTCACCATCGGCGGTGCCACGCGGCTGGAGCCCGGCGAACTGCTCCAGCGCCGCATGCGCATCGCTTGGGCCTGAACGTCGCCCGAACGCTCGGCGGTGCGGCGGCACCTCACCCGGCGGACCGTCGCTGACCTGGGCCTTTCCGACAGCCTTACCGGCCGGTAACCGTCCGCCGATAGCGTTGTCACCTATGTCTGCCGTCCGCCCGGCCGGTGCGAAGGGCCTCGACCCCGATGCACCGCTGAAGATCGCCTACCTCACCTACCGCGGCAAGCCCCACGTCGGCGGCCAGGGGGTGTACACCCGTCACCTCACCAAGGCCCTCGTCGACCTCGGCCACACGGTGGAAGTGTTCGGTGGCCAGCCGTACCCGGTGCTCGACGAGCGCATTGCGCTGCACAAGCTGCCGAGCCTCGACCTGTGGAACGAGCAGTACCCGGGCCGTTTCCCTGCCTACTGGGAGGTCCGTTCGAAGGGCGATCTCGCCGAGACGCTCAGCCACCTGAAGGGCACCTTCGGAGAGCCGCTCGGTTTCAGCGTGCGAGTGCTCGACGCGCTCAAGAAGCGCACACGCGACTTCGACCTGGTGCACGACAACCAGTGCCTCGGCTACGGCATTCTCGGCG
>JBMOGW010000124.1:0-10591 GCA_049318165.1 Ilumatobacteraceae bacterium
CCGCCGGCACTGATGGTGACGCCCTGGATCATCCGGTTGGCGTCGGTCTGCTGCGGCTGCAGGAGCGTGAGCGTGCCGTCGGTGTCGGAGACGGAGATGCTGTGGCCGAGTGCCTCGGCGCGGTCGGCCACGATCCAGGCCGTGGAGGGGTCGCCGTCGACGGCCATTGCCGGTCGATCCTCCGGGCGGTAGGCGAATGGCTCGCCGTAGCCGGTGGCACGCACGGTCAGCCCGCCGTCGAGCACCGCGACGGTCTGGTCCGTCGGGTCGTTGGTGGCGCCGAACACCGGCAGACGCTGGTCGCCCTCGTCGGGGCGCTGCACGTCGCTGCCGTCGCCGCCGGCTTCGGTGAAGCCGGTGACGTCCTGCGAGCTGCGCCAGTGGTGCGCGCGGTCGCGGTTGGAGTCGGTGAGCACGATCTGGGTCGGCGGCCCAACCGTGGTACCGGCGCGTGCGTCGGCCGAGTACACCACGGCCTCGGTACCGTCGAGCAGACCCGCCGCGGCCGCGTCGAGCAGGCCGTCGCCGCTGCCGGCGAGCACCACCACGCGTGAACCGACCCGGACGATCGCCGCCGGGTCGTCGACCGGCACCAACTCCACCGGCGGCAATGGCTGAGGCCCGCGACGAGCGGCGACGATCGCTCGCTCGTCGACCATCGGGATGTTCGGCTGGTTCACCACCGGCGCGCCGTAGCCCTTCGGCGCGCCCATGCCCGGTGCGCCGCTGATGACGCGCGCGGCCACCTCCGGGCGCGGCGTGCGGAATCGCTCCCAGGCCAGGTCGTTCGCCAACCAGATGGTGTCGACGCCGAGCAGACGCGCTGCGGGCGCCAGCGAAGCGGGGTCGAGCGTGCCGGTCTGCACGCGGTCGTCGAGGGCGTAGAGAAGGTCCATCAGTCCGGGCGAGCCGAGGGGGAGCAGATCTCGTGTGACGAGCGGCTTCGTCGTCATTCCCGGCAGCGGCGGATCCACCGTGTAACCCCATCTGAACGCGCCGAACTCGGACCCCGGCAGCTGCATCACCCGGTAACCGGTGTCGCTCTGCGACAGATCGGACGCGGCCTGCTGCCAGGCGGCCGGCGGGTCCTGATCGCGCTCGAGCGCAGGGTCGACCAGGCCGCCGTTCCAGAGCGCAGGCAGGTTGGCGAGTGCGACGAGCACCACCAGGAACGGTGCGAGCATGCGGCCGCGCAGGCGTGTGCCGGCCAACGCGGTCACCAGCGCGCCGATACCGAGCGCGAGACCGAAGTTCGACATCGGGAGTGCGCGGGTGCTGCTGCGCAGCGCGAGGGACAGCGCGCTGCGCGAATGCTCGGCGAGTGGCCGCATCAGCGGGGAGGCGTTGTCGATGGGATGCACGCCGACGGCGAGGACGATGCCGGCGAACACCAGCAGCGCGGCGTAGCGGCGCTGCGACCACCGGACCAGAGCCAGACCCAGCAGGCACACGACGACGAGGCCGAAGCTGATCACCAGCGCCTTGCCGCTCTCCATGTAGTGCTGCGCTGCGGAGGTGGTGAAGGCGTACGGGTCGCGGATGTAGAACAGCCAATAGCCGGCGCCGCGCAGGGTTTCCGTCGAGGTCGAGGTGAGCGATGTGGCCTGCAGGCTTTCGCTGAAGGCCAGCACGTCCGCCCCGTGCGCACCCTGCGCGCGGAGCATGAAGATCCACCACAGCGACACCGCCGTCGCGAGGACGCCGATGCGCGCCGCAGCGGCGACGGCGCGGCGCCAGGGCACCGTGCGCTGCAGCACCGCGTGAACCAACCACAGGATCGGTGCCGGCGCGATCATCATCACCGCCGTGGCATTCACCGCACTGCACGACAACAGCACGAGCGCCAGCAGCGCTGGGTGCCGCCAGCGATGTTCGCTGGTGGCGGAGCGGATCGTGAGGCCGACGATCCATCCGAGGGCCGCCCAGGGCAGGAGCATCGCCGAAGTGCGGGACAGGTACGGGAGGATGTACGGCGACAGTTGGTACGTGATCGCCGCAGCGAGCGCTCCACCACGGCCCAAACCGAGCAGTCGTGCCGCCCACAGCACGCCCCACGCGCCGAGGAACAGCAGCGTGCCGATCCACAGCCGGTGTGCCACCCAGTCGGGCACGCCCAGCTTGTCGAACACCCAGTACCACGGTCCCTGCGGCCACAGGTAGGCGATGGTCTGGTGGGGCACCCAGCCACCGAATTGGCGCGTGTCCCACGTGAACGGGGCGTCGCTGATCAGGCGGCCCGGGTCGAGATAGAGGTAGAGCTTCGTGTCCGTCGGCATCCGACCCGGCTTGGTCAGCAGCGCCGGAACGTAGGCGATGAACGCGAGCAGCGCGAGTTGCGCGCGGGACACCCCGGCGGTGAGCCGGGCTCGGCTCACGGAATGGCTCCGAGCACCCCGTAGAGGGCCGTGAGACCCACCAGTCCGGCGGCACACGCCGACAGCACGAACGGCCACCAGTCGCGGTGGTCACGTGAGAACCAGACGCCGGCGGAGATGAACAGCGGGAACGCCGTGAACACGAAACGCGGGCGCGCGGTCACGGTCTCGGGCAGCAGCATCAGCAGGATCACCACGGCGACGTACGCGATCATGAACGCCGGCAGCGGGTGCTTGCGAAGGAACCACAGGAGCAGGCCCAGCGTGAGCACCGAGACTGCGGTGATGGTGTTCGTCGGCGACGTGAGCGGGTGGGTGAAGGCTTCGAACGTCCGCCGGATGGCCGTGAAGCCGAAGCTCGTGCCTTCGCCCCAGGCCTCGGTCTGCACTCGGAACCACACGCCGCGCTCGCCGGTGTGTTGGCCGAGGAACCACATGAAGCCGAGAAAGCCGAGCGGTGCCAGGACGGGCGCCGCGAGGGACGACCAGTCGCGGTCGCGCTTGATGGCGATGAGCGACGCCACCGCGCACGCGGCGACGAGGGCAATGCCGTTGGGTCTGGTCGCGGTGCCGATGGCGGCGAGCAGGCCGGCCAGCCACCAGTTGCGTTTGAGGATGAACCACATGCACGCCGCGCCGACGCACAGGAGCAGCGCTTCGGTGTAGGCGAACGAGAGCACGAAGCTGCCGGGGAAGATGGCGACGAGGATCATCGTGCGTTCGGCAACCTGCACGTCGAACAGCTCGCGGGCCAGCAGGCCGATGAGGAACACCGCGAGTGCGCCGAGCAGGAAGTTCGTCACCAGCGCTGCGAGGGTGTCGCTGCCGGGCAGGATGCGGTCCACGAATCGAACCAGCATGGGGTAGGTGGGAAAGAACGCGGCGCGGGCGTCTTCGACGAAGTAGGTCACGTTCGGCTGCACGTGGGTGGGGTAGCCGCTGCGGACGATGCGCATGTACCAGACGCCGTCCCAGGAGGTCAGCACGTCGAGCATCGGACCGATGGCACTCTTGGGGATCGCCTTGCCGACGTAGTGGGGGTCGGCGTACAGCGAGAAGGGGAAGTCGGCGATGCGCTTGTTCTCGTCGGAGCGCAGCTCGGCCGCAACGATCGCCGCGCCGACCGCGACGCACAGCCGCGACAGCAGGTAGACCAGTCCGACCTTGCGCAGCGAGAACCGCCACGCGGCCTTCGGGCGGCCTTCGGCCATCAGTTCGTCGGAGTGGGTGAGTTCGGTCATCGCGGGTCTCTCGCCAGCGGCGAGCGGCGCGACGCTAACACTCCAACTGTCTCACCAACGGTTCATGGGCAGCACCCGCTGGCGCGGCCCGAAGGCAGGTGGACGGTGCCCGTCGAGTTGCAGGAGACGCACCACGCGACCACGCTGGCCGCGGTATGGCTCGAGCAGCTCGAGCATCTCCTCGTCGCTGCCTCGCGCCCTGCCCGTGAGTGCGTGTGCGACCAGATTCTTCAGATGGAAGTCGCCGACCGCGACGGCGTCCGGGTCGCCGTGCGAGACGGCCAACACGCTGCCGACCGTCCACACGCCGATACCCGGCAAGCGGCGCAGTTGCTCGCCGAAGCCGGGTGCGTCGGACCAGCGTGTGAGGTGCGCGGCATGCCGTGCGACCACCCGCAGGGCGTCGGCGCGCTTCGCTTCGATGCCGAGCGGATGCAGCGACCAGGCGGGCTGCCCGGCCAGCCGTTCCGGCAAGGGTGGCAGGCGGAGGCCGAGCGGGCCAGGAGCGGGCTCGCCGAGCCGCTGCACGAGCCGCCGCCATTGACTGACGGCCTCGCCGCCGGTGATCCGTTGCGCCAGGACGACCGGGAGGAGCTCGTGATAGGGCGTGCGGCTGGCGCCGAAACGCACGTCGGGGTGGTGGCGCTGTGCCTGCAGGATCGACGGGTGGGCGTCCTCGAATCGGTGTCCGCTGTCCAGCGCACCGGTGATGGCCGGGACGCCATCGAGCAACCAATCGGCACCGGGGCCCCATGCCTCGGCGCGCAGCGTGCCGTCGCGCCAGTCGAGGTGCAGCGTGCCGGGTCCGTCGGGGGTGAGCGTGGCGCGCGCGAACTGACCGGGTGAGAGGCCCGTGGTCGGGTCGCCGATGCCGTAGCGGTAGAGGCTGAGCGTCCCCGCGACGGCCCGCATCGGTGCCGTCGGGGCGAACGGTGCACGTGCCATCCGCGGTGACTGTAACTCGTCGGCGGCGGCGGCCATGGGACAGCATGTGCCATGGCCGTCATCGAACGCACCCAGCCCGCTCCCGGCATCGTCCAGCTGACCTTGAACCGCCCCGACAAGCTCAATGCGATGACCGCGGAGCTGGTGCAGTCGCTGCACGACCACCTCGACGCCGTCGCAGTCGACCCCGAAGCCCGCGTGGTGATCCTGACGGGGGAGGGCCGCGGCTTCTGCGCCGGGCTCGACCTCGGCGGCTACGGAACGGCGCCGCACACGTCGCACCTCGGACGCACGCAGGCCGGCTTCGCCGTGCAGAAGCACATCGCCTCGCTGATCCCGAAGTTGCGATCCATTCCGCAGCCGGTGATCGCCGCGGTCAACGGTCCGGCCGCCGGCGGAGGCTTCGCGCTGGTGCTCGGCTCCGACATCCGCCTCGCCGCTCGCTCCGCCAAGTTCAACGCCGCCTTCATCCGCATCGGCTTGTCGGCCTGCGACATCGGCACGAGTTGGCTGCTGCCGCGTCTCGTCGGTGCCGCCCGTGCGCAGGAGCTGATGCTCACGGGGCGCGTCTTCGACGCCGAAGAGGCCTACCGCATCGGGCTGGTGGTGGATCTGCTCGACGACGACGCGCTGCTCGACGCCGCGATGACCAAGGCACACGAGGTGATGCGCAACGCGCCGTTCGGTGTGGCGCTGACCAAGGAAGGCATGTGGGGCGCGTTGGAGATTCCCGCCCTGCAGAACGCGATCGACCTCGAGAACCGGCAGCAGATCATGGCGTCCGCCACGGCGGATCACCGTGAGGCGATGGCCGCGTTCCTCGAGCGCCGTCCGCCCGACTACACGAACAGTTGACGGTCAGGCGACGGGCTCGGCGGTGCGCACCGTGACGGGTGCGTCGCCGCCGATGAGCGGGTGGTGGCAGGCCACGAAGTGACCGGGGTTCACCTCGCGCAATTGCGGCTCCTCGGAACGGCAGCGGTCGTCCGCAGCCGGGCAGCGCGGGTTGAACCGGCAGCCGGGCGGGGGAGCGACCGGTGACGGCGGCTCGCCCTCGATGGCCACCTGGTGGATCGCCACCTCGGGGTCCGGCACCGGGATCGAGTCGAGCAGCACCTTGGTGTAGTGGTGCGCCGGCTCGACGTACAGGGCGTCCGACGGGGCCACCTCGCAGACCTTGCCGAGGTACATCACGGCGATGCGGTCGCTGATGTTCTTGACGACAGCGAGGTCGTGGGCGATGAAGATCAGGGTCAGTCCGTGCTTGGCCTTCAGATCCTCGAGCAGGTTGAGCACCTGGGCCTGCACCGACACGTCGAGTGCCGACACGGGCTCGTCGCAGATGATCAGCGTCGGGTCGAGCACCAGCGAGCGGGCGATCGAGATGCGCTGGCACTGGCCGCCCGAGAACTGGTGCGGTTGGCTCTCGGCCGCACGTGCCGGGTCGATGCCCACCTCGGACAGGAGTGCGTCCACCTTCTGGCCGCGCTCGCTACTGCTGCCGCGCTTCCAGATCGTGAGCGGCTCCATCACGATGTCGCGGACCTTGCGCCGCGGGTTGAGCGATGAGATCGGGTCCTGGAAGATCATCTGCATGCGGGTGCGCGCCTCGCGCATGTCGCCGAGCGACATCTTCGTCAGCTCGTTGCCCTCGAAGATCACCGAACCGCCTTCGGGGCGACGCAGCTGCATGATGGCGCGGCCGGTGGTGCTCTTGCCGCAGCCGCTCTCGCCGACGAGACCGAGCGTCTCGCCCCTCAGCACGTCGAGGCTGATGCCGCTGACCGCATTGACCTTCAGGCCGGTACGACCGACGGGGAACTCGACGGTGAGGTCCTCGACCCGCAGCAAGACATCGGGGCTGTCGCGCAGGTGCGCCTTTCCGGTGCCGGCCATCAGTTCACCCCCATCGACTCGGCGATGCGGTCCCGTGCCTCGCGGTACTCGGGCGAGCCCACGGGGTACCAGCAGGCGTACGAGTGCGACGGGTCGTCAGCGGTCTGGACCAACGGCGGTTCCTCCTGGATGCACTTCTGGCTGGCATACGGGCAGCGCGGCGCGAACCGGCAGCCCTGCGGCGGGTTGACGAGGTCCGGCGGTCGGCCGGGGATGACGTTGAGGCGCGTGTGGCTGGCCTGCTCGAGCTTCGGGATGCTGGCCAGCAGACCCTCGGTGTACGGCATCTTCATCGCCGCGAAGAGGCGCTTGGTCGGTGCCTTCTCGACGAGCTTGCCGCCGTACATCACGGCGATCTCGTCCGTGTGGCCGGCGACCACGCCGAGGTCGTGGGTGACGAGCACGAGCGACATGTTGCGGTCGCGGCGCTGCTCGCCGATGACGTCGAGGATCTGCGCCTGCACGGTGACGTCGAGCGCCGTGGTCGGCTCGTCGGCGAAGAGCGCCGTCGGGCCGCAGGCCATGGCGATGGCGATCATCACACGCTGGCGCATGCCGCCCGACATCTCGTGCGGGTACTGCTGAAGACGACGGTCGGGCTCGGGGATGCGCACGTCCTGCAGGAGCCGGCGGGCCGTGGCCATCGCGTCGGCCTTCGACATGCCGAGGTGGATGCGCAGCGGCTCCGCGATCTGCTCGCCGATGCGCATCAGCGGGTTGAGCGATGTCATCGGATCCTGGAAGATCATCGCCATTTCCTTGCCCCAGATGTGGCGCATCTCCTTGCGGCTCTTGTTCCCGATCTCCTGACCCTGGAACTTGATGCTGCCGGAGCGCTCGGTGCCCTTGGTGGGGAGGAGGCCCATGATCGAACGGGAGAGGATGGTCTTGCCGGAACCGCTCTCGCCCACGATGCCGAGCGACTTGCCGCGCTCGAGCGTGAAGCTCACGCCGTCGACGGCGCGGACCACTCCGCGCGGCGTACGGAAGTGCGTCCTGACGTCCTGCAGTTGCAGCAGCGGCTCGTTGTAGTCGCGGGTCGCTGCCTGCGTGACGTTGATCGTCTGGCTCATACCGCGGCCTCCCGGATGTCGAAGCGACGAGCGATTCGGTCGCCGATGAGGTTGAAGGACAGCACCGTGAAGAACAGCATGAGGCAGGGGAAGATGGTCGCCCACCACGCCTTCTCGAGTCGTGCCCGGTTCTGGTTGATCATGAAGCCCCACGAGGTCTCGAGGCCGAGACCGAGGAAGGCGAGGGCACCTTCGGCGGCGATCAGGATGCCGAGGCCGGTGGCGGCGACGGTGACCATCGCCGGGACCAGGTTGGGCAGCACCTCACGGAACAGGATGCGGAGGTTGCCCGCGCCCAGGCTGCGCGAGGCGAGCACGAACTCCCGCTCACGAAGCGCCATCGTCTGGGCTCGCACGATGCGGGCCAGGGGAGCGACGGCCAGGATGCTGAGCGTGAGGATGATCTGCCACAGGCGGCTCATCCAGCCCAGCCAGGTGTAGTCGATCTTGATGTCGTCGAGGCGGCGCACGAGCATGATCGCCAGCACCAAGGCGGGGATGGCCAGGAGGCAGTCGACGAGGATCGAGATGATCCGGTCGGTCCAACCGCGGAAGTAGCCGGCCAGCATGCCGAGCGCTCCGCCGACCAGCAGGCCGATCGCCGTCGACGCGAGGCCGATGAACAGCGTGTAGCGGGCGTAGTAGATGCAGCGGGCGAAGACGTCGAAGCCGTTGCCGTCGGTGCCCCACCATGCATCCCAGCCGGGCCCGAGCTTGTAGTTGCTCATCAGCTTGCCGTCGACACGCACCTTGGTGTCGGCGCTGCGGATGAACGGCAGGAAGTCGGCGAAGATCGTGAGGAAGAGCAGCAGTGTCAGGAACGTCATGCCGAAGACGACACCGAACTTCGGGATCCGCCGCCGGCGGACCTTCTTGAAGCGTGCGTCCACGGCGTCGTTGACGTCGACGGAGGGATCGGGCGTGATCACATCGGTCATGTCGGTCACCCCAGAGCTCGGGCTTGACGAATACGGGGATCGATCAGCGCGTACGACAGATCGACGAAGAGGTTCACGAGCACCACGATGAGCACGATGATCGCCACGAAGCTCTGCACCGTGAACAGGTCGGAGGAGAGCACCGAGACGACCAGCTGCGAGCCGAGGCCGTCGAGGTCGAACAGGCTTTCCACCAGCACCGTGGCGCCGATGAGGGCGCCGAGCTGGGTGCCGAGTGCGGTGACCAGGGAGAACAACGAGTTGCGCAGGCCGTGCTTCCAGACGACGCGGCCCGGTGGCACGCCCTTGGCGCTCGCGAGCGTGACGAAGTCACTCTGCAGCGTCATCACCATGTCGGCGCGCAGCAGACGGGCGTAGATCGCTGCCACCGGGATGGTGAGTGTGAGCGCGGGGAGGAAGAAGTTCATGAAGTGCTCCCACGGGTCGTCCCACGGGTAGATCTTGTCGCCGACGCTCGGGAAGATCTGCCAGTGGACCACGAAGAGGAGCTTGAGGAAGACGCCGAGCACGATGCCGGGGATACCGACGGCGATGAACGTCGCCATGCTGCCGACCTTGTCGAAGGCGCGATCGCGGCGGTACGCCTGGTGGACCGCCAACGGAATGGCGATCAGCAGGCCGAAGAGGTTGGCATAGAGGCCAAGGAGGACGGTGGTCCAGACACGCGGCTTCAGCAGGTCGGCCACGCTGGACGAGTTCTGCGGCGAGATGCCCAGATCGAACACGAACAGATTCTTCAACCAGTTCAGGTACTGGACGACGTAGTTCGAATCCAGCGAGTAGGCGGAGATCATTCTCGCCTGCTCCTCCGGGGTGAGGGGCTTGCCCGCCAACTTGATGGCGAGCTCTTCGGGTGTCTTGGATCCCATGCGCATCACCACGAGCACCGCGAACGTCACGATGACGAACACGAGCAGGAGTTGCAGGAACCGCTGGAGGAAGTAACGCACACAGACCTCGGTGGGTGGAGAACAACAGGGACGACTCCGGGGAGGGGTGTCGCCACCCCTCCCCGGCAATCAGTGGTCAGCCGTGATCAGGCGTTCGGGTCGATCCAGACGGTCTGCGTCCAGAACTGGCCCGAGAAGCCGGCGCCGTCACGGGACGGGGTGCCGTCGGGCAGGATCCAGGTGCCGCCCAGGCCGCTGACACCGGGCTTGTGGGGCGTGCCCCACAGCGTCCAGGACAACGGGATCTGGTAGCACTCCGCGGCCATCTGCTTGTTCACGGACTCGGCAGCCGCCTGAGCGGTGGCGTCATCGGCGGCGCTGCGGGCGTCCTCGAGACCCTTGTCGACGATCGGGTCACGCACACGACCGAAGTTCAGTGCGAGGCCGCCGTCGGGAGCCGCGTTGGCCGAGTGCCACCAGTAGTACTGGCTGTCGATACGGACACCGGCGTGGTTGCGCCAGCCGTAGGCGAAGAAGTCCGGCACACCGAACAGTGCGTTGGTGATGAACGAGTCCTGCGGCACCTGCGTGTACTTGAACTTCACGCCGATGGCCTCCCAGTAGCCCTTGAGGAGCTCTGCGACCTGGGCGTTGATGTTCGACGTGGTGGTGCCGTAGTTGACCTCGACGTCGCCGGGGTTCTCGGCCTTGTACTCCTCGATCAACGCCTTGGCGGCGTCGGGGTCGAAGGCGCTCGATCCGCCGTTGTCCTCGAGGTAGCCCTGCTGGCCGGGCGAGAAGAGGCCGTTGGCCGGCTTCACGATGCCGCCTGCGGTGGCGTCGATCAGCTCCTGGCGGTCGATGGCCAGCGACAGGGCGCAGCGCACGCGCTTGTCCTGCAGCGGACCCTTCTTGTCCAGGTCGATGAGGATGTAGTTCGTCTCGGTCAGCGTGTCCTGCTCGATCATCGGGAAGTTCTCCGAGTCCTCGCGGAAGTCGCTGATGACCAGCGACGCCGAGGTCGAGAAGATGTCGATGTCACCGTTGCGCAGCGCGTCGGCGGCGGTCTCGCTGTCCTCGATCACGCGGAACTCGATGCCGTCGAGGTACGGGAGCTGGGTGCCGTCGGCGTCCTTCATCCAGTAGTTCGGGTTCTTCTTCACGACGAGCTTGTCGCGCGGGGCGTAGCTCTCGACGATGAACGGGCCCGTA
>JBMOGW010000125.1:0-10428 GCA_049318165.1 Ilumatobacteraceae bacterium
CGTTCACGCCACGACCACCCTGGATGTGCAGGTAGCTGTCGATGACGTTGCCGGGCGCAGCCTCGATACGGACGACCTCGCCGAGCTCGATCTTCTCCTTCAGCGTGATCTTCAGGTCGTCGAGGATGGCCGCACGCTCGGCGACGGCGTCGACGCCCTTCGCGACGACCAGCTTGACCAGTTCCTCGGCCTCGGCCTTGAACAGGTCGCTACCGGCCACGAAGTCGGTCTCGCTCTTCAGCTTGACCATGGCGCCGACGTTGCCGTCGATGAGCAGCGCCACGAGGCCCTGGTTGTTCTCGCGGTCGTCGCGCTTCGCGCTGGCCGCGAGGCCCTTCTCACGCAGCCACTGCTTGGCCGCATCCATGTCGCCGTCGTTGGCCTCGAGGGCCTTCTTGGCGTCCATCATGCCGGCGCCAGTTGCCTGGCGAAGTGCCTGTACGTCTTTCGCGGTGAATGCCATCTGGGATCAGCTCTCCGTCGTCTCGGTGGCGGGGGTCTCGGTGGTTTCGGTGGTCTCGTCGGCAGCCTCGTCGGCGGCCGGCGCGGCTGCGGCCTTGGCGGCGGCGACGCGGGCATCGCGCTCGGCCTGCGCAGCAGCAGCCTGGCGGCGGGCGTCGGCCTGGGCCTGCGCGAACATGGCCTCGTCCTCGGCGTTGCGCTGCGGGGCAGCGGTCTGCGGGTTGCGCTTGTTGGCGATGTAGCGGCCCTCGAGCACGGCCTCGGCGATGACGTGGCACATCAGGGCGTTGGCGCGAATGGCGTCGTCGTTGCCGGGGATCGGGAACTGCACCACGTCGGGGTCGACGTTGGTGTCGACGACAGCGATCACCGGGATGCCGAGCTTGTTGGCCTCGGTGACGCCGATGTGCTCCTTCTTGGTGTCGAGGATGAACACGGCGTCGGGACGCTTGGTCATGCCCTTGATGCCGCCGAGGTTCTTCTGCAGCTTCTCGAGCTCACGGGTGAGCAGCAGGGCTTCCTTCTTCGGCATGGCCTCGAACTCGCCCGAGGCACGCATGCGCTCGTACTCCATCATCTTGGCGACGCGCTTGGAGATGGTCTCGAAGTTGGTGAGCATGCCGCCCAGCCAGCGCTCGTTGACGAACGGCATGCCGCTCTTCTCGGCGTAGCTGCGGACGGGATCCTGGGCCTGCTTCTTGGTGCCGACGAACAGCACCGTGCCGCCCTTGGCGGACAGGTCGCGAACGAACTTGTAGGCGGCCTCGGCGCGCGTGAGCGTCTGGTCGAGGTCGATGATGTAGATGCCGTTGCGCTCACCGAAGATGAAGCGCTTCATCTTCGGGTTCCAACGGCGGGTCTGGTGACCGAAGTGGACACCTGCTTCCAGCATCTGGCGCATCGTGACGACAGCCATGGTGTTGTCTCCTCTCCTGCGGTTCGAGTGGGCATCCGTCCCGACGCCGAAGCGACCGCAGGGGGACGGATGCTGGATTGCGAGTGGCCCGTGACCCGTCGACGCGACGGCGGACCGGCGAGCAACTCTATCGGCCGCACGCTGCGGCAACACCCTGTGGCGGGTCCCTGACCGAGGTGGGACGGAGGTGTTCAGAGGGGCACCAGACGGACCCTGCCGCGGTCGGTGCACAGCAGCGGGAGCGGGTCGACCGGAATGCCGCGCACCCGCACGCCGAGGAACAGCCTGGCCGTGGTGCGGCCGAGCACCCGCCCGACCACCACCCGGTCACCGCGGCGCACGGCCGCGGCCGCCAGGTCGCCGTAGGTGACCTTCCGCCCATCCGCCAATTCGACCACGACGTAGCGGGTGCCGACCACCACCCCCGAGAACGTCACCCGACCGGCCGCAACGGCGCTGACCTGGGCGTTCGCGGCCGTTCGGTACTCGATGCCACGGTGGCCGGGGCACCAGACGCACATCGGTGCGACGAACTGCCGGGTGATCGGGGCGTCCACGGGTGGCCGCCAGCAACCGGGCAGCACCGAGGCCACCAACAGGGCGACGGCCGCGATCACCCCGTCACCGCCCGCGGCGGCGAAGGGCTCAGGCGACGCCGGAGGACGACAGGCGGGCGCGCAGGTGCAGGACCGCCTTGGTGTGGATCTGCGAGACGCGGCTCTCGGTGACGCCGAGCACCGTGCCGATCTCGGCGAGGGTGAGACCCTCGTCGTAGTACAGCGACAGGACGAGCTTCTCCCGATCGGGCAGGCGGCGCACCTCGGCTTTCACCAGCCGCCGCACCTCGCCCTCCTCCACGATCGACGAGGGCGAATCGGGCACGTCGCCGGTGAGCGCCCTCGGTTCGGCACCTGCGACCAGCGCACGGTCGAGCGGACCGACCGTGGTGGAGGCGATCGACGACAGCCACTTCTGGAATTCGGCCTTGGAGAGCTTGAGGTGGGTCGCCAACTCCTCCTCGCTGGGAGCGCGGCCCATCTTGCCTTCCAGTTCGGTGAACGCCGTCTCGACCTCGCGGGCGCGGCTGCGCACCGAGCGCGGCACCCAGTCGAGCGAGCGCAGACCGTCGAAGATGGCACCGCGGATGCGCGGCACTGCGAACGTCTCGAACTTCACGGCACGCTCGGGGTCGAAGCGCTCGACGGCGTCGATCAGGCCGAACACTCCTGCGCTGACCAGGTCGCCCGGGTCGACGCTGCTCGGCAGGCCGGCACCGACGCGGCCCGCCACGAACTTCACCAGCGGCGAGTAATGCACGATGAGGCGATCCCGTGAGACGGGATCGCGTCGCTGGAACCACTGGGTCCAGATCTGGTCGATGTCGAGTTCGCGTCTCATGCTCGTGGGTGCGCCTCAGCGTAGGCCTCGCGGAGGCGATGGTTGGAGACATGGGTGTACCGCTGGGTGGTGGACACGTCCGCGTGGCCCAGCAGCTCCTGCACGGCACGCAGGTCGGCACCCCCGTCGAGCAGGTGTGTCGCGAACGTGTGCCGCAGCGCGTGGGGGTGCGTGGGCGTGGGCGACCTGCGGTCCACGAGACGGCGCACATCGCGGGGCGTGAGCGGGTTGCCGCGCTCGTTGGCGAAGAGCACGGCGCCGACGTCGGTCGCCACCACCTCACCGCGGATGCCGAGCCAGGCGCGCAACGCGGCGATGGCCGGCGCACTGAGCGGCACACGGCGTTCCTTCGACCCCTTGCCCCAGACCGTGACGGCGCCGCCGGAGAGGTCGACCGCGTCGACGCGCAGGCCGCACAACTCGCCAACCCGAATGCCGCTGCCGTAGAGCAACTCGAGCACGGCGTCGTCGCGCAGGCGGCGCCAGCGCGGCTCGTCCTCCGGTGTCGGGCCGTCGAGCAGCGTGTGCACGTCGTCGTGGTCCAGCACGCGGGGCAGGCGACCGTCGCCCGCCGGCGCACGCAGCGACGTGCTCGGGTCCACCGCCACCACGCCCTCACGGCGCAGATGGCGGAAGTAGCGCCGCAGCGACGACACGTGGCGGGCGATGCTGCGCTTGCCCATCGGCGCCTTCGTGCGCGGCCGGTCGGTGGTGGCCAGCCAGGCCACGTAGCGGCGCAACAACAGGCGATCCACGTCGGCAGGGCCGCCCACGCCCTGGGCCTGCGCCCAGTCGACGAAGTCGGCCAGGTCGAGCCGGTAGGCCGCCACCGTGTTGACCGAGCTCGAGGTGAGCGACGCGGCAAAGGCATCCACGTACCACTCCGTGCAACACTCCGACGTGGAGGTGCCGGCAGCGTCGGGAACCGCTCGCCCAGCCATGTCCGGACAGGGTATTCCCTGGTGAGGGTCACAGTGGTGACCCCACGGCCTCGAACCACCCGTCGGCCTGCGCCACCCAGCCGTCCGCCTCCAGCCGGGCCAGGCTCATCGCGGCCTCGACCAGGAGCATCCCGGTGAGCAACGCCACCCCGTCGATCGTGCGTGGCTCGTCGCGCAACACCCGGTACACGGCCTCGTCCTCCCGTCGGGGCCGGCGCCGACGCTCGGCCCGGCCCGGTACCGACATCAGCGAATGGTCGAGCTGCAGTTGGGTGAGTACATCGCCGGCGTCGAGCACCGGGGCCGCCCCGTCACGCAGCAGCGAGTTCGAGCCGCTCGCCGCACGGTTGGCCGCACTGCCCGGCACCGCCATCACCGGGACCCCACGCTCGACCGCGGCGTCGACGGTGATCAGCGACCCGCCCCGCTCGCGAGACTCGACCACGACGACCACCTCCGACAGCGCCGCGACGATGCGATTGCGCAGCGGGAACCGATAGGGCTCGGGCGGGCTGCCCGGCGGTGCCTCGGAGAGCAGCACACCCTCTGCGGCGACCTGTTCCCACAGGTCGCCGTGCTCTCGCGGGTAGACCACGTCGAGCCCGGAGCCGACCACCGCGATCGGCCGCCCCGCACCGCCGGCCGCCCGAGCGGCGAGCACCGCCCGGTGTGCCACCCCGTCGATCCCGCGGGCCAGGCCGGAGACCACGTGCACCCCCGCCGAGGCGAGTCCTTCGGCGATCGACCGAGCCGACTGACGCCCTGCAGCCGTCGCGTTGCGTGTGCCCACCACCGCCACACGACGTCCCTCCAGGAGGTCGAGCGAACCACGACAGAACAACACCGGCGGGGGCTGAGGGTCGTCGGCGAGCAGGTCGGGATAGCCATCGTGTCCGATCACCAGCACCTGCAGCCCCAATCGGCGGCACTCGGCCCACATGTCGGCGGGGCGCACCGACCGTGCAGCCGTCCGGAACCACGCACCCACGCGCGGGTCGTCGAGCACCAAGCGAGCCGTGCCGGCGGCCGGCGCACGGCCGAGCACCACCTGCCAGGCCTCTTCCGGCGAGTGGTGGCGCAGCAGCGCACCCAGCCGGTGGATGGTGGCGGGCGGTAGCGCGGCAAGCGCGGCTGCGAACGCCTCCGGGGGCAGGCCGACCGCGCCGGTCATGCCGCGTGCCATCGCGTGCTCACGCGCAGCGACACCCGCAGTTGCAGGGCGAGTGCGACATGGTCCTCCCCCACCACCTCGTGATCGCCCGTGAGGTCGGCGATGGTGCGGGCCACACGGCGGATGCGGTGATAGCCACGGCCGGTGAGGGAGTCGCGTTCGAGCTGCGTGCGCAGCAGCCGCCGCGCGGCGTCGTCGACCGGGGCGAGGGCGTCGAGCTTCGACGCCGGGATCTCCGCGCTGGTCATCCCGATGCGCTCGATCGAGCGGGCGCGAGCGGCACCCACCCGTTCCGCCACCACGACCGTGGGCTCGCCCCCACCGGTGGACAGCAGGTCGTCCACGCCAGGTCGCTGCACCGGGACGCGCAGGTCGAAGCGGTCGAGCAAGGGCCCGGACAGGCGGCGCAGGTAGCGCAGCCGGGCCGTGTCGTCGCACTCACAGCTGCCGGGCGGCCCGCCGCCGCACGGGCACGGGTTGGTGGCGGCCACCAGCAGGAACTGCGCCGGGACCGTCGCCGCCGCGCGGGCGCGGGCCAGACGGATGACGCCCTCCTCCAGCGGTTGGCGCAGAGCGTCGAGCACGACCGGCGAGAACTCGCCGAGCTCGTCGAGGAACAACACCCCGCCGTTGGCCATCGAGACCTCACCGGGCCGCAACGACTGACTGCCGCCACCGACCAGGGCGACCATCGTGCTGCTGTGGTGTGGCGCCCGGAACGGGGGCGTGCGCACCAGACCGCCGGCGGGCAGGCGGACACCGGCCGCCGAGTGGATCATCGTGGTCTCCAAGGACCGCGCCGGGTCGAGCGGGGGCAGCAGCCCGGGCAGTCGCTGGGCGAGCATCGTCTTGCCCGAGCCGGGCGGCCCGACGAGCAGGAGGTGGTGACCACCGGCGGCCGCCAGTTCGAGCCCGGTGCGCGCCGCCCACTGGCCGCGCACGTCGGCCAGGTCGGGCACGGGCGGCGTGTCGTCCACCAACTCGTCGTCCGGGGGTGCGGGCCACGGCATCTCGCCGCGCAGCGCCAGCACGACGTCGGTGAGTGTGCTGCCCACGCGCACCTCGTCGCCCACCACGCCCTGCGCCTCGCGGAAGCCCCTCGTCGCGAGCACCGGCCGCACCGCCTCGCCGTCGACACGCAGGGCCGCCAGCATCGGGGCGATGCCAGGAACGGGCCGGAGCGCCCCATCGAGGCCCAACTCGCCGATGAACGTGTGCCGCTCGACCTCGTGCAGCGGCAACTGATCGCTGGCTGCGAGCACGCCCACGGCGATGGCGAGATCGAGCCCCGACCCGGCCTTGCGCTCGTGCGACGGCGCAAGGTTCACGGTGATCCGCTTCGCCGGCCACTGCAGCCCGATCGACAACATCGCGGCACGAACCCGGTCGCGCGCCTCCCGGCACACCGCGTCGGGCAGGCCGATCATCTGGAACGACGGCAGGCCCGCGGCGACGTGGACCTCCACCGTGACGGGGCGTCCTTCGACGCCGAACAACGTGGCGGATCGAACTGCGGCGAGCACGGCGCCTCCTCCAACTCGGTCGGCACGCTGTGGGAGCGAGCCGGGTGAACGACGGTTGGAGGGAACGGACCCGGTTCCCCGACGGTGCGGCGCAACCTATCGGTGGCCGCCGCCATCACACCACAGGGGTGTGCCACAATCACCGCTCGTATGACCTGGAACCCGGTGGTGGCCGCCTTCGCAGTGCCCGCCGTGGCCGTGACGCTGTCGGCGACGCTGGTGGCGTGCAGTGACGAACCCGCCCGCACCGAGGGCAGCTACTGCACCGAGGTGGGCAACCACCTGGCCGCGCTGAACAGCCCGGCGCTCGGCTCGCAGCAGGATGTGACGGCGATGCTCGACGAATGGCGCGCCGTCGCGGCCGTCGCGCCGCTGGCGGTGCAGCCGGAGTGGGAGGCGCTGGTCGCCAACGTCGAAGCCGCTGCGGCGGTGGACCCGAACGACGCCGACGCCGTGCAGCAACTGGCCGATTCGGCCCGACAGACCGAGCCCGCGGCGAACCGGGTGATCGCCTACACCCAGAGCATCTGTGGCGTGACGATCGGCAAGGTGAAACCGACCGCGACGACGGCGCCGGCCGGCGGGGCGACCACGACGGTCGCCCCGAAGGGCTAGACGATCAGACGATCTCGCCGCGGCGCACGATGACGGCGTCGACCAGGCCGTAGGCCTTGGCCTCGTCGGCCGTGAACCAACGGTCGCGCTCGCTGTCGGCCTGGATCTTCTCCAGCGGCTGCCCCGAGTGCTCGGAGATCAGCTCGGCCATCTTGCGCTTGGTGTACGCCAGCTGCTCGGCCTGAATGGCGATGTCGGTGGCCTGGCCACGGAGGCCGGCGAGCGGCTGGTGCATCATGATGCGGGCGTTGGGCAGCGTGTAGCGCTTGCCATGCTTACCGGCCGTCAGCAGGAACTGGCCCATGCTGGCCGCCATGCCCATGCAGACCGTTGCCACGTCGCAGCTGACGAACTGCATCGTGTCGTAGATCGCCATGCCGGCCGTCACCGACCCGCCGGGGCTGTTGATGTACAGCCAGATGTCGGCGTTGGGGTCCTCGCCCTCCAGGTAGAGCAGCTGTGCGCAGATCTGGTTGGCGATGTCGTCGTTCACATCCGTGCCGAGCATGACCACGCGGTTGCGCAGCAACCGGTTGAACACGTCGAGACGCGGGTCCATCCCCGAGTCGAGGGCCATCGGACGGGTGAGTTGGCTCATGGGGACACACGCTACCGTCAGGAGCGATGACCGACCCCGACTTCACGCCCAACGTCGCCGAGCTGCTCGAGCACAACGCCCGCTACGTGGAGGGGTTCCAGGACGAAGTGCTCGGTGTGCGCCCACGGCGCAAGCTGGCGATCGTCGCCTGCATGGACAGTCGTATGGACATCTTCGAGATGCTGGGCCTCGAACACGGTGAGGCGCACATCATCCGCAACGCCGGTGGCGTGGTGACCGACGACGTGATCCGTTCGCTCGTCCTCAGCCAGCGCCTGCTCGGCACCAGGGAGATCATCCTCATCCATCACACCAACTGCGGTCTCGAGGGCGTGAGCGTCGACGAGTTCAAGCGAGCGCTCGAGCTGGAGGTCGGCATTCGCCCCTGGTGGGCGTTGGAGGCCTTCCAGGACCCGTACGACGACGTGCGCCAGAGCATCAACCGCCTGAAGCTCAGCCCCTTCGTGAAGTACAAGGAACACATCAGCGGCTTCGTCTACGACGTCGGCGACGGTCACCTTCAGCCGGTCTGAGCCGCCCGCCAGCGTGCGACCTCGGCCTCCGGGTCGAGCACCATCACCGTCGACGGCGGTCCCTCGGCGCCCCTGCGGTTGATGTCGCGGATCTTCACGTTGATGTCGTCCACGATGCGCCGCACGACGGATTCGTTGGACGCGGCGGCCATCGCCTCACGCGCCTCCTCCACCTCCTTGCGGATGCGGATGGTGGGCGGCAGGTAGCTCAGCCGTTCGGCACGCAGCTTCGCCTTCAGCCACCAGTCCTCGTCGTGGTCGCCGGACAGGCCTTCGATCGGCTTGCCACGGCCCGGCAGCGCATCGAACTCACCGCGCGCGATGCCGTCCTTGATCTGCTGCTCGACGGCACTCTCCCACTTGCGCATGGTCACCGTCTGACACCGCTGAGGATCACCACCACACGGTCGTCGGCTGCCACGTGGTCGCGCGCCGCCAGCAGACCGGCCAGCCCAGCGGTACCCGTGTGGCTGGCGTCGATGCCGGTGGTGCGCCGCGCCAACTCGTTCGCCTCGAGCACGTGCTCCTCGTGGGCCACCACCGGCGAGCCGTGCCCGTCGGCCATCGCACCGAGGATCGGCAGCCAGTCGTACGTCTCGTCGTCGAGGATGCCATCGGCAGCGGACCGGCCCACGTGCTCCCACGGCCACATGCAGTCGGCCCAGTGCTCGGCGGCACGTTTCGGCCCACCCACCGAAGGGGCGAGTTCCCACGCACGCGACAGCGGCGCGCAGGCGTTGGTCTGCACGGCGTGCAGCATCGGCGTGATGCCACTCATGCGGAAGCCCGCGGCGACACACGCTGCGAATGCGCCACCGCCGACCTGCACGAAGATGCGGTCGAAGGGCGGGCCGACGATCTGCTCCTCCATGTGCCGGGCCATCTCCCAGCCGATGGTGCGGCCACCGTCGAGACACCATGCGTTCTCGGTGCCCTGCACGCTGAACGGCACGGCGCCGTGGGCGACCGCTTCGCGGAATCGGTGCACGCACGGGTCGCCGGGCGGGTCGGTGGCCAGGCGAGGACACTCGACGACCGTGGCGCGCAACTGGTGCAGATGCGCGACCACAGCGGGGTTGGCGTCGACCGGCACGAACACGCGGATCGGCCACGCGACCGCCGCGGCCAGTGTGGAGGCCGCCAGTGCGGCGTTGCCACACGACGCGATCGCGAGCGGCGGACGATCGGCCGACGACGACCAGCCCGCCAGGCCGACGCGCTCGGCCGTCACCAGGTGCAGGAGGATGCCGAACAGGTGGCGTGCCTTGTGGCTGCCGGCGACGTGCTGGGTCTCGTCCTTCACCCACACACCACCGTCCTCGCGGAACCCGAGCTCGTCGCTCAGCGCGTCGGCACGGAAGAGCGGCGTGGTGGTGAAGCCGGTGCCCGCAACCCCTGCCACGGCCTCGTCCAGCTCGGCGACCAACCCGGCGCGGGCGTCGTCGTCCATACCGTTGGCGTCGGCGAAGGCATCCCACGCGAGGGAGCGGCGGAAGCCGAGAAACGGGTTGGCCTCACCGGTCGAGCGCAGCGGCGAGATCGGCTGCACCAGTTGCGGCGCGTGATGACGGTCGACGGCGGTGCTGTTCGGGCAGCGCCAGGTGAAGGCGCGGTCGACCGGCGTCTCCGCACCGCAGACCGCGCAGCGCCAGTGCATCTCAGCCGGCCGCGACCCGGGCGTTGAACTCGGTGATCATCTCGTCCCACACCGGCACGAAGCGGCGCAGGTCGCGCCAGAACGACTGGTCGCGGCGGGCCTCGAACAGCTCGAACGGGGTGCCCTGCTGCTCGACCCAGGTGTAGTAGCCGAGGTTGAAGATGCGGTTGCGGTCGCGCTCGGTGAGCTCGAGCGTGTGCGCCGTGGTGACGTTGGCGAGGTGCTCGCCCCACACCTGCGCGGCATCGAGGTTGGTGAACCCGCCACCGAAGTCGCGGGCGGTGATCTTCGGATACTCGCTCGGGTACAGCGCCGCGCCATCGGTGGCGACGGTGATGATGGCATCGTCCTCGCCGAGGTCGAGTTCCTTGGCCGTGCTGATGGCAGCCAGCACGTTGCAGATGGCCGACATGCCGAAGTGCTGCAGCGTGGCGATCACCTGCTGCGGCACGCCACGACGATCGCTGAGGTAGCCGAGGCCGTCGTCGCTGTTGAACATCGCGTAGAGCTGGTCGGTGGCCCGGTCGCTCACGGCCACCACGACGTCGGAGTTCATCACGTTGTGGATGAGCGGGATGTGCTTGTCGCCGATGCCCTGGATGTTGTGCTCGCCG
>JBMOGW010000126.1:0-10380 GCA_049318165.1 Ilumatobacteraceae bacterium
AGGTCGACTTCCTGTGCCGCGACTCGATCCTCGCCGCGCCGCTGGCCCTCGACCTCGTGCTGTTCAGCGACCTCGCGCAGCGCGCCGGCCTGTACGGCATCCAGGAGTGGCTGAGCTTCTACTACAAGGCCCCGATGGTGGCCCCCGGCCTGTACCCGGAGCACGACCTGTTCATCCAGCAGACCAAGCTGAAGAACACGCTGCGCTGGATGATGGGCGAGGAGCAGGTCACGCACCTCGGCCGCGAGTACTACGACGAGGGCTGAGCCCCCACACCGAACTTAAGTTCTGCAAGCCACTGGGCTCGAGCAGCTCACGTGGTTGCGATCCCCACCTCGCCATGTGCTGTGGCCTGCAGAACTTAAGTTCGGCGGGGCGTCACGCCGAAACGACTCGGTGGACGCGGATGTCGTGGGGTTCGACGGGCAGCTCGGGGACGACCTGCTCGGCGAAGCACACACCCGCGTTGGGCACCGTCACCTGCGGCAGGAAGCGGTCGTAGAAGCCGCCGCCGTAGCCCAGCCGGTAGCCGTCGGGCGTGAACGCCAGGCCGGGCACGATGACGAACTCGACCAGGTCGTAGGGCAGCGCCGGACCCTGTGGCTCCTCGACACCGATGCGACTGCGGGTCATCGGGCCGTCGGCGTCACAGACGACGATCTGCCCGTCCTCGATGCGCGGCAGCAGCAGGCGCTTGCCCTCCGCGGTGAGTCGGGCGAACAGCGGGTCGGTGTCGGGCTCGCTCTTGAATCCCTTGAAGGCCATCACCGTCGAGGCCGCCTGATACTCCGGCAGCGCGGCCACCTTCGCCCACAGGTCGACACTGCGCATCAGCCGGTCGTCGACCATCTCGCGCACCATGCGCATGCGGGATCGGATGGCGGCCTTGTCGTCCACGCCGGACAGGTTCCCACATCACGGTGGACGCGCTCTACAGTCCCTGCCATGTCGATCGACTCCGCGCTCTTCCGGCAGGTGTTGGGCCACTTCCCCACCGGCGTCACCGTGGTCACGGCCACCCAGGCCGACGGCACGCCCGTCGGGTTCACCATCGGTTCGTTCACGTCGGTGTCGCTCGACCCGCCGCTGGTGGGCTTCCTGCCGATGACCAACAGCGAACGCTGGAAGGCCATCGAGGCCACCGGCTCGTTCTGCGTCAACGTGCTCGGGTGCACCCAGGGCGACCTGTGCTGGCAGTTCGCCAAGAGCTCGATCGCCGAACCGTTCGACGGCGTGAACTGGCAGCGGACGCCGATCACCGGCTCACCGATCCTCGACGGCGCGATCGCGTGGATCGACTGCACCATCGAGCAGGTCGTCGAGGCCGGCGACCACCAGTTCGTGATGGGCCGCGTCGTCGAACTCGAGCACGCCCACGCGGACCTCGAGCCGGTCCCGTTGCTGTTCTACAAGGGCAAGGTCGGCAGGTTCGCCGAATGAGCCGCCGCGCCGTGCTGGCCGCGGTCACCGACGTGGTGGCCATCCTGTTGTTCGTAGCGCTCGGCCGCGGCAGCCACGACGAGGGCGGCAACGTGGTGACGGGCACGCTGAAGGTTGCCGCGCCCTTCCTGATCGCGTTGGCGATCGGCTGGCTGGTCAGCCGCGCCTGGATCTCGCCGACCAGTCCGGTACCGACGGGCATCGTGATCTGGTTGGTCACGATCGTCGGCGGGATGCTGCTGCGTCACTTCGCCTTCGACCGCGGTACGGCGATGCCGTTCATCATCGTGGCGAGCGTGTTCACGCTGCTGTTCCTCGTGGGCTGGCGCCTGCTGTGGGAGTGGTGGTCCGGCCGCCGGGCCGGGACACCGTAACCCTCACGAGGGGACCATCGGCCCTACCCCTGGGGGTATGTCCCGGCGGACACTGGGAGCCGAAAGGAAGGTTCCCCGATGAGCCAACGAATCGTCATTCTCGGCGGCGGCACGGGCGGCACCTTGGTGGCCAACCGGCTGCATCGCCACTACGCGAAGCGCCACGAGGCCGTCGAGATCACCGTCGTCGACCGTGACGACCACCACATGTACCAGCCGGGCCTGCTGTTCGTGCCGTTCGGCCTGGCCACGCCCGGTGAGATCGTCCGCCCGCGCAAGGCGCAGCTGCACAAGAGCATCACGTTCATCGAGTCGGGCATCGACCGGGTCGACACCGAGGCCGACACCGTGCACCTCGAGAACGGACCAGCACTCCCCTACGACGTGCTGGTGATCGCCACCGGCGCTCGCCTGGCGCCAGAGGAGACCGAAGGCCTGGAGGGCCCCGGTTGGAACGAGCAGGTCTTCACGTTCTACGACCTGGCCGGCGCGGCGGCGCTCGCCGAGGCGATGGAGGACTTCGAGCGCGGCACGCTGGTCGTCAACGTCGTCGACATGCCGATCAAGTGCCCCGTGGCCCCGCTGGAGTTCTGCTTCCTGGCCGACTGGTACTTCACCGAGCGCGGCATCCGCGACCAGGTGGAGATCGTCTACGCCACGCCACTGGACGGGGCGTTCACCAAGCCCGTTGCGTCCGCCAAGCTCTCTGCACTCCTCGAGGAGAAGCGCATCCGCCTGGTGACCGAGTTCAACACGGGCGAGGTGGTGTGCGGCGACGACGGCAACAAGCTCGTCGGCTACGACGGCCGCGAGGTGCCGTTCGACCTGGCAGCGGTCATCCCGCTGCACAGCGGCGCCGACTACGTCGGCCGCAGCGACGGCCTGGGCGACGATCTGAACTTCGTTCCCACCGACAAGGCCACCTTGCAGACCCTCGCCAGGGCGAACATCTTCGCCATCGGTGATGCCACCAACGTGCCCGCCTCGAAGGCCGGTTCCGTCACCCACTTCGAAGGCGAGGTCCTCGTCGACAACATCATCCGCTTCCTCGCCGGCGAGGAGCTCGACCGCACGTTCGACGGGCACGCCAACTGCTTCATCGAGACCGGCTTCGGCAAGGCGCTGCTGATCGACTTCAACTACGAGACCGAGCCGCTGCCCGGTCACTTCCCCGCTGCCGTCGGCATGCCGCTCCTCAAGGAGAGCCGCATGAACCACCTCGGCAAGCTCATGTTCCAGTGGTTCTACTGGCACGCCCTCCTGCAGGGCCGTGACGTTCCCGGCATCGGCGCCGACATGCCGACGGCCGGCAAGCAGAAGAAGGAAGAGGCAACCGTATGAGCACCACCACCTACGCCGGCACGCCGGTCGAGCTGAACGACGAGGGCTTCTTCGTCGACCCGACCCAGTGGACCCGTGACATGGCCGTCGAGATGGCGAAGGCCGACGGCATCGACGAACTGACCGCCCAGCACTGGCAGGTGCTCGACTTCATGCGCAAGGAGTACTTCGAGAAGGGCACGGGCCCGACAGTCCGCGTGCTCGGCAAGACCTCCGGCGTGAGCGTCAAGGACCTCTACCTGCTGTTCCCGAAAGGCCCGGCGAAGATGGCGGCCCGCCTCGCCGGCATTCCGAAGCCGAAGGGGTGCATCTGATCATGGACGGCAAGATCAACAAGGTCTCGATCATCATCAGCAAGGGGTCGCTCGAGGGCATCTACCCCGGGTTGATCATGGCGAACGGCGCACGTGCGGAGGGCATGGAGGCGAACCTGTTCTTCACGTTCTTCGGCCTCGACGCGATCCACCGCAAGCGGATCGACCACATCAAGGTCGCCACCGTCGGCAACCCGGCGATGCACATCCCGACGCTCATCGGCGGCCTGCCCGGAATGAGCGGGCTGGCGACACACATGATGAGCAAGAAGATGGACGAGCTGGACATCCCGCCGATCCACGAGTTCATCGAGATGATCGGTGACACCGGTGCGGGGATGTACGCCTGCAAGGCGAGCGTCGACATGTTCGGGATGAACAAGGACGACTTCGTCGAGCAGGTGCAGGACATCATCACCGTCGGCGACTTCTACGACATGGCCGCCGGCGGCCAGATCATCTTCACCTGAGCCCACCGGTGCGCGGGTGCACCGTCAGGTGAAGCGACCTGCACGGGGCAGGGAGATTCGCGGGGCGTCGGTCCCCTTCCCTTTTCTTTGCCCCCTGCCCCCCCCCCGCTTCCCTGTCCCAGGGGACTATGCCTTCGTGACCGTGTAGGTGACGTAGACGGTGCTCAGCAGACGGCCGTCGGTGCGGCTCTTCAGATCCACCTTCACCCTGTGGGTGCCGACGCACGTGCTCGGGTCCACGACCGGAACCGGCGTGATGCTGGTCGAGCCGCTCCAACCGAGGCCGCCGCCCGAGCCGACGTAGCTGTTCAGGATCAGGCGGTAGTTGGTGGTGCAGGTGACCACCGGGCTGTTCAGGCCACCCGCGGCCGGTCGGGCCGGCTCGGAGAAGTCGACCCAGTACCGCTGGATGTAGATGGAGCAGTTGCTGAGGCCACCCTTGAAGGACAGCGGGCTGGCGGTGTAACCGCCGGTGCCGGCCTTCAGGGTGACGTTCGATGCCGTCACCGACGACAGCGTGCCGCACGGACCGGCGACGGTGCCGCCGCCGGCCGAACTGGTTGCTGCCGGAATCAGGGCATAGAGGGACAACGCGGCAGCAGATGCCGCGACGAATCGCTTGAGGTTCACTGGGAGACCACCTTTACGGGACAGGTGTTGTTGGGATGTGGGAGACGCTCCCGCCAGGAGTTTCCTCAGGGTCCGTTGTAACACCCTTGCGATGCGAAGGACAGGGGTCGCGCGGCGATTTGCACGGATCTTGGACGACCGTGGGACAAACGCGAAAGTGGTCACACGCTGGGCGTTCGCGCTTCGCCGATCGTGAGAAAAGGATGTACGACCAAAGTCGTACCCTGCCATCAGACGGGGTCTGAGTGGCCCTGAACCGAGGCGCGACACGAGGCTGTACCAACGGCCAGAACGAGGGTTTCGTGTGACCCGGGGGCACACGAAACCCTCGTTCTGGGCGGACCCAGCGCGGACGGCGCGGGGTTACAGGGTGTTGGTGATCGCGCCGGTCTCGGCGCCCTGCACGAGCTTGGCGTACTTGCCGAGCACGCCCGACGTGTACCGCGGCGGGTTGGGCACCCACGACGCCTTGCGCTTGGCGATCTCGCCATCGTCGACCAGCAGGTCGAGCGTCAACTCGTGCACGTCGATGCGGATCTGGTCGCCATCACGCACGAACGCGATCGGTCCACCGTCGACGGCCTCCGGCGCCACGTGGCCGATGCAGAAGCCCCACGTGCCACCGCTGAAGCGGCCATCGGTGATGAGCGCGCAATCGGCACCGCGGCCGATGCCCTTCAGCGCACCGGTGATGGCGAGCATTTCGCGCATTCCGGGGCCGCCCTTCGGGCCCTCGTAACGGATGACGAGCACCGTGCCGGGCTGGATGTCGTTGGCCATGATCGCCGCCATCGCGCCGTCCTCGCCGTCGAACACCCGAGCCGTGCCGGTGAAGGTCTTCTGCTCGGCCGTCAGGCCGGCCACCTTCACCACGGCACCCTTCGGCGCCAGCGAGCCGGTGAGGATGACGATGCCGCCCTCCTCGTGGATCGGTGCGCTGAGCGGGTGCACCACGTCGCCGTCGGGTGCCGGCGGGTCGATGTCGGCCAGGTTCTCGGCCATCGTCTTGCCGGTGACCGTCAGGCAGTCGCCGTGCAGCAGGCCGGCGTCGAGCAGGTGCTTCAGCACCACCGGCACACCACCGACGCGGTCGAGGTCGCTCATGTGGTACTTGCCGCCCGGCTTCATGTCGGCGATGTGCGGCACCTTCGCCGCGATGCGGTTGAAGTCGTCGAGATGCAGCTCCACCCCGGCTTCGTTGGCCAGCGCCAACAGGTGCAGCACCGCGTTGGTGCTGCCGCCGAGCGCGGAGGTGACGGCGATGGCGTTCTCGAACGCCTTCTTGGTCATGATCATTCGGGGCGTGATGCCGAGGCGGAGCAGGTTGACCACGGCCTCACCGGCCATGCGTGCGTCGGCCTCGCGGCGGCCGTCGATGGCGGGCGGCGACGCGGTACCGGGCAGCGACATGCCGATGGCCTCTGCGATCGAGCTCATGGTGTTGGCGGTGAACATGCCACCGCACGCGCCCTCGCCGGGGCACGCCTTCTCCTCGATGGCCTTCAGTTCGGCGTCGTCGATGGTGCCCGCGGCGTGCGCGCCGACGGCTTCGAACACGCTGGTGATGTCGAGTGCCTTGCCGTTGTGCTGGCCCGGCATGATGCTGCCGTTGTAGACGAAGACGCTCGGCAGGTCGAGACGCGCGGCGGCCATCAGCATCGCCGGAATGCTCTTGTCGCAACCGGCCAGGCCGATGAACCCGTCGAGACGCTCGGCGTGCACCACGGTCTCGACCGAGTCGGTGATGACCTCACGGCTGACGAGCGACGCACGCATGCCCTCGTGGCCCATGCTGATGCCGTCGCTGACGGTGATGGTGCCGAACTCGAGCGCCACGCCACCCGCGGCGCGCACGCCCGACTTGGCGTGGTCGGCGAGCTTGCGCAGCGTCATGTTGCAGGGGGTGACCTCGTTCCAGGCGTTGGCCAGGCCCACCTGCGGCTTCTCCCAGTCGTCGTCGGTCATGCCGATGGCGCGCAGCATGGCGCGCGCCGGCGCCTTCTGGGGACCGTCAGTGACGTCACGGCTCCGGGGCTTCACGTCGACAGGTGTGTCAGTCATGCCCTGCAAACTACCCGCGGCACCTTCGTCGCCCATTGCCGAGTAGTAGGTTCGGCGCAGTGGAACGGGAACGCTCGCGGTCGTCTCGCGTCGGTCGCTTCGGCCCGCGGTCACTGGGATTTCGCGTCCTGCTGGTGGCCCTGGTGCCGATGCTGGCGCTGCAGTACCTCACCTGGCGCGACTCCCGCGACGAGAACCGTGAGGCCCGGTCCGCCTCCGAGGTACGCGACCACCTGGAGACGTTCCACCTGGTCGCCGACCTGATGGTGCCGATGACCATCGAGATGACCGCGACCGACGCCGCGGTTCGCAGGCGCGACCTGCCCGACGGCGACGACGACGTCACCGACATCACGACGCCCGACGGCGTGACCCTCGACGACGTGCGACTGCAGCAGATGAAGGTGCTCGACGACGGCCTCGCATCGCTCGAGGCGCGCGGTGTCGACGTCACGAGCATCGTCGACATGCTCACGACGATCCGCACGGAGTACGACGACGGGTCGTTGCAGGAGCCCGAGGTGGACGACGCCTGGGCGACCCTGAACAGGGACATCGACGCGCTCGCCCTGGCCGTCGGCGCCGACATGCGCGATGCCGCCACCACCAACGATCTGCTGACCGTCGGCAACGAGAGCGAGCAGATGATGGCCGTCACCCGCTACGCGTCGGAAGGCGCGTGGCACACGATGATGGCGGCGGTCAGTGGCGACCCGCGCAAGCACACGCCACTGGTCCTCAAGTCGGAAGGCGCGCTCACGGCGTCACTCGACCGGTTCGAACAGGTCCTGCCCGCCGATCGCCGCGCCGACCTGGAGGAACTGCGTTCGTCGGGCACGTTCAAGGCCGTGTCGGGAGGGATGAACGAGTTCGTCGCCCGTGTCGAGTCGCCGACGACCGACCCGTTCGTGGTCACTCAGCAGGACGACGTGCAGTTCACGGTCGCCTACATCGGCACCACGGTGCTGCGCCTGACCGAGATCCAGGACTTCGCCCACGACTTCTACGACCAGAACGCGGTTCGGGTCGGCGACATCCGCCACGACGCCGTGCGTTCCCGCTGGGTCGCGATCACCATCATGATCCTCGTCTCGGTGGTCAGCCTGGTGCTGCTGATCCTGGTGATGCGGTCGATCCTGCGGCCGCTCTCCCGCCTGATGCGCCAGTCGCGCAAGGTGCGCGAAGGCGACCTGCACATCGAGCCGGTGAGGCCGTCGGGGCCCACCGACCTGCGCGTCGTCACCCGCGCGTTCAACGAGATGGTCAGCACCCTGCAGGCCTACGAATCACAACTCGACCGCCTGGCGCGTGGCGAGACGAAGGTCGAGCAGCCGCTCCCCGGGCCGCTGGGCGACACCGTGCGACGATCCGTCAGCCAGCTCGCCAACGTCACGGCGAAGCTGCACGCATCGGAAGCCGCCGCCAACCTGCAGGCCCGCACCGATTCGTTGACCGGTCTCGCCAACCGGACCGCGGCGCTCGAGCGGCTGGCGATCATCAGCATGCAGGCCCGCCAGAACGAACAGCCCGGCGCGGTGATCTTCCTCGACCTCGACGGCTTCAAGAGCGTCAACGACACGCAGGGCCACGCCGAGGGCGACAGGATCCTGGTCGAGATCGCCGATCGCATCCGCGACGCCTGCCCGGGACTCGTGGTCGCACGCATCGGTGGTGACGAGTTCCTGGTGCTGGTCGACGAGGCGGCGTCGATCGACGCGGTCGCCAGCAAGGCGGCGGAGTTGATCGAGCTCATGTCGGCGCCGTGCACGGGCAGCAACGGCCAGCTGTTCACGCTGTCGGCGAGCGCCGGCGTCGCGATGATCGACGGGCACAGCGATCCGCTGGCGTGCATCGCGCAGGCCGACACCGCCGTGTACCACGCGAAGGCGCGCGGTCGCGGCCGCGTGGAAGCGTTCGACCGCAAGCTCGCCAACGTGATCGAAGAGCGCGCCGAGATGGCACTCACCATGCGCCAGGGCCTCGCCGAGCGTCAGTTCTCGCTGCGCCTGCAGCCGATCATCGACGTCGCCACATCGGCACCGGTGGGCGCGGAGGTGCTGCTGCGCTGGCAGCGCCCGGGCATCGGCGAGGTGGGTCCGGCCGAGTTCATCCCGGTCGCGGAGCGGACCGGTGTGATCGTCGACCTCGAGGCGTGGGTGCTGGAACAGGCCGTCGGCATCCTGCGCGACTGGCGCCTCGACCCGGTGACGGCTCGGATGCGTCTGGCCGTCAACATCTCCGGCCGCCACATCGTGGAGGGCAACCTCGCGCCGTTGCTGGAGGAGCTGTGCAAGCGGGCCCAGGTGGACCCGACGCTGCTCGACCTGGAGATCACCGAGACCCACCTGATGTCCGACGTCTATCGGTCGATCGTCGTGGTGGACGAACTACGCGCGCAGGGCGTGAACGTGTCGATCGACGACTTCGGCACCGGCTACTCGTCGATGAGCTATCTGCACCGCCTCACGGTCGACGCGCTGAAGATCGACCAGGTCTTCGTGGCCGGCATGGTGGACGACCGCCTGGACCGCACGATCGTGGAACTGCTGTTGCGTCTCGGCGACTCGCTGGGCCTGCAGGTGGTGGCCGAGGGTGTCGACAGCGAGGCCAAGCTGGCGCTGTTGAAGGAACTCGGCTGCCCGTGGGCACAGGGCTTCCACATCGCCAAGCCGATGTCGGTCGACGACGCGACGCGTTGGCTGAAGCAGCAGCAGGCACTGTCCGCCTCCATGGCCTGACCGCGCGCCGCCGACCTAGTCTCGGCGCATGAGCGCCTACCAACCCGCACGTGTCGTCGCCGATCTCCGCGAACTGGCCAACCGCACCGGTGGCCCAGAGGGCAGCCGCCGCCTGGCATGGACTCCGGACTGGCTGCAGGCCCGCGCCTTCTTCCGCGAATCCCTCGCCACGCTGCCCGTCGAGATCGAAGAGGACGAAGCCGGGAACCTGTGGGCGATCCTGCGCGGGGAACGACCCGACATGCTGGTCGTCGGCTCACACCTCGACAGCGTGCCCAAGGGCGGCTGGCTGGACGGCGCGCTGGGCGTGATGAGCGGTGTGGAGCTGCTGCGCGCCCTGGCCGCGGACGGCACGCCCCCGGTGACGGTCGCGTGTGTCGACTGGGCGGACGAGGAAGGTGCCCGCTTCAGCCGCAGCCTGTTCGGCTCGGCCGCCTGCATGGGCACGCTCGACGTGGAGGTGCTGCGCGGCCTGACCGACAAGGAGGGCGGCAAGCTGCCCGAGATCCTCGCCGACCACGGCGTCGACATCGACAACCTCGATGGCGCACGCACTCGCATGGCGGACGTGAAGGCCTACGTGGAGGTGCACATCGAACAGGGCCCGATCCTGGAGGAGCAAGGCCTCGGCATCGCCACCGTCACCGGCACGAAGGGCATCGAGCGCGAGCGACTGATCTTCCGCGGGCAGGCCGCCCACGCGGGCACGATGCCGATGGCGATGCGTCGTGACAGCTTCCGCGCCGCCTCCCGGTTCGCGCTGGCGATCGCCGAGATCGGCGAGCGTCACGACGGCGTCACCACCGTCGGCCACGCGCAGTGCTGGCCCGGTGTCGTCACCGCCGTCGCCGGCGAGACCCGCATCACCATGGACATGCGCCACATCGACGCCGGCGAGCTGCAGGCGATGTTCGACGAGGCGCACGAGGCCGCGGCGGCCGCCGCCGAGGCCGAAGGCTGCACCATCGAGTGGGAGCACATCTTCCGCATCCCGCCGATGCCGTTCCACCCG
>JBMOGW010000127.1:0-10346 GCA_049318165.1 Ilumatobacteraceae bacterium
CAGTGATGGTGTGGCAGTGATGGCGCGGCGCTGGATCCCACGGGTGTGTGCGCTGGTGTTCGTCGCCGGCATCGCCGGGTTGATCATCAGTTCCGTCGCCGGCAACAACGCCGGCATCGTGCTGTCGGTGGGCCTGGCGATCGTCATCGCCGCGGTCGTGCTGCTCACGTACGGGGCAGTGACGCCGAAGGAACGACTCGAGCCATTCGAGGATGCCACCGCCGAGGCGCTGGAGGCACAGGTGGCCGAGTTGGTCGCCGAGGGCGCGCCCGAGGAGAAGGTGCGGGCCCTGGTGCGCGACGCCATGCGGGCCGCTCGCCGATGAACCGTGACGCCCATGCACGCTGACGGTGCGTCACCCGACCACGAGTCCGACGCGCAGCTCGCCACGCGACTCGCCGTCGAGGCCGGGCGGATCCTCGTCGACCTGCGCGAGGAAATGGTGGCCGCCGGCGCACGGGCGTGGCAGGTGATGGACACCGGCGACCTGACCAGCCACCGTTACCTCCTCGCGGAGCTGCGCCGGCTGCGACCCGACGACGCCGTGCTGTCGGAGGAGGGCGTGGAGGACCCTCGCCGGTTCACCACCGACCGTGTGTGGATCGTCGACCCGCTCGACGGCACCAACGAGTACGGCGAGCACCCGCGCCACGACTGGGCGGTGCACGTGGCCCTGTGGGACCACGGGCGTTTCGCGGCCGGTGCCGTCAGCCTGCCCGCACTCGACATGGTGTTCAGCACCGACCCGGCGCCGGTGCTGCCCGAGCAGCAGCGCGACATCCCGCGCGTGGTCACCAGCCGCACGCGCAACCCACCGGCAGCCGTGATCGTCGCCAACGCACTCGGGTGCGACGCGGTGCGGCTCGGGTCGGCGGGAGCGAAGGCGATGGCCGTCGTCATCGGCGAGGCCGACATCTACGTGCACGATGGCGGCATGTATCAGTGGGACAGCGCCGCGCCCGCCGCGGTGGCCGAGGCGGCCGGCCTGCACGTGAGCCGCATCGACGGCTCTCCGCTGGTCTACAACCAGCGCGACCTCTGGTTGCCCGACTTCGTGGTGTGCCGCAAGGAACTCGCGCCCGGCGTGATGGAGGCCCTCTGGGGCGACCCGGCCGGCCGCCCGGGGGGCCGTCGCTGATGGACCTGCAGGCGGTCCGCCACGAGGTCGACGGCCACGTGGCCACGGTGTGGCTGCATCGGCCGCATCGCCACAATGCCTGGACCGGCCGGATGCACGGCGAGTACCGGCAGGTGCTCGCCGCGCTCGACGCCGACCCCGAGGTGCGCGTCGTGGTGGTCACCGGTACACCGCCCGCCTTCTGCGTCGGGGGCGACAGCGAGGCACTCGCCGGGCACGCCGAGCGCGGCGCGTACGACCCGGGCCTCGCCGACGACGTCGCGCGCCCGGGCGGTGCGATGCGACCGGAGTTCGACGCCGACTTCGCCTTCCAGTTCGGCCTGCGCGTCCCGATCATCGCCGCGGTCAACGGCGCGACGGCCGGAGTCGGCTTGGCACTGGCGCTGTTCTGCGACCTGCGTTTCGGCGCGGCACCGGCGAAGCTCACGACGGCCGCACCGAAGCTCGGTCTTCCCGCCGAGTACGGCATGAGCTGGCAACTCCCACGCCTGGTGGGCGTCACCCGAGCCGCCGACCTGTTGTTGTCGGGCCGCGTGTTCACGCCGGCGGAGACCGAGTCGTGGGGGCTGTGGAACGGCGTCACGCCCGATGGCGAGTCGGCGCTCGCCGCTGCGCACGCCTACGCCCGCCACCTGGCGACGGGCGTCGGTCCGGCGGCGCTCGCCACGACGAAGGCGCAGCTGTACACGGACCTGCTGCACCACTCCCCGGCCCGCGCGATCGACGAAGCACAGCGCCTCCTGGCCGAGGCGATGACGACGGCGGAGTACCGCGAAGGGGTGGCCGCCCTGAAAAATCGCCGCCCGCCACGTTTCGACTGACAAGCATGCTTTACACTTCCGGTATGGAGCCCACGCCCACCACGCCGGACATCCCGCTCGCACCTGCGGCGCCGTCACGCACCGTCGACCGCTACCCCGGACTCGCCGTCGCTGCCTTCGCGTCGATCGGCGCCGGCGCCGTCCACGGCGCCGCCACCGGCATCCACGCCGAGCACCCGGAACTCGCCCGCCTGTTCGTCGTCATCACCGTGCTGCAACTCGGTGTCGGCGTGTGGGCACTCGTGCGCCCCACCCGCCTCGCCGCGGCCGGTGTGGCCGTCGTCAACGCGGTCGCCGTGGTCGGCTGGCTGGCCACCCGCCTGTGGGGCATCTCCTGGATCGACGGCCTCGCCGACCGCGAAGCAGCGCAGTTCGCCGACACACTGTGCGCCGCCCTGGGCGCCGCCGCAGCGGGGCTCGCCATCGCCGCGCTGCTCGTCGGCAAGCGCCCGGCGCCGCCCGTGCGCATGCTGGTGCCGGCGGTCGTGGTGGCAGCGCTGGCCATTCCGGCGATGTGGACCGGTGGTACCCACGTGCACAGCCACGAGGGCGCCGCGCACGACCACCCGGTCGCCGCGGGCGCTGACGGAGTGGCCACCGAGGAGACAACGCACTCGCACGACACCACCGCAACCGGCGACACCACGCACTCGCACGACACCACCGCAACCGGCGACACCACGCACTCGCACGACACCACCGCAACCGGCGACACCACGCACACGCACGACACGACCAACGGCACCGTCGCCGAGCAGCTGGCGGCGTGGCCGCGGGCGTTCGACCCTGCCCAGCCGATGGACCTCAGTGGTGTGCCGGGCGTGACGCCCGAGCAGGAGGCCCGCGCGGCGAAGCTCATCGCCGACACGCAGCGCGACCTCCCGAAGTGGTCCACCACCGCGGCCGCCGAGGCCGACGGCTACGTCAGCATCGGCGACGCCGGTACGGGCAGCGAGCACTTCATCAAGATCGGCCTGATCGGCGACGACGTGATGCTCGACCCGGCGCAGCCCGAGTCGCTGGTGTTCAACGTCGCCAAGGACGGCACCAAGACGCTTGCCGGCGCGATGTTCATCGCCAGCGCCCGCCCGACGAACGACCCGACGCTCACCAACTGGGCCGGCCCGCTGATGACGTGGCACAACCACGGCAACCTGTGCTGGGACCTGGTGAACGGCAAGCGCTCGGTGGTCGGCCTGACCGATGCCAACGGCAAGTGCGCCCGCGGCGTCAACACCGGCGGCGAGAACCCGATGGTGCACGTGTGGATCACGCCCAACCAGTGCGGCCCGTTCGCCGCCCTCGAGGGCGTCGGTGCCGGCCAGGCGGCCGTGTCCGAGCAGGACCGCACCGACAAGTGCCAGGAGCACGGTGCGCACGGCGACGACCACAGTGGTCACGGCACGTCGACGGCAGCCGATCCGAAGCCGTACGACCCGACGCAGCCGATCGACCTGTCGGGCACGCCGGGCGTGACGCCCGAGCAGCAGGCAGTCGCCGAGAACCTGATCGCCATCACGCTGATCCGCCTGCCGCAGTGGGCGGACTACCGCACCGCCGAGGCCGCCGGATTCCACAGCATCGGCGACGGCGCCACCGGCGAGGAGCACTTCATCAACTGGGACTGGATCAACGACAAGGACTGGTTGAACCCCGACAAGCCCGAGAGCCTGGTCTTCCGTCCGCAGCCCGACGGCTCGAAGCAGCTCGTCAGCGCGATGTTCATGCTGCCCGACACGATGACGCTCGACCAGGTGCCGAACATGGGCGGTGCCTTGATGCAGTGGCACATCCACGACAACCTGTGCTTCACGCCGGACAAGGTTGCACCGCGCGTCGCAGGCGTCACGGCGTCCGGCGGCGACTGCAACCCGCCGCTCGTGAAGTTCCGGCCGTCGCCGATGATCCACGTGTGGATCGTGCCGCACCCGTGCGGCCCGTTCGCCGCTCTCGAGGGTGTCGGCGCCGGCCAGATCAAGCCCGGCGAGACCCGCCTCTGCGACCACGCCCACGGCTCGTCCGGCCTCCTCGGCTGACGACCACCGCTCACCGCGGCTCGTTCTGGGAATTCCCAGAACCTGTCCGCCGCCTTCTGGGAATTCCCGGGTTGGACGGACCGACCCTGGCCGGTTGACTCCGCCCGCATGGCGAACCGAGATCCACGCATCGCTGCTCGGCATCTGGACGAGCTGGCTTCCATCATCGATCGAGTCGGTCCTCCGGCGTGGGTCGCCGGGCCGACCGATGCCGCCCTGTTGGGCATCGACGGCTACGAGCTCACACGACCCTTCCACTTCGCCGTCCCACGCGAGCGCGCTCCCCATCGGGCCGGCCATCACTTCCACCGCCTTCGTGATGTCGAGCGTCTCGACGGCACGACGGTGTTCGGATTGCCATGCCTGTCGGCCACACGCTTGCTGATCGAGTCCGCAGCGGACACCGACGCCGCCCGCCTCACCACGATGCTGGACTGTGCGCTGCGCGACGGACTCACTTCGGAGCAGTTCCTGCACCGACGGATCGTCGAACTTCGGCGCCAGGGTCGCCGAGGGCTGAACCAGTTGCTGGCCGTGATCGAGGGCGCCGAGCGCTCCCGTGGAGGGCACTCGTACCTGGAACGTGAGTTCCTCGTACTGCTCGGTGAACTGGGCTTCCAGCGACCAGTGACCCAACCGGTGCTGGCACGGCGCGGCACGCAGCTCATCCGGGTCGACTGCCACTTCCCCGAGAGCGATCTGGTGATCGAGCTACTCGGCTACCGATTCCACCGGACCAAGGCGCAGATGCAGGTCGATGCCGAACGCATCAACGAGCTGCAACTCCGCGGGTTCACGGTCGTCCAGTTCACCTACGACGACGTCGCGCTCCGATCCACCCGGATGCTCGCCACGCTCGATGCACTCGCGGCTCGCATGGCCGCGTGACAGCCCTCGAGGATTTCTGGGAATTCCCGGAACGAGACGTCGCCTTCTGGGCATTCCCGGAACCGACTGACGGCACGCAATCTGTCTCAATACACCCGGCCACCGTGCCGATAACGAGCTGTGAGGCTCGAGTTCGAACCGGGCGCGCTCGCGGAGTTGCGCCGCATGCACCTCGCGATTCGCGTCCTCAAATGGGCGGTCGGTCTGGCCGTCTTCGTGGCGACGGCCGACTTCCTCGGCGGCGTCGACCTGCTCAGCCTGGTCACCGGGAGCGGCTGGCTGCCGGCGGTGCTGCTGTCGCTGTTCTTCTCGCTCGGCATCAGCGTGGCCGTCGCGTTCACGTTCGGTGTCGCGGCCGAATGGGCGTGCCGCCATCGCATGGTGCGGGCGCGCCGGGTGGCGGCGGACGATCGGCGGTTGCACACCGCGGAGCAGTTGATCGTCCCCGGCGTCAGGCGGGAGCGGGTACGGGCGCAGGTTTCCGAGCCCGAGCAACCATCGTCGCCTTCGCATCCTCGTCCCGGATGAACAGCGCGAAGAACGCGGCGAGCAACGCGAACAACACTGCGATGGCGAAGGCGACATGCACACCGGTGAGCGCGTCCGGCACGTCCTCCGGCGCCAGGCCCGGCGTGAGCGCACCGTACGAGGCGAGCACCGACGCCAGCACGGCGACGCCGAACGACACACCCACCTGACGTTGCGTCGAGAACAGCGACGACGCCCGGCCGTTCTGCTCCGGCGAGATGGTGGCGTAGCTGGCGGCCTGCATCGGCACGAAGGCGAAGCCCATGCACAGGCCGCGCAGCAGCATCAGCCCACGGATCAGCCACAGGTTCGTGTCGATCTCCAGCATCGTGTACAGCGTGATCGCCAAGGCGGCGGCGAAGAAGCCGCCCGACATCAGCCGCCGCGGGCCGATCCTGGCGTACATCCGGCCAGCGATGAGCGACGACGCCATCACACCGAATGCCTGCGGGAACGTCGTCAGGCCACTGGCGAGCGGCGACATGCCGCGCAGGTTCTGCAGGTAGATCGGCATCACGAACGTGACACCGAGGAAGCTGGCGATCGAGAAGAAGCCGACGGTGTTGCACTGGCGAAACATCCGGTTGCCGAACAGGCGCAGGTCGAGCATCGGGTTGGGCACGCGGAGTTCGACCACGACGGTCAGCACGGCGAACAGCACACCCAACGCGCCGGTGCCGAGCACCAACATCGACGTCCACCCGGCCCGCGGGCCCTCGCTGAGCGAGTAGACGACGAGGGCGAGCGCGGCGCCCGACAGCACGAAGCCGTACGGGTCGAAGCCGCGGGCCGACGGCTCGCGGTGCTCACGCAGGAAGCGCCACCCGAACCACAGGGCGACCAGGGCGATCGGCACGTTGACCCAGAAGATCCAGCGCCAGTGGAAGTGCGTGGTGATCAGGCCGCCGAGCACGGGGCCCATCGCCGGGGCGACGAGGGTCGGGATCATCACCACGGTCGACGCCTTGGCGCGCTCGGCCGGCGGGAACGACCGGAACAGCATCGCGATGCCGACCGGCGTGAGCATGCCGCCACCGACGCCCTGCAGGACACGGAAGGCGACCAGTTGGCCGATGCTGGTGGCGAAGCCACACGCCAGCGAACCGAACGTGAACGACGCCAGGGCGATGAGGAACACCTTCTTCGTGCCGAACCGGTCGCCCAGCCATCCGCTGGTGGGGATGAACACGGCGAGGCTGAGCGTGTAGCCGAGCACCACCCATTCCACCGCGTCGGTCTGGAACTCGCGGCCCATCGAGATGAGCGCGACGTTGACGATCGTCGTGTCGAGGATGTCGAGGAACAGCGCCGACACGTACACGATGGCGACGATCCACTTGTAGGCCATCTGCCGACCGAGCACGTCGACGATGTCGTCATGGCTGGAAGGCGGAGCGGCCGTGGCGGTCATCGGGCTGACCGTAGCCCCCGACCTAGGCGGTTTCGAGAACCGTGACGACGCCTGTGCTGCCGTCCACGCGGACGCGCGCCCCATCGGGAATACGCCGTGTGGCCCCCGTGGCGCTGATCACGCATGGGATGCCCAGCTCGCGGCTGACGATGATGGCGTGGCTCAGCGGTGCACCGACGTCGACGACGACGCCGGCGGCCGGCACGAACAGCGGCGTCCACGACGGGTCGGTGATCGGCGCGACGAGGATGTCGCCCGGCTCGAGCGCGAACGGGTCGCTGCTGTCGAGGATCACGCGGGCGATGCCCTCCGCCTGCCCCGGGCATCCCGGCATGCCGGCGAGCACCTCACCCGACCCGAGACGGTCCGCCGCGACGGCGTCGCGGCGCGGCCAGGTGTCGGGTCCGTCGGTGCGACCGACGAACACGAACGGCGGCTCGAGCTGCTGCAGGCGCAGGTACTCGGCGCGACGCTCGCGCACGGTCTCGAGCATCGCGGGCGGGTCGGCGAACAGCTGCGCGACCTCGGACTTGCGGACGAAACCGAAATCCTCGACCTCGTCGAAGCCGCCGGCCTCCACCATCCGGCGCCCGATCTCGCGCATCGACACGCGCATCTCCTGGATCAGACGGATGTTGTTGGTCTTCGTGCGCTCACGGCCCGGCAGCCAGGCAGCAGAGCAGGCGATCGCTGCAGCCAACTGCCCGTGCGTCGCCGGGTCGCCCTCCACCATCGCGAGCAACGTTGCCGACGCGGCCTCGCGCTCGGCGGCCCGCTCGGCGTGATGGCCCGCCGGGTTGGCGGACTCATCAGCGCCGCGCATGCGGTCGATCGCCGCCAGCGCGAGCGCCGGATGCGTCTCCCACGACGGGGAGCGGCTCTCCCACTCGTTGGGACCGCGGCTGCCGTACTCGTACAGGAAGGCCTCGAAGCCCTGGCGGAACTCGTCGCCGTCCGGGTCGAGACGGGAGAGCGCCCACATCGCGTGGCTCGGCTCGGCGGAGTCCACCTCGCCGATGCCCGCGATGATCGGCAGGATCAGGTCGGGGCGCCCGACGGCCGTCGCCACCGCACTGATGACACCCACCGGCACGGTGGCCATGTAGGTGGTGAACAGGTGGTGGCCGAACAGCTTCCGGTGCACCGGCACACAGTCGAGGAAGCGCTGCCACAGCTGCTCGTTCGTGAGCTGGGTGAGATCGGGCCGGTCGGCGCGCAGCTGCTTGGTGTGCACGCGATCCTCGGTCAACTCCTCCAGGTCGCTGAGCGAGGTCTTCGAGAACACCCACGCGAAGGTGGCTCCGACCTTCTCCGACAGGTCCGGGCGCACGTCGCCCGGGAACTCCTCGTACGGCGGGATGCCCGGCTGGGCACCGAAGAACTGCTCGTCCATCGCCTGCCAGCTGAGGCCGGGAGCGCGTTCGCCGAAGAGGCGGATCAGTGACGCGTTGAGATAGCAGTAGCCGCCCTGCACTCCCAGCTGGCAGAACGTCCCGTCCGGGAACTCGTCCGGCTCGAACGCCCCCATGCGGAACCAGGCGTCACGCCAGCCGAGCTCGGCGTCCCACAGCGCGGTGTCGCTGGTGAGCGGCGTCACCGGATCCGGGAAGACCTCACCCACGTTCGCGCGCGTGTAGATCGGGAACCGCTCCGACAGATCGGAGTCGGTCACGTAGTACCGGTCACCCATGATGTCCCCCCAGACGTCCGTGTGTGTCGGCGCATGTTAGCCACATGGGCCCACACAGATCGTTCGATCGTGTGACCATTGCGTCGCCCGCTCGCGTGGAAGTGCTGCACGCGCGCTGCGAGGATGAAGCCATCATGACGAGCGAAACCCGCCCGGAACCCCTGGCCGACTGCAGCTGGGCCGCCTTCACCGAGGACGGCCCCTGGACGCTGCAGCGCGACGCGATCCGTTGGCTGCCGGTGGCGGCCGACCTGCGTGCTGCCGCCCAGGCCGAGGTGCCGGGCCTCACCCGGGCACGAAAGCTCCCCCACGGCGGCCGTGTGTTCACGGTGATCCGCACACTCGGCACCGCAGTGCTGCCCTGGATGGTGCGCAAGCGGCGCGGCCACTACGCCACGCCGGAAGCCAGCCGGGCCGACATGTCGCTGCGGCTGCGCAAGGCCGCCGAGCACCTCGGCCCCACCTACATCAAGCTCGGCCAGATCATCTCGAGCGGCGAGGGCCTGTTCCCCGCCGAGCTGGTGAACGAGTTCAAGAAATGCCGCGACCAGGTGCCTGCCGAACCGTTCCACGTGGTCCGCCAGGTGGTCGAGGCCGACCTCGGTTGCCGCCTCCAGGACGTGTTCTCGTCCTTCGAACCGACCCCGATCGCTGCCGCGTCCATCGCCCAGGTGCACGCGGCCACGCTGCGCACCGGCGAGTCGGTCGTGGTGAAGGTGCAGCGCCCCACCGTCGCCAAGTTCGTTCGCGACGACCTGCGGGTGATGGCGTGGTTGGCGCCGTTCCTCGTCGGGCGCATCCCGATCTCATCGCTCGCCAACCCTCCGGCGCTCGTCGAGTTGTTCGCAGAGACCATCGTCGAGGAGCTCGACTTCCGCATGGAAGCGGCCAACATGGTCGACATCGCGGCGATGCTGCACGAGCTCGGTAACCACGGCTACGTGGTGCCCCGCCCCCACCCGTCGCTCGTCACCCGGCGTGTCCTGGTGATGCAGCGCGTGTACGGCTTCAACTTCGACGACGTGGCCGGCATGAAGGACGCCGGCATCGACACCGAGGACGTGGTGCGCACGGCGATGGTGGCCCTGATGGAGGGCGCCATGGTGTACGGCGTGTTCCACGGCGACCTGCACGGTGGCAACCTGCTCGTGCTCGCCGACGGACGCACGGCGCTGCTCGACTACGGCATCGTCGGTCGCCTCACCGGTGACCGCCGCCTCGCGTTCCTGAGGTTGATGCTCGGCGCCACCACGAACGACCTGAAGGGTCAGATGGCGGCGATGCGCGACCTCGGTGCGGTGCCGCCGGACACCGACCTCGAAGCGGTCATCCGCGACCTGCGCCTGGACGAGCCGCGCATCGACCCGACCACACTCACCGGTGAGGAACTGGTGGCCGAGGTGCAGCGTGTGGTGAAGGGCCTCCTCGGCTACGGCGCCAAGCTCCCCAAGGAGCTGATGTTGTACGTGAAGAACATGGTGTTCCTCGACGGCGCCATGGCACGCCTGGCACCCGACCTCGACCTGCTCGGCGAGATCGCCAAGATCTCGCTGCTGTTCGCCGAGCGACACGGCGAGCGCATCGGACGTGAACTGGGCATCGATCACACCGCGGTCGAGATCGACATGGAGGGCGTGAAGGCCGGGCTCGGTGTCGACAGCAATACGGAGAGCCTCACCTACCGCGAACTGCAAGCCCGTCGCGACCTGATCCAGAAGCGCATGCGCGACCACGTGGGTCGCTGAGACCCGTCACACCAGCACGCGCCACACCAGCACGCGCCACACCAGCACGCGTCACACCACGAACACGACGAGGCTGAGCACCGACAGCG
>JBMOGW010000128.1:0-10341 GCA_049318165.1 Ilumatobacteraceae bacterium
TCGAACCCGCCGTGCTTGCCCAACTGCTCGAGCATGTGGTCGTAGAACGGGATGCCCGTCGCGACCGATGCGCTGCCATTGCCGTCGAGGTCGATCGACAGCTCGATCGACGTCTCCTTCGTGGTGCGTGAGCGGGTGGCGGAACGGGTCATGCGACGACCTCCGAGAGCGCAGTGAGAAATCGGTCGTTCTCGTCCGGTGTGCCGACGGTGACACGCAGGCAGTCCGCGAGCCTCGGCCATCCGGAGCAGTCGCGGATCAGCACGCTGCGGTCCAGCAGGCCCTGCCACACCGCGCGGCCAGCGATCGTCCGTGGGCGGAAGAGGATGAAGTTGGCGCCACTCGGCACCACGTCGATCGGCATCGCCGCCATCGCCGTGGCGAGCCGCTCGCGCTCGCTGACGATCAGCTGCACGCGGGACTCCATCTCGTCCACGAACGTCAGTGCCAGCCGGCCGGCGATCTGCTTGGCCGTGTCGAGGTGGTACGGCAGCACCACCTTGTCGAGCTCGGCGACCAGCCATGAGGGGCCGATCAGGTAGCCGAGACGCGAGCCGGCCATCGACCAGGTCTTCGAGAACGTTCGGCTGACCACCAGTGGCACGTCCTCGTCGAGCAGATCGAGGGCGGACCACGACGCGAACTGACCGTAGGCCTCGTCGACCACCAGCAGGCCCGGCGCCAGCGAGAGCACCTCGCGCACGTTGGCCTCGGGCTCTTCCAACCCCGTCGGGTTGTTGGGTGAGCACAGGAAGGTCACGGTGGGCGACGCCTCGGCCAGCACGCGGCGCACCTCGCCGAGGTCGAGCGTGAAGTCGGCCGCTCGCTCGCCTTCGGCAACGGTCGCTCCGGTGAGCCGGGCGATGTGACCGTGCAACTGGTACGTCGGCTCGAACGTCGCGACCGTGCGCCCGGGACCGGCGTACGTGAGCAGCAACGTCTGCAGCACCTCGTTGCTGCCGTTGGCCGCGAACACCTGGTCGGGGCGCACGCCGTGCATGGCCGCGATGCCGTTGCGGAGCTCGGTGGCGGCGCGGTCCGGATACCGGTGCCAGTCCACCCGAGACAGCTCGGCGGCGAACGCGTCGCGCCACGCAGCGGGCGGCGGGAAGGGCGACTCGTTCGTGTTCAGGCGCACGTCCACGTGCACCTGCGGCGAGTGATAGCCCTCGAGCGCACGGAGGTCGTCGCGCACGGGTACTCGGGTCACCCGGCCACGTTACCGATCGGGTCCACCAGGTCACGGATGGATTCGCCGACGCGACTGCGCCCGGACGCGGGCAGACTGGCCGGCATGGCGTCGTCTTCCGGCAACCCGTCCGCAGCCCTGCTGGTCATCGCCGACCACGTCGAGCGCTATCACGAGCAGGTGGGCGACCTGGTGCCGCACTACCAGCACACCGACCAGGGCGACATGATCAACGCACTGGTCGAGGCGGAGCGGGCGCTACGCAACGCGGCGCGCCTGCTGCGGAAGGCCGCGCGCACGGCGCAGACCGCTCACTGAACGTGACGAGCATCAGAAAAACAGAAACGGCCCCCCAAGGGGGCCGTTTCCGGCAACACCAGGCGGCGGATCCCAGCGTCGCTCGCAAACCAGGTGGCGGGAACCTGGTTGCGCTGCATCATACATCAGATCATTGAGAGAGCAAGGTCTGTCGCCCTCGGTGGCGTCACTTGACGATCGCTTGATGACGGGGCGCCTGTGACGACGGACACAGGTCTTCGACCACGCACTGCGCGCATTGCGGACGCTTCGCATCGCACACCCGGCGACCGTGCAGGATCGTCCGGAGACTGAACTCGCCCCACTCGGCGGGGGGCAGCAGCGCGCTGAGCGCGGCCTCCACCTTCACCGGGTCCTCCTCCTCGGTCAACCGCCAGCGCCGCACCAACCGGCCGACGTGGGTGTCCACCGGCAGGCCGGGGAGTCCGAACGCGACGCTGCGGACCACGTTGGCGGTCTTGCGGCCGACGCCGGCCAGGGTGACGAGGTCCTCCAACGCCGTCGGCACCTCGCCGTCGAAGCGGTCGACCAACGCCTGCGCCATGGCGATCAGGTTCTTCGCCTTGCTCTGGTAGAAGCCGGTCGAGCGGACGATCTCCTCCAACTCGGGCGGTGCCGCCGCCGCCAGCGCGGCTGCGTCGGGGTAGCGGACGAACAACGCGGGCGTCACCATGTTCACCCGGGCATCGGTGGTCTGTGCCGACAGGATCGTGGCAGCCAGCAGTTGGAACGGGTCGGCGTGGTCCAACTCGCAGATCGCCTCCGGATACTCCTCCACCAGGCGCGCCTGGATGGCCTTGGCCCGACCCTTCGGACTGCGTGGCGTACCCATGCCCGTGAGGCTAGGCGGCACTAGCCTGGCGCCGATGGTCGACGTCCGGGTGGTGCACGCGCTGACCGATCAGGACCGGTCGGCGATCGCCGCGTTCCTCCACGACGCGCACGTCGACGACTGTGCCCAGCTGAACGATCACCTCTCGCTCGACCTGGCACACGGCCCGGCGGACGGGTTCGTCGCGGTGCAGGCGTGGGACGGCAGTCGCATGGTCGCGTACGCGCAGGCCTCGGCGGCGCAGGATGGGTTCGTGGTCGATTCGATCGTCTGGTCGGGCATCGACGCCGATCAGGACGAGACCCGCCTGACGCTGCTGCGCACCGTGCTCGACGCCGTGCCGGTCGACGCCGGCATCACGTGGTGGACGCACGACCCGCACACTGCCGAACCCCTCGCCGACGCGCTCGGCCTCGCCGCGGGCCGCGCCCTGCTGCAGATGCGACGGCCCCTGCCCGTGGAGGACGCACTCGACACCGCACGTGACGTCGCGGTGCGGCCGTTCGTGGTCGGCCGGGACGAGACCGCGTGGCTCGAGGTCAACAACGCGGCATTTGCCTGGCACGGCGAACAGGGCGGCTGGGACCTGGCCCGCCTCGAACAGCGGGAGCAGGAGGACTGGTTCCGCCCCGATGGGTTCCTGCTGCACGATCGTGATGGGCGCCTGGCAGCGTTCTGCTGGACCAAGCTGCACCCCTCCCCCGACGGCCTGGTCGGCGAGATCTACGTCATCGCCGTGCATCCCGACTTCCACGGACTGGGACTCGGTCGCGGGCTCACGCTGGCCGGTCTACGCTCGCTGCACGAAGCCGGCGCGACGGAGGGCATGCTCTACGTCGACGCCGGGAACACTTCGGCGGTGGGTCTGTACCGCGCCCTCGGTTTCGAGGTGGCCCACACGGACCAGGCCTATACACGACCCTCAAGGAACCGTCTCCCGTGACCACCCTCGACCCCCAGGCGACCGCGGACTCGTTGCCGCGCTGGAGCACCACCGACCTCTACGAGTCCTTCGAGTCGCGAGCGTTCCGCGACGCGATGGAACGCACCGCAGCCGACGTCGCTCGTCTGGAAGCCCTGTTCGACGAGCACGGCATCCGCGCCATCGAGCCGCGCGACGCGACCGCCGAGGACGGCGCCGTCGCCGATGCCGTGCTGCGGGCCATGAACGACTTCCTCGAGCAGTCCGGCCACCTGGAGGCGTACCTGTACGCCGCCACGACGACCAACTCCTTCGACGAGCAGGCGCAGGGCTTCTCGGGTGAGTTCCGGATGCACCACGTCCGGGTCCGTCCGCTCACCGCACGGTTCGCCGAATGGGTGGCGTCGCTCGGTGTCGATTCGCTCGCCCCGGTGAGCACCGAGGTGCTCGAGCACCGCGAGCCGTTGCTGAAGCTGGTCGCCAGGGCCGAGCATCAGATGAGCGAGGCAGAGGAAGGGCTGTACGCGGAATTGACGGCGTCGGGCTCGGCCGCATGGTCGCAGCTGCAGCAGACGGTGACGTCGCAACTCACTGCAGCGGTTCCGATGCCCGACGGCACCTCGCCCGAGCTGCCGATCGCCGCGGTACGCGGGCTGGCCACCAACCCCGACCCATCGGTGCGCAAGGCTGCGTACGAGGCCGAGATGTCGGCGTGGCCCACCGTCACCGCCACCTGTGCCGCGGCCATGAACGGGGTGAAGGGCGAGGCGAACGTCGTCAACCGTCGCCGGAACTGGTCGTCACCGCTCGACGCGTCGCTGTTCGCCAACAACGTCAGCCGCCCCACGTTCGACGCGATGCACGACGCCGTGTCCGCCGCACTGCCCGACCTCCGTCGCTGGATGCGAGTCAAGGCTCGCTTGCACGGCCACGAAGGCGGCCTGCCGTGGTGGGACCTGGTCGCTCCGCTGCCGTTCGCCGGCGGCACCGTGTCCTGGGACGACGGCCTGCAGATCGTGCGCCACGCGTTCGCCTCGTACGGCGGCTCGCTCGCCGGGCTGGTGGACCGGGCGATCGACGAGCGGTGGATCGACGCGGCGCCACGTGCGGGCAAGGCGGGCGGCGCGTACTGCATGCCCTTCATCGGCGATCGTTCACTGGTGTTCCTGAACTGGAGCGGCAGCGCCGAGGCCGCGCAGATCACCGCGCACGAATTGGGCCACGCCTATCACAACACGCAACTCGCCCAACGCACGCCGATGCAGCGTGCATTGCCGATGGCCCTCGCCGAGACGGCCAGCATCTTCTGCGAGACGCTCGTCGTGGAGGAAGGACTCGAACGCCTGGAGGGCCGCGATCGGCTGACGTTGCTCGACACCGACCTGCAGGGCACCAACCAGGTGATCGTCGACATCCGCAGCCGGTTCATCTTCGAGACCGAGGTGTTCGCACGGCGTCAACGGCGCACTCTGGGGCCGAGCGAGATGAACGAGATGATGGTGCAGGCCCAGGCCGAGGCGTACGGCGACGGCATCGATCAGTCCACCGCACACCCGTACATGTGGGCGTTGAAGCCGCACTACTACGGCAGCCACTTCTACAACTGGCCGTACACCTACGGTCTGCTGTTCGGCCTGGGGTTGTTCGCGCAGTACCGCAACGACCCCGAGCGCTTCCAGGCGCACTACGACGACGCGCTGTCCCGCGCCGGGATGAACACCGCCGAGGAACTCGGCGCGGTGTTCGGCTTCGACGTCACCGACAGCGCGTTCTGGACCGCGAGCCTCGACGTGGTGCGGGCGCGTGTCGACGCCTACGAATCGCTGGCCGCCGAGGTCGCGTGACCACGACGCTCTACACACCGGACCGCGACGAGTTGGCGGTGCTGATGGAGGGCGAGCCGCGCTACCGGCTCGACCAGGTCTGGCAGGGGCTGTACACGCAGCTCGCCGCGCCGGCCGACATCAGCAACGTGCCGAAGGCGCTGCGCGAGCGGCTGGCATCCGAGCTGCCCACCGCGCTCACCCAGGTGGTCCGCCGCGTCAGCGACGGTGGCGACACCGTGAAGTACCTGTGGGAGCTGCACGACGGCAGCCGCATCGAGACCGTGCTGATGCTGTATCCCGACCGTGTGACGGTCTGCGTCAGCAGCCAGGCAGGGTGTGCGATGGCGTGCGGCTTCTGCGCCACCGGACAGGCCGGTTTCACCCGTCACCTGACGGTCGGTGAGATCGTCGAGCAGGTCGTGGTTGCGGCACGCGACGCCAGGGCGATGGATCGCCGCCTCGCCAACGTGGTGTTCATGGGCATGGGCGAGCCGATGGCGAACGAGGCCAACGTGTGGGCCGCGGTCGAACGACTGCACGGAGCGATCGGTCTGAGCGCCCGGCACATCACCATCAGCACCGTCGGCCTGGTGCCGGGCATCCGCGCGCTCACCGGTCGCCCGCTGCCGGTCAACCTGGCCGTCTCGCTGCATGCGGCGAACGACGAACTGCGCAACGAACTGGTGCCGATCAACAAGCGGTATCCGCTGCGCCAATTGATGGAGGCGTGCGCCGACTATCTGGCCGTGAAAGGCAGGCGCCTGAGCTTCGAATGGGCGCTCATCGCCGGCACGAACGATCGCGACAGCGACGCAAAGGAGCTCGCGACGCTGTGCCGCCAGTTCCGTCTTCCGGCGCACGTGAACCTCATTCCGCTCAATCCCACTCCGGGCTACCCCACCGTCGGCTCGACGCCCACGCGGGTCCATCAGTTCCGTGACCTGCTGGTGGACCTCGGGGTCAACGCCACCGTGCGCCGCAACCGCGGCACCGACATCGATGCTGCGTGCGGGCAGCTGGCAGCCGGGCAGCCGGTCACATTGACCCCCAAGCGCTGAGGCGACCAGGACACTTTCACCGCAATTGTGCGAGCGCGCAGCCCTGTGATCGGCACGTATCGCGGTCATGTACAGTCCGCCGCAACTTCAACGGGGGAGGTCGCTCGGTGCGACGACTGATGGTGCTCGCGCTCGCGTTGGCGGGTTTCGTGGTGAACGTTCCGACGACCACATCGGCATTGCCGCCGGACTTCGTCGCGCCACCGCTGTCGATCACCGGGACGGTGCGCGACGAACTCGGCAACCCGTTGCCGGGCATCTCGATCACCGATGCGGCCTTCAACTTCTTCACGTCCACCGACGCCGAAGGGCAGTACCTCGTCGAGGGGCTCGTCGCCGGCGCCGAGTTCGTGGTGACGGCATTCGACCCGTTCGGCCTGCACAGCCAGGCGGAAAGCGCGCTCGTGGTGGTGAGCGACACCGCGGCCGCGGTCGCCGACATCACGATGCAGACGGTCGTCCCGACCACGATCTCGGGCACCGTCACCGACGTCAATGGCGTGCCGCTCGGCGGCATAGCCGTCTCCGAGCCGTTCAGTACGTTCGGCACCACGACGACGGCGACGGACGGCACGTACGTGCTGGGCGGCCTGCTGCCCAATCAGGGCTACCTCATCCGCGCCACCGACCCGAGCGGCTTCCACCAGGAGGCGAATGCCGATTCCGTCCTGGTCGCCGCCGACGGCAGCACCGTCGTGAACTTCACCCTGCTCGACGCCGAGACCTCGATCGTCGGCACGATCACCGATCCGGACGGCAACCCGATCGCCGGCCTCTCGGTGACGTTGTCCGACTTCGGCATCACCACGAGCACCGGCCTGGACGGCCGCTTCGCCTTCCCGGTCGTGTCCGAGGGATCGTTCACCCTCTTCGTCGATCCCTCCAACGTCCGCCCCGAACTCCGTCCGGTCGACGTGCCCGTCACCGTCGTGGCCGGCATCACCACCGACGCCTCCGTCCAGCTTCAGCGCGCCGCGTCGATCGACGTGACGGTGACCGGCGGGGGCGCCCCTGCGCAGGGCCGCGTGGTGCTGTGGACCTCCACCAACCAGTTCGTCGGCTCCGCGAACACCGACGCGTCGGGCAGCGCGTCGGTCGCCGTGCTGACCGACGGCGACTACTACGTGCAGGTCGATTCCTCGGATCCCGCCTTCGCGAGCGAGTTCTTCCCCGACACCGTCCTGGCAGCGAACGCGACCCGCTTCTCGGTCGCCGGCGAGCAGCACGTCGCAGTCGCCGTCGACCTGGAGGCCGCCGCCACCGTCGAAGGCACGATCTCGATGCCCGACGGCTCCCCTGGCGACTACACGATGGTTGCCGCCCAGCCTGCGGGACCCACCGATGTGTTCACTCCGCTGACCGCCTGCAATCTTCCGCAGGACGGTGATGCGCCCGGCACGTTCCGCATCGGCTGCCTGCATCCCTCGGTCGACTGGTTCATCAAGGGCTTCGGGCAACCGACGGCCGACAACACCTACTACCGGAGCTCGCAGAGCCCGTTCAACGCGACGGCGATCGTCGTGGCGCCCGGACAGACGGTCACGGGCATCGATCTCCGGCTCGCACCCAAGTCGCCCAAGCTGAGCATCTCCGGCATGTCGCAGTCGTACTTCCTGACCGGCACCACGACCGCAGGCGTGCGCATCTTCGGCACCGGATTCCCCAGCGACATCCACGCGCTCACGATCGACACCTCGGCACTCGGGGTCGGGCCGGGCACGTTCATCACGGTCACCCGGGTCGTGAGCGCCACCGAGGTGATCGCCACGGTGCGGGTGGAGCCGGGGGCGATCGGGCCGGTACCACTCGCGAGCGCGTGCTTCGGCGGTACGACGACGGGCGACTTCGTGGAGGAATTCGAGTGCTTCTACCGTGGCGACGCGACGACCAAGGTCGGCACCGTCAACGGCCGGGTCGTCGGCCCGCGAGGCGTTGCCGCTCGTGGGACTTCGGTTCGGTTCACGAGTACGGACGGCTCGATCTCACGGACGGTCTTCACCGACAGCCAGGGCAGGTACAGCGGGACCGGCCTGCCGCCCGCGCGGTACCGAGTCGAGTTCCTGGGAACGGAGACGTTGAAGTCCGAGTTCTGGAGAAACACGACCAACGCCGCACGGGCGACCCTGGTCACGGTGCGTGCGGGCCGCACGGAGAGGGCGATCGACGCCGAGCTGGCGCGTCGGGGGCCGATCACCATCACCGCGGCCAGCCCGAGCAGGGTCCAGACCGACACCGCCTCGTTCGATCTCCTCGGCACTGGCCTGTCGTCGATCAGCGGCGGCTTCCACGTCACGGCGAGCACGCCATTCGGGCCGCGGGTCCTCGACAGCAGTTCGTCGTCGGACACCGCGCTGCGCGTCACCTCGTTCCCGTTCCTGCTTCCTGTCGGGACGTTCGACCTCCGTGTCGAATGGGCCGGCAACGACGGCTCCGTCCGGGGCGTCACGTGCGTGCGGTGCCTCACGGTGGCCAGCTCGATGTCACTGGCAACGAGCGGGATCATCACACCCGGCACCACCAGCGAGTTGACGATCTTCGGTTCGGAGCTCGTCGACATCGCCAGTGTGGTGGTCACCGGCGGCACCGGTGTCACCGTCGACAGCTTCGCGCTCGACGAGGTCGGCAACCTGCAGGTGACGGTGACCGCAGCGCCGAACGCTCAGGGCGACCCGTTGAGCGGCGGCGTCATCATGACGGTGACCCGAGCCGACGGCCTGAGCGGATCGGCGTTCTTCTTCATCGATCCGCCTGTGTAGCCCGCGACGGCCGGAGATTTCTTCGGCTGGATGTTGCTTTTCTCGTTCGATCGAACTAGTGTTCGTTCTGCCTTCCTTCGACGGTTCTGTCGAGGAAGTGTTCAACCCATCGATCTGTCTCTTCTCTGCCTTCGACGGCAGCACGCGCTCACGGATCCGAGCTGCGAGAGGAGGCCTTCGTGGGCGACCATATCGATCTCATCGACGATCAGAACAGCGATGTCGCAGTCGATCACGTGCTGCCTCACGCGCTGGTGGAGGACGTCCTGGCCGGCCCGGTCGAGGTGGCATTCGATGCGGTCGCTCGGCTGATCGCCTGGGCCGAGGCGCAACGGTTGCGGCTGATCGCCGGGTTGCGTGAGTCGGGACGGTCGCCGTTCGAACTGCTCGACGACACCTCCGTGCACATCACGATGGCGGGGCTGAACCGGGCCGAGCGTCGGGTGAACGTGCTCGCGCTGTTCCCGACGTTCGCCGACGCGTTGGCGGCCGGTGACATCTCGGTCGGACACGTCGATCGTCTGGGCGATGCGCTGCGTCGCCTGCTGGACCACGAGCGCGAGTTGCTTGCCGCCGATCATGTCCGGCTGTTGTTGACGGCCCGTGCCGGGTCGGCAAGCCGGTACGGACGGTTCCTGGCCCGAGAGGTCGCACGGTTCGAGAAGTCACGGCCTGTGCCCGAGTCGGCAGAGGGCGATCCTGCGGAGGCGAGGTTCGCGGCCCAGCGGGCCGGCATCCGCCTCACGTCACAACGCGATCGCGACACCGGCATGACCGTCTACCGATGGGCGCTCGACCCGTTACGCGCGCTGCAGTTCGACCAACGGCTCGCCGCCCGCGTCGAAGCCCTGCACCACGGGCCGCCCATCGCCGGGTGCCCCGACGACCCACTCGAGCGTCAGGCGTTCCTGCGGGCGCTCGCGCTCTGGCAACTGACCGAGCAAGCCACCGGCGGCACCGGGACCGGGTCTGGCTCGCGTGGTGCTGAGGTCATCGTCGTGGTCGACCACACCGCACCCGGCGAGCCGGACATCGACTGGGGGCACCCGGTCGACATCCCGAAGCGAGTCCTCGACGATCTCCTCGGCCGGAAGGACACGAAGGTCGTCGAGGTCGTCGTGCGCAACGGCACCATCGTGTCAGCGCCGGGGTCGCTCGACCTCGGCCGCACCACCCGGTTGGCGAACCGTGCCCAACGACGAGCACTGCGTGCCCTCTACCGAGGGTGCGGGATGCCGGGCTGTGACGTGTCGTTCGATCGATGCACGATCCATCACGTCGTCTGGTGGCGACACGGCGGACGCACCGATCTGTGCAACCTGCTGCCCGTGTGCAACCGGCACCACCACCTCATCCACGACCGCGGCTGGCAACTCTCCCTCGGCCCGAATCGCGAGCTCACGATCGTCACACCGTCCGGACGGGTGATGACCACCGGCC
>JBMOGW010000129.1:0-10186 GCA_049318165.1 Ilumatobacteraceae bacterium
GCTCGCCCTCCACCTCGACGGCGCTGGAGTCGGCCACCACGCCACGGAACAACGCGTCGGCTGCCTGCTGTGCGACGCTTCGCGTCTCCTTCGACGGTGCGATCAGCGCCAGTTGGCGCACCAGATCGATGAGCTGTTTCATCGTGCGCACGAAGTCGCCGCCGGACAGCTCTTCCTCCGCCACCACGTCGGCGAACCCGTCACCTGCGGCCCAGGCGTAGGCAACGGCGATGAATGTCGGGTCGGGTGGTCGGTGCACGGTGAGACCGGAGGATTCCTCCGCTTCCTCCAGCCGGTACGACAGATGGGCGATCGACTCCCACCGACGGCGCGCCAGGGCCGACGGGAACCACGGCGGCGGCGGCGCCTCCGGGCTGCGGTGCTCGTACACGAACACGCTCGCCAGCGCAGCGAACGTCGGCGCGTCCACACCGTCCAGCAAGCCCTCGCGCACGGATTCGACGACCAGCAGATCGCACTCGTGGAACGTGCGAGCGAGCATCTTGCCGGCATCCGTGAGCGACCAACCGTCGACGTAGCCCCATTCCTGCAGCACATCGAGCACTCGGTCGAAGTCGCGTGCGATCGACTGGCTGCGGCCCTTCACCCGCTGGCGCAACTCCTCGACCTCGCGCGCCACTCGCTCGGCCTGGCCGGCGGCCTTCAGCCGGTCGTCCAGCTCGGGGTCGTCCTCCACCGGGTGGGTGAGGGGCTGGTCCTCGGCGATCGGCATTCGCCGCCGGGAGTGCGGCTTGGTCTCGGCGCGCTCGAGGCGCAGCGCGACCTCCTTCTGGAAGTCGTGGCGATTCGGCGCGAAGTCCTGCGGCAGTTCAATGCGACCGATCGGACGCGGCGGGTCCTGGAAGTCGAGCGCCGAGAGCATCATCGTCTCTCGTCGAGTGGTGATGCCGGTGAGGCGCACTCCTCCCTTGCGGTGCGCGGTGGCGAGCACGGCGACGCGGCCGACGTAGCGGCCCTTCTCGGCGTAGATGATGTCGCCGGGTCGCAGCTTCATCATCGCCAGCGAGACGAAGTCGTCGCGCAACGGCGGACCCGAGCGCGGCCCGTCCTCGGCCTCCTTCGCTCGTCGGCGGTAGTCCTCGATGTCGCCATAGGGGCTCTGCGCCTTCTCCAGCAACTCGGCCAGGTGGCGCTGGCGGCGCTCGAGTCGCGCTTCGATCTTCACCACGTCGCGATCGCCCTGGTACTGCGCGAAGGAGAGGTTGAGCAGATGATGGGCCCGCTCGCTGGTGTACGAGCGCACCAGGTTGGCCGTCATGTTGTACGTGGGGCGGAACGCCGAGTTGAGATGGAAGGTGCGGCTCGACGCCAGCGTCGCCACCTGGTCGAACGGCACGAAAGGACTCCACAGCACGATCGCGTGGCCGAGGTCGTCCAGCCCGCGGCGTCCGGCGCGGCCGGTGAGTTGGGTGTACTCGCCGGGGGTCAGGAAGGTGTGGTGGTCGCCCTTGAACTTGCTGAGCTTCTCGATCACCACCGACTTGGCGGGCATGTTGATGCCGACGGCGAGCGTCTCGGTGGCGAACACCACCTTCGCCAGGCCCTCCACGAAGCAGGCCTCGACGACCTCCTTGAAGGCCGGCACCATGCCCGCGTGGTGCGCAGCGATGCCGGCCTCGAGCTGGGCGAGAAACTGGCCGAAGCCGAGCACCGCAAGATCGGCGGGATCCATCGCGCCGAGCCGGGCATCCACCAGTTCTCGGATGCGGTCGCGCTCCTCCCCCGTGGTCAGACGAACGCCCGCCGCGAGGCAGCTCTTCGCCGCCTCGTCGCACTGGTTGCGGCTGAAGATGAAGTAGATCGCGGGGAGCATCCGCTGCCGTTCCAGCACCTCCACGGTCTCGAGGCGTGACGGGGCGAAGAGCTTCCGTCGGCCGCTGCGGTCCTGCTTGCCACCGCGGCCTCGCGAAGCCCGGGCACCCTCGCTGTCGAGGCGAACGGCGTCGTGGTTGGGGCGGCCGTTCACGAGCGTGGGCAGCAGGTGCAGGCGATCGTGAGTGCGGTCGCCCACCAGGTACCAGTTGTCCAACCGCACGGGACGGCGGTCCTCGAGGATCGGCCGAGTTGGTCCGCGAACGGTGCTGATCCAGTCCGCAAGTTCCGCCGCGTTGCTGACCGTCGCCGACAGACACACCAGACGCACGTGTACGGGCAGGTGAATGATCACCTCCTCCCACACCGGGCCGCGGTACGCGTCCTGCAGGAAGTGCACCTCGTCGAGCACCACGACCGCCAGATCGCGCAGGCCCGGGCTGCGCGCGTAGATCATGTTGCGCAGCACCTCGGTGGTCATCACCACCACGGCCGCGTCGCCGTTGATCGAGTTGTCGCCGGTGAGCAGGCCCACCGACTGCGGCCCGAGGCGTTCGACGAGGTCGTGGTACTTCTGGTTCGACAGCGCCTTGATCGGAGCCGTGTAGAACGCACGCTTGCCGTCGGCCACCGCCGCGTCGATGGCGTACTCGGCCACCACCGTCTTACCGCTGCCGGTGGGCGCGGCCACCAGCACCGACTCACCGTCGTCGAGCGCGTCGAGCGCCCGCACCTGGAACCCGTCGAGCGGGAAGCTGTAGTGAGCGATCAGGGCGTCGCGGTCGGGGCGCACGACAGCAATCGTGTCAGGCTGCGCTCTCGGCCGCGTCCTCGGCCGCTTCACGTGCCAGCCGCTTCTTCTGCGCGATCCGGCCGATGATGATCGAGATCACGTAGAAGAGCATCATCGGCAACGCCAGGGCGAGCATCGAGTAGGGGTCGCCCGACGGGGTGATGATGGCCGCGATCGCGAAGATCACCACGGTGGCGATGCGCCATTGCTTCGTCAGCGTCTGGGGCGTGACCACCTGCACCAACTGCAGGAACACCAGCAGCACAGGGAACAGGAACGTGATGCCGAAGGCAGCGATCATCAGGCCGAACAGACTGACGTACTTGCTGACCTGGAAGTTGGCCTTCACGTCCTCGCCGGCCCAGGAGATGAGGAAGTCGAGCGCCGGCGTCAGCGTCCAGTAGGCGACCGCTCCACCGAGCAGGAACAGGCCCACGGAGGAGAGGATGAACGGGACGGCGTACTTCTTCTCCTTGGCGTGCATCGCCGGGACGATGAAGCGCCAGATCTGCCACATGATCACGGGCAGGGCGAGGATGATGCCGCCGTAGGTGCAGATGGTGAGACGGGTGGTGAAACCTTCCAACGGACCGAGGAACTGCAGGTCGCAGGTCAGCTCCGGCCGCTGGGCGCACAGGTCGTTGTACGGCTGGCGCATCCAGTTGAGCACCTGGTCGTAGCTGGCGAGCAACACGATGATGCCGAGGATCACCGCGAGCAGCGAGCGGATGATGCGCGTGCGCAGCTCCGCGAGGTGCTCCGTGAGCGTCATCCGGTCGTCGGGCGTCTCGACCTTCGGCGGCTTCTCCTTGTCGGCGAAGGGCAACTTCATCGGTCGGTCTCCACCGGCGCCGTGTCCGGTTCACCGGCATCCACTGGCCCGGCGGACGACGGCGCGTCCTCGGCGGGCTCGGCCTCGGGCTCGCTGATCGCCGCTGCCGCGACCGCCGCGAGCGGGTCGCGGGCAGGGGCGGGTCGAGTGGGGTTGGCGGATCCGAAGTTCAGACCCGGCTCGCGGGCTGCAGGCTCGGCCGGTACCGGCTCGGACGGTGTGGCGGCGGTGCGGCGCGGGTTGGCGCTGCCGAAGTTCAGACCCTGCTCACGCTTGATCGGGGGCGGCGGGGTCGGGTCGGTCGCCGTCGGCGCAGCCGGCGCAGCGTCGTCGTTGAAGTCCACTGCGGAACGCATCATGTCGGCGGTGTCGCGCAGCTCCCGCATCGGCTCGTCGAGGGCTTCGCGCAGCTCGCCCTGGAATCCGTTCGCCATCTTCTTGAATTCCGAGTAGGCACGACCGAACTTGCGAATGGCGTCGGGCAGCTTCTCGGGGCCCAGGATGATGAGCGCGACGAGCAGCAGGAAGATCATCTCGCTGCCCTGGATGTTGAACACGTGGGCGAGTCTAGGAGTTGTCGACCGTTTACGACGCTCGCCCAGAGCGGATGATGCTTCCGACCCCCTTGCCGCGTGGCAGGCTTCCCGGCGTGCAGCAGCGCCTGCCCTCCCAGCTCGACGACCCGATCGCCTTCGCCCACCGGGGCGCACGCGCGTACGCCTCGGAGAACACGATCGAGGCGTTCTCGCTGGCCCTCAAGCTGGGCGCCAACGGGTTGGAGAGCGATGTCTGGATCACCGCCGACGGCATCCCGGTCCTCGATCACGACGGCATCGCGTCGCGGCGATTCGGCCGCAAGGTGCCCATTGCCTCCGTGCTGCGCAAGGACCTGCCGGCGCACATCCCGGAACTCGCCGAGCTGCTCGATCGTTGCGGTACCGCGTACCACCTGTCGCTCGACCTGAAGGACGCCGCCGCAGGACGCCGCGTGGTCGACGTGGTCGCCGAGGCCGCACCCGACCTGCTCCCCCGCGTCTGGTTGTGCCACCCCCAGTGGGAGACCCTGCTGCCGCTCCGCGGATCTGGCGCAAGGCTGGTCGACAGCACGCGGCTCGACAAGATCAAGGAGGGCCCGGAGCGCCGGGCCGCCGTCCTGGCCAACGAGGGCATCGACGGCATCAACATGTTCCACACCGATTGGAACGGCGGGCTGGTCACGCTGTTCCACCGCTTCGAGCGGACGGCGTTCGCCTGGGGCATCCAGGAGCCACACCTGTTGCAGCGGACGTTCTGGATGGGGATGGACGGCCTGTACAGCGACTATCCCGACCGGATGATGGATGCCTACCGGGACACGCTGGGCATGCCCGGGCCGATCAGCTGACGCCCGTGGGCGTCAGAGCCACGCCCAGTCACTGGTCGGCCAGATGATCACGAAGGCACGGCCGAGCAGGTCGCTGTAGTCGACGGGGCCGATGTCGCGGCTGTCCTTCGACCCGCCGCGGTTGTCACCCATCACGAACACGTGATTGGCCGGGACGACCGACTTGGGATGGTCGCCACCGCACGCCGTGGGCGTCACGACCGTCGGGTCGAGGTAGGGCTCGATCAGTTCGCGGCCGTCGATGTACAGCACGCAATTGCGGTACTCGATGGACTCGCCCGGCAGTGCGACGACCCGCTTGATGAGGTCGCGTTCGCCCGCACCCTCGATGGTCTTGAGCACCACGACGTCACCCCGGTTCGGGTCGTGGAGGCGGTAGCTGAGCTTGTTGACCAGCACTCGGTCGCCGTCGTGCAACGTCGTGTCCATCGAGTGGCCGGACACGGCGAACTGCTGGAGGACGAACGCACGGACCACCAGGGCAGCGGTGACGGCGACGACGATGACGATGATCCACTCCGCCCAGGCGCTGCCCTTCTTCTTCGGGGGCGCGGTGGCGGGCGGCTGTGGGTCGGCCGCCTCTTCGAGGATCTGCTCGGTCACGCGGCTCACGCTACCCCCGGTCGTCCCGGGTGGGACGTCAGAGTGAGGCAATGAGCTTTTCGACCCGTTCGTCCCGGCTGCGGAACGGGTCCTTGCACAGCACCGTGCGCTGCGCCTGGTCGTTCAGCTTCAGGTGCACCCAGTCGACGGTGTAGTCCCGCTTGCGTTCCTTGGCACGCTTGATGAACTCGCCGCGCAGGCGTGCCCGGGTGGTCTGCGGTGGCACGTCGACCGCGGTCTCGATGTCGGCGTCGAGGCACATCCGCTCGATCAGGCCGCGGTCCTGCAGCTTGTAGAACGGGCTGCGGTCGCGGCTGATGTCGTGGTATTGCAGGTCGAGCAACTGCACGCGTGCATGGCCGAGCGGCAGGTCGTGACGGGCGCGGAACGCCTCGAGCAGGCGGTACTTGATCACCCAGTCGACTTCGCGGTCGAGCTTCAAAGGGTCGTTCTCGATGGTGCTGATGCAGTGTTCCCACATCTCCAGCGCCTTCTGCTCGAGCGGCGGGAAGCCCTTGGTGTCGGCGTAGCGCAGCGCCCGGTCGAGGTACTCACGCTGGATGTCGAGCGCACTGACCTCGCGGCCGTTCGCCAGGCGCACCTTGCGCCGGCAGGTGATGTCGTGGCTGATGTCGCGGATGGCCCGGATCGGGTTCTCCAACGTCATGTCGCGCAGCACCGCGCTCGGGTCCTCGAGCATCCGCAGCATGCACGCGGCCGACCCGACCTTCACGAAGGTGGTGTACTCGCTCATGTTGCTGTCACCGACGATCACGTGCAGGCGGCGATATCGCTCGGCGTCGGAGTGCGGCTCGTCCCGGGTGTTGATGATCGGGCGGCTGCGTGTGGTGGCGCTGCTGACGCCCTCCCAGATGTGCTCGGCACGCTGGGCGATGGAGAACATCGCGCCGCGAGCGGTCTGCAACACCTTGCCGGAGCCGGTGAAGATCTGCCGGCTGACCAGGAACGGGATCAGCACCTCGGCGTAGTGGCCCAGATCCTCGGTGCGGCTGGTGAGGTAGTTCTCGTGGCAGCCGTAGCTGTTGCCCGCGCTGTCGGTGTTGTTCTTGAACAGGTAGATCGTGCCGCGGATGCCCTCTTCGCGGAGTCGCTGCTCGGCCGACTGCAGCAGGCTCTCGAGGATCCGCTCGCCGGCCTTGTCGTGCACCACCAGGTCGTAGAGGCTGTCGCACTCGGGTGTGGCGTACTCAGGATGCGAACCGACGTCGAGGTACAGGCGAGCACCGTTCTGCAGGAACACATTGCTGCTGCGGCCCCACGACACGACCTTGCGGAACAGGTAGCGGGCCACTTCGTCCGGACTCAGCCGGCGCTGCCCGCGGAGCGTGCAGGTCACCCCGTACTCGTTCTCGAGCCCGTAGATGCGCCGCTCCATCCGCGCACCGTAGCGCAGAACGGCATCTCGGGCTGATCCGTCCCACGACCCGGCATCTCGGGCTGGATCGTCCCCAAACCGCTTCTCGGGCTGATCCGTCTCGAAAAGCGCGACGGAGCGGACAGAGAACGTCGCCGTCAGCGCACCCGTACCGCTCGGAAGCGCAGCGTCGTGCCCACCGCGGCCTGCGCGACGACGCCGACGTCGCCCGGGTCGACCACCGCCACGACCGGGTAACCGCCCGTCGTCGGATGGTCCGCGAGCATCACGATCGGGTCACCGTCGGGTGGCACCTGCACCGCGCCTTCGACCATGCCCTCCGAGGGCAGTTCCTCGATGCGCACCCGTGACAGCGGCGAACCCGCCAGGCGGGTGCCGACACGGCTGGTCGAGGTGACAGTGAACGCTGCGCCGATGAGGCGGTCCCATGCGTCGGCTCCGAACCAGTCCAGACGCGGCCCCGGCCACACCGCCACCTCCGCCGCACGCGGCGTTCGGGGCGCTGCCTGCGTCGCTGCCGACGCACCGGGATCGTCCCCCACTCGGACGACATCGCCGTCGAGCGCGAGGCCACCGCGCACCGCGATGTAGGTGCGTGCTCCATCGAGCAGGCGGCCGATCCGCAGCACGGCCCGTGCGGGCAGCACCACCGGGCCTCCCCAACCGACCGGCGGACCGCCGTCGACGTGCACCTCGGCCACGGCGCCCGTCACCACCACCATCGCGGGCTCGCCGAGTTCGACCACCAGGCCACCGGAGGACTCGAACGCGGTCGCGCCCTCCGGGTTGCCGACCAGCCGGTTGGCGAGTGCGAGCGATGCCAGGTCGACCGCTCCCCCACGGCTCGCCCCCAACCAGGCTCGACCGGGACGACCTGCATCCTGCACGCTCCCGGCGATGCCCCACGACCGCACCCTGAGCAACGTCATCGGGCCACGAACCGGACTCGCGTGCCGGGCGGCAGCAGGGCCGGGGACTCTGCGGCCTCGTCCCACATCGGCACGTCGGTGGCACCCAGCAGGTGCCAACCACCGGGACTCTCCCGCGGGTACACGGCTGCAAAGCCGGCGGCGATGGCCACCGAACCCCGCGGTACCCGGGTGCGTGGTGTCGGCCGGCGCGGCAGCACCAACCGCGGATCGAGGCCCACCAGATAGCTGAAGCCCGGCATGAACCCGCAGAACGCGACCCGGTAGGCCGCGCCGGCGTGCGCGGCGACCACGTCGTCGACCGACAGTCCCGTCGCTGCGGCGACCTCGTCGAGGTCCTCGCCCTCGTAGCGGACGGGAATCTCCACGAGCGGCCCGCCCGCAGGTGGCTCCCCGCCGGTCGGGGCCACCAGGACCGCGGGGTCGAGGCGGCCGTCGTGCACCACCAGCACCGTGGCGGCCGCCGGCACGACCTCCACCACCCCGGGATGGTGCGCTGCACGCCATTCGGCCGCCGCGGCCATCACCTCGTCGAGCGTGGCGAACTCGGCCAGGACGGCGCGTGGCCCGCACGGCAGCAGCCTCACGACACGAACGGCCGCGGTTCCCAGCCGGCGCGGCCGAGGGCCTCCACGACCGCGATCAGCAGCTCGGGCGCACCGGGCGTGTCGCTGTGCACGCAGATCGACTGCACGCCGGAGTCGGCCAGCCGCAGCGCCTGTGCTGCGGCGGCATCGGGATCGGTGAGCAGCGCGCCAGGTTGGGTGCGCGGCACCAGCGTCCCCTCGGCGGTGTACGCGCGGTCGGCGAAGCCCTCGGCGACGAACCGGATTCCTGCGCGGTCGCACGCGGCCTGGATGGCGCTGTCGGGCAACCCGAGCAGCGGCAGAGAGTCGTCGTAGTCGAGGACGGCGGCGACCACGGCCTGGGCCTGATCGTCGTGCCGAACGATGGCGTTGTAGAGCGCTCCGTGTGGCTTCACGTACTGCAGCGCCGAGTCCACGGTCCCGGCCATCGCATCGAGCGCACCCAACTGATAGAGCACTGCATCGCGCAGGTCGTCGTGTTGCATGTCCATGAACCGACGGCCGAAGCCGGCGAGATCGGGGTAGCTCACCTGTGCGCCGATCACGCAGTCGTGGGCCACGGCGAGCTCGCACGTGCGGCGCATGGTCGACGGGTCACCGGCGTGGAAACCGCACGCAACGTTCACCGACGTGAGGAACGGGACGAGCAGCTCGTCCGGTCCGCCACCCCACGCGCCGAAGCCCTCGCCGACGTCGCTGTTGAGGTCGATGTGCGGCACGATGGCCGCCTCAGCCGACGAGTGCGGCGGCGACGGTGGCGTCGCTGAGTCGCTTGAAGCAGCGCCGACCGTTGCGTCGCGACAGCACGGCCACCTCGAGTGCATCCGCCTCGAGCGTGCGGTCGGGGCCGGCCAACGCGCCGGTTGCCACTCGCACGGCCGCCTCCAGCGTCTGGGTCACGTCGATGCCGTCGGCGAGGCGCCCGGAAATCGCTTCGGCGTCGCCACCGAGCACGGTGTACTCCGTCTCGTCCACCACGGTGCCGTCGTAGAGGATGTGGAACAGCTGATCCTCGGTGGTGGTGTGGCCGACCTCGGCGACGAGGATCTCCACCTCCATCGGCTTCATCTCGTGCGTGAAGATCTGGCCGAGGATCTGGGCGTAGTTGTTGGCCAGGCTGCGCGCATCGACGTCGTCACGCGAGTACTGGAAGCCCTTCAGGTCCGCGGCACGGACGCCGGCGACGCGCAACTGGTCGAACTCGTTGTACTTGCCGACACCGGCGAATGCGATGCGGTCGTAGATCTCGCTGATCTTGCGCAGCGTGTTGCTCGGGTTCTCGGCCACGAGCGCGATGCCGTCGGCGTACCGGACGGCGACGAGCGCACGGCCGCGGGCGATGCCTTTGCGCGCATAGTCCGCGCGGTCCTTCATCACCTGCTCGGGTGCGACGTAGAACGGCATGCTCATCGCGCACGCACCTCCGCAGCGATCGACTCGAACACGGTCGCCAGCTCGTCGTCGTCCAGCCGTTGCCAGCCGTCTGCGGTGATCGTGGCCACCACCGGGTAGATGCCGCGCAGCGCGTCGGGGCCACCCGTGGCGGAGTCGGCATCAGCGGCTTCCCAGAGGCCTCGGCACGCGAGGGCGACCGCCGCAGCACGGTCGAGCGACGCCCTCCAGCCGATCTTGATGACCGTGCCCGCGTGCAGCATGCCCGAGCCGGTGGCGACGTAGTCGTGCTCCTCGTAGCGACCGCCGGTGACGTCGTACGTGAACAGGCGACCGGTGGTGCGCCGCAGGTCGTACCCGGCGAAGATCGGGACGACCACCATGCCTTGCATCGCTGCCGGCAGGTTGCCGCGCACCATCATCGACAGCTGGTTGGC
>JBMOGW010000130.1:0-10147 GCA_049318165.1 Ilumatobacteraceae bacterium
TGGCGTAGATGGTGGTCTCGGACGAGTTCTTGTACTTCGCCGGGTCGGTGCTGCCCGGCATGATGCGCCCGCCGAATGCCACGGCTTCACCGTTCTCGGTGAGGATGGGAAACATCACGCGCGCCCGGAACGAGTCCTGCAGACGGCCGGCCTTGTTGGTGAACGCCAGGCCGGTGTCGCGCAGGACGTCGGCCGGCAGGCGAAGGTCGCGGCACAGTGCGTCCCAGTCGTCGGGCGCCCAGCCGAGCTTGAACTGCCGCGCCACGTCGCCAGCGAGGCCGCGCTTGCGCAGATAGTCGCGAGCAGCACGCGCGTCGGCACCGTTCAACAACCGCTGGTGATACCACTCGACGGCCTTCGACATCGCCTCCACCAGCTCCTTGCGGCGCGAGCGTTCCTTGCCCTGGTTCTCGCCCGTGTAGCGCAGCTGCACTCCCGCCTTCGACGCCAGCTGCTCGACCGAGGTCACGAAGTCGACGTGCTCGATCTCCTGCACGAACTTGAAGACGTCGCCCGCCGCGCCACAGCCGAAGCAGCGATATCGCCCCGTCTCGTCGCGCACGTTGAACGACCCGGAGCGCTCGGCGTGGAACGGGCACAGGCCCACCTGGTTGCGGCCGACGCGGCGCAGGGCGACGTACTGCGACACGACGTCGGACAGCACCAAGGAGGCACGGACCCGCTCGATGTCCTCCTGTTCGATCGCCATGGTGTCCGAACGTTACCGGGGACGTGTGACACCCCCGGAATGCAACCCACCACGAAGCGATAACGAGTGTTTCATGCGCCCCGTGGCGCACGAAACACTCGTTATCCGACTGTGCCGCGCGCCGGTAGGTTGCGGGTCGACTTCCCCTTCAACTCCATGTCGAAGGAGAAGCCATGGGCCAGCTCAACGCTGCCGCGCTGCAGACCTTGCAGCGTCAACGCAACATCATCTCGGTCGCGCAGTTGCGTGAGGCCGGCGTCGGGCGATCTGCACGCGAGCGCCTCGTGGCTGCGCACGACCTCGAGTTCGTCTCCAAGTCCGTCCTCGCCGTACCCGGAGGAGCACCGACGCTCGAGCGTCGCTCGATCGCGCTGTGCCTGCAGCATCCGCGCGGCTACATCACCGGCCCGACCGGAGGACGGCTCGCCGGCGTGCGTCGCATGCCTCGCCTGGCCGAGATCTGCCTCGGCATCCCACACGGGACCCACATCGAACTGCCGCCCGGCGTCCGGCTCCGACAGACCACCAACTTGCCCGCCTCACACGTCCGAACGCTCGACAACGGCATTCGCCTCGCGAACTGGGCACGCCTCGCGTTCGACCTCGCCGCCGACCTTCCGAAGCAGCACCTCGCGTCGGCGATCGACCAGATGATTCACCACGGCCACACCGACATGCCCGAACTCGTGGCGACCGCCCGACTGTTGTGTGCGCGGGGACGCTCGGGATCCATCCGGTTCGCCACCGTCCTGTTGGACCGCGGCGATCGAGCGCCGACCGAATCGGATCCAGAGATCGTCATCCTCGAAGGCCTTCGCCGGCGTGGGGTGCCCGTGGTCCCTCAGGTGCGCCACCTTCAGCTCCCGAACGGCCGCAACGTGCGCATCGACATGGCGGTGGAGGACGTTCGTTGGGCCATCGAAGTGGACATCCATCCGAGTCACATCGAGCTCCCCGGCACCACTCGGGACAAACAACGTGATCGCCAGCTGCACCTCATCGACTGGCAGGTCGAGCGCGTCACACCGATCGACATGCTCGACATCCGAGCCATTCTGGAGGAGCTCGAGTTGCTCTATCGCACCCGTGTCCGGACGCTCGCCCAGCGATAACGAGTGTTTCATGCGCCCCGTGGCGCACGAAACACTCGTTATCGAGCTCGCAGCACCAAACCCTCGCGGGTCAGCGTTCGTCGGGGGGTGGGAGGTGCTCGGGGACGTGGGCCGCGGCGGTCTCGTCGCGGCGGGTGACCTTCAAGGAGAAGCCGATCGACGCGGCGAGCACGATGGCGATCACCAGCAGCGAGAGCCACGTGGGGATGTGATACCAGCGGTGGATCAGCATCTTCACGCCCACGAAGGCGAGGATGATCGCGAGACCCTCCTGCAGGTAGCTGAACCGTGCGTGCATGTCGGCCAACAGGAAGTACAGGGCGCGCAGGCCGAGGATCGCGAATGCGTTCGACGAGAACACGATGAACTGCTCGCGACTCACGGCCAGGACCGCCGGCACCGAGTCGACCGCGAACAACACGTCGGTCGCCTCGACCAGCAGCAGCACCGCGAACAGCGGCGTCGCGTACCGGTGGCCGTTCTTGTGGGTGAACAGCTTCTGCCCATCCAGTTCGTCGGTGAGCGGCACCACCTTGTGCACCAGCTTCAGGAACTTGCTGTTCGCCGGGTCGACGTGGTCGTCGTCGCTGACGACGAGCTTGATCGCCGTGTAGACGAGGAACGCGCCGAACACGTAGAGCACCCAGTCGAACTTCTCGATCAACGCCACCCCGGCGAAGATGAAAATCGCACGCAGGATCAGCGCACCGAAGATGCCCCAGAACAGCACCCGGTGCTGGTAGCGACGCGGCACCAGGAAGTAGCTCATGATCAGCGCCCAGACGAACACGTTGTCGACACTGAGGCTCTTCTCGATCAGGTAGCCGCTGTAATACTCGCCGGCCGCCGAGCCACCGAAGCCCCACCACACCACCAGCCCGAACGCGAGGCCGATGCTGATCCACACCACCGACTCGATCGCCGCCTCACGGGTGTACACCTCGTGGCCTTCGCGGTGGACGACGAGCAGGTCGACCAACAGCAGCACCATGATCAGCGCGAGCAGACCGATCCACCAGCCGGCCCCCACGTCGAGCTCGACGAAGTCGCCGGAGGCCTCCTCCGACGCAGCGATCAACATTCCCTGGAGCACTGACATCGATCAGTCCCTGGTGAACATGCCGGCGATGCCGGCTGTCGAGCCCGAGTTGGACGTGCCGACGAAGCTCATGATCCAGGACTGCAACTCCATCGGGTTGCGCGTCTGGGTCCACACCTTGCCGGGGCCGGAGAACTCGAACACGAAACCCTCGCCGCTCTTCCAGCTCTGCACCAGGCCGCCGCCGCTCGCCTTGCGGAAACCCATCTGCACCGTGTCCTCGTAGGCCACCATGTGGCCGGTGTCGACGGTGAGGGTCTGCCCCTCGGCCAGGTCCCACACTTCGAGCGCGCCGTAGCAGGCGAACACCACGGTCCCCTGGCCGTCAGCGCGGACGATGAAGCCGCCCTCGCTGCCGAACAGGTTCTTGAAGCCGCCCCACTTCGCGTCGATGTTGACCGTCACCTCGTTGGCCAGCCAGCTGCCCTTGGAGATGAACAGCGCCTTGCCTTGCTCGAGCGCCAGCGTGCTGACGTCGCCCGGCAGGCGCGCCGCAACGTCGACGAAGCCTCCCTGCGGCGGAGCCGTGTACGTGCTGACGAAGAAGCTCTCGCCGCCGAGCGCCGCTCGCTTCAGCGACTTCATCACACCGCCCTCGGCCTTGGCCGCCAACGTGATGCCGGACGACATCGCCATCATGGCGCCGCCCTCCACCTTGACCGGCTCGTTCGGTCCCAAGGTGAGCCGGGCGACCCCGAAGGCCGGTCCCTGACGCGTCTGTACCTGCATGATGTGCTCCTTCTGCCGGAAACCATGATGCCGCGCACCGGGGCCCGGCGCGCGGCATCACTGTTCGTTCGTCGCGTGGCGTGTGCCACGCGTCGGGTCACTTGGTGGAGGTGGTGGCGCCGCCGATGACGGCCTGCGCCGCCGCGAGCCGGGCGATCGGCACGCGGAACGGGCTGCAGCTCACGTAGTCGAGGCCCGCCTCGTAGAAGAGCGTGATGCTCTCCGGGTCGCCACCGTGCTCGCCGCAGACGCCGAGCTTGAGGTTCTTCTTCACGCTGCGGCCACGGGCGGCGCCCAGCTTCACCAGCTCGCCGACGCCGTCCTGGTCGATGGTCTCGAACGGGTTGCGCTTCAGCAGGCCCTGCTCGAGGTACGCCGGCATCATCCGGCTCTCGACGTCGTCACGGCTGAAGCCGAACGTCATCTGCGTCAGGTCGTTGGTGCCGAAGCTGAAGAAGTCGGCTTCCTCGGCGATCTGGTCGGCACGCACCGCGGCGCGGGGCGTCTCGATCATCGTGCCGATGGTGACGTGCGGCGGGTTCTTCAGGCCCTTGGTCGCGGCGTCGATCTCGGCCTGCACCCAACCGCGAGCGAGCGCCAGCTCTTCACGGGTGACCGTCAGCGGGATCATCACTTCGACGATCGGGTTCTTGCCCTTCTTGCGCAGCACGGCCGCGGCCTTCAGCAGCGCCTTCACCTGCATCGCGTAGAGGCCCGGCTTCACCACGCCGAGGCGGACGCCACGGGTGCCGATCATCGGGTTGTGCTCGGCCCACTCCTCGGCGGCCTTCAGCTCCTCGGTCTCGCGCTTGGTGAGGCCGTGCGTGGCCTTCTTGATGTGCAGCTCCTCCACCGACGGGAGGAACTCGTGCAGCGGCGGGTCGAGCAGACGCACCGTGACGGGCAGGCCGTCCATCGCCTCGAGGATCTCCTCGAAGTCGATCTGCTGCACGCGGCCCAGCTCGTCGAGCGCCTTCTTCTCGGCGTCGGGCGTGCGGGCGAGGATCATCTCGCGCACCACCGGCAGGCGGTCCGGGGCGAGGAACATGTGCTCGGTGCGGCACAGGCCGATGCCCTCGGCGCCGAGCTCGCGGGCCTTGGTGGCGTCCTCACCGGTGTCGGCGTTGGCGCGCACGGCCAGCTTGCCCTTGCGGATCGTGTCGGCCCACTTGAGGATCGTGGTGAACTCGGCCGGCGGCTCGGCGGCGGCCAGCTTCATCTCGCCGAGGACGACCTCACCGCTCGAACCGTCGAGGCTGATGATGTCGCCTTCCTTGACGACGACGTCGCCGACGGCGAACTGCTTGCCCTCGATCTTCACGGCCTCGGCGCCGACGATGGCGGGCGTACCCCAGCCACGGGCGACCACGGCCGCGTGCGACACGAGGCCGCCGCGAGCCGTGAGGATGCCCTCGGCGACCATCATGCCGTGCACGTCCTCGGGGCTGGTCTCGTTGCGGACCAGGATGACCTTCTCGCCACGATCGGCGGCATCGGTGGCGTCGTCGGCGGTGAAGTACACCTTGCCCACGGCGGCGCCCGGCGAGGCGGCGAGGCCCTTGGCCAGCACCTTGCCCTTGCCGGCGAACTGCGGGTGCAGCACCTGGTCGAGGTGCTCGGCCGTCACACGCATGACGGCCTCCTCCTTCGAGATCTTCCAGCGCTGGTCGCCCTTGCCGGAACCCTTCGTCATGTCGACGGCCATCTTCAGCGCGGCGGCGCCGGTGCGCTTGCCGACGCGGGTCTGCAGCATGTACAGCGTGCCCTGCTCGATGGTGAACTCGGTGTCGCACATGTCCTGGTAGTGCCGCTCGAGCCGGGCGAAGATGTCGAGCAGGTCCTTGTGGATCTCCGGGAAGTGCAGCTTCATGTGGTCGAGGTCTTCGGTGTTGCGGATGCCCGCCACCACGTCCTCGCCCTGCGCGTTGATCAGGAAGTCGCCGTACGGCTTGTTCTCGCCGGTGGCGGCGTTGCGGGTGAAGCCCACGCCGGTACCGGAGTTGTCGTCACGGTTGCCGAACACCATCGCCTGCACGTTCACGGCGGTGCCGAGATCGTGGCTGATGCGCTCGCGCACGCGGTACGCGATGGCGCGGGCGCCGTTCCAGCTGGCGAACACGGCCTCGACCGCGCCTCGGAGCTGCTCGCGCGGCTTCTGCGGGAACGGCTTCTTCGTGGCCTTCTTGATCACGGCCTGGTACTGCTTGCACAGGTCCTTCAGCGCCTTGGCGGTGAGGTCGCTGTCGCTCTTGACGCCGGCCTTCTCCTTCGCCGCCTCGAGCGGGTGGTCGAACAGCTCGGCCTCCACACCCATGACGATGCGGCCGTACATGGAGATGAAGCGGCGGTAGCTGTCGTACGCGAAGCGCTCGTCACTGGTGACGTGGGCGAGGCCCTTCACGCTCTCGTCGTTGAGACCGAGGTTGAGGACGGTGTCCATCATGCCCGGCATCGAGAACTTGGCGCCGGAGCGCACCGACACGAGCAACGGGTCGAACGGGTCACCCAGCTTGCGGCCCATCTTCTTCTCGAGGGCGAACACCTGGTGCGCGATCTCCTCGTCCAGCTCCGCCGGCCAGCCGCTCTTCATGTAGGCGCGGCACGCATCGGTGCTGATCGTGAAGCCCGGGGGGACCGGCAGCTTCAGCACGCTGGTCATCTCGGCGAGGTTCGCACCCTTTCCGCCGAGGAGGTCCTTGTACTCCATCGGGGGACGACGATGCTTGTGGTCGAAGGCGTAGACGTATGACACGTTGCGCGAGTCTACGGCCACGCTGGGCCGTTCTGTGAGGATTCACGGCCGTAGGCTGGCGCGGTGCCCGCCCGCTCCACGTTCCGGTTCCTCGGTTTCCCGGTCCAGGTGCGCCCCGGTTTCTGGTTCTTCATGGCGCTGGTCGTGTTCATCCAGGGCCCGACGTTCGGCATCCCGTTCGCGATCTTCCTGGCGGTGTTCACGCTGATCCACGAGCTGGGTCACGCATTCGCGGCACGCAACACCGGCGCCAAGGCCGAGATCGCACTCGACTTCATGGCGGGATACGCCGCCTACACGCCCAGCCGGCCGCTCACGAAGGGCGAGCGGGCAATCATCTCGTTCGCGGGCCCGGGCGTGCAGATCGCCATCGGCGGCATCGTCTACCTCGCCCTGCGTGGCGAGTTGGCGGGGCCCGAGCCGGGCAACGCCATCCAGCTGGCGGTCTACTGGGCCGGCCCACTGATCGGCATCCTCAACCTGCTGCCCCTACTGCCCTTCGACGGCGGCCATCTGGCACAGGTGGGCGTCGAGGTGTTCGCCCCCAAGTCGGCCCGCACGCTCATGCAGTGGTTCACCATCGGTGCCACGGTCGTCGCCCTCGCGCTGATGGCGTTCAACCCGGAGATGCGTCGCTGGATGTTCTTCGCCGTCATCCCACTGGTCGCAGTGGCTGCGCAGCTGAGCCAGGAGAAGAACCGCGGCAAGCAGGACGACCAACAGAAGGCGCTGTCTCGCGCCGAGGCAATGGCATGGGCCACCGGGGTCGTGGACTTCCCGCGCGGGGCCGTCCCGTCGCCGTGGTTCCGGGCGTGGCAGCAACTGCAGGCCGGCGACGAGGTCTCGGCCCGCCACGTGCTGCTGCTCGACCTCGCCGACACCGAGCCGGTGAACTGGTGGCCGCCCGACGCCGCTCCGGAGGACGCGTTGCGCCGGGTGCTCGCCCTGCTGCCGACACCGCTGCCGACCGGTCGCCCCTACAGCGCCTACGTGTTGTCGGGCGTGCTGCTGAAGCTCGGTCGGCACGAGGACGCCGCGCACTACGCCGCCGAGGCGTACACACAGGGCCGTCAGGCGGCGCTGGCCATCCATGTCGCGCGCGCTGCGGCGGCGATGGGGCATCGCACGACGTCATTGTCGTGGCTGCGCGCGGCTGCCGAGTCGTCGCCACAGACGGTCGCCGAGGCCGTTGCCAACTTCGGTGAGTTCCAGCAGTTCCGCGACGACCCCGAGTTCGTCGCCGTCAGTCGCTGAGCACCTGTGCCGCGAGGCGCTTCGGTGCGATCAGGCAATACGACGTGTGGATCAACTCGCTGACCTCGTCCCAGTCGACGGAACCGTCGCTGAGGTCGAGCACCACCCAGCCACCTCGGGCCAGGTACGGCGCGGGACTGAACCTTGGGTCCTGCTGCAGCGCAGGCAGCTCCTCGCGGTCGGCCTTCACCATGACCGACCCGCCGTCGCCCGGGAAGCAGAAGATCTTGTTGCGCACCCGAAAGTTGATGGTCGTGTCCCACGTCAGCTCCTCCGTGGCCTCGGGCAGCGCGAGCGCGATCGACCGGATGCGGTCGAGCTGCTTCGCCGCCTTCGCCGGGGTGAGCGCCATGCGCCGATTGTCGCGCGTCAGTGCGCCAGCGCAGACCTGGGCACGTAGGCCAGCACGACGTCGCCGTGGCGGCTGGTGACGCGGGCGCCCAACCGCTCGGCCTCCGCGGCGTCAAGGCGCTGCAACAGGCGTGGCGCGGTGACGGCGCGGCTGTCCATCCGCTCGACCAGCTCCTGGCCCGGGTAGCAGCCCTTGGTGAAGCTCACCGCCACGTCGGTGATGCCGGTCTCCGCAGGGATGGTCTCGCCGGGCACGATCTCCGCGCCCATCGCCGGCCAGGCGGCGTCGATGCGGGCAGCGAGCAGGTCGTCGGCACTGCCAGCAGGCAGATCGGCCGGTGCGTCGGAGCCGAAGAGGTCGTAGCCGCTCCCCCAGCTCGGGACTGCGCCATCGAGCCGCGCCGCGTCGGCGCCGCGCACCGCGACGCACGGCCAGTCGAGCAGTTCCACGTCGGCCTTCACGCGGATCTTGAAGCGGTTGATGCGGGCCACCATCGTCTCGCCGAACCCGGCGTCGGTGTCGAGCACGAATTCCTCGTCCGCCGTGCGGCGGATGCGCAGCAACACGTCCACCTTGCCGGTCGGCTGCAGCAGGAACGACCAGCGCGTATCGCCCACCTGCATCGCGCGGATGTCCTGCGACAGCTGCGACTGCAGGTACGAGGCGGCGTCGGGGCCGCTCACCCGGGCGACGTCTCTGGGGTACTCGGTCCGGAACATGGGACCAGTGTCGCACCGACCGGCGACGGTGACACACTGCAGGCATGGGTTCCGAGATCATCCCCAGCGGCGTCGGCGGATCTGGTGACGACGGCGACACCGGCGGCCGGGGCGACGCCGGGTCGAGCATTCCCGGGGGCGTCACCGGCGGTGGCACCGCCGGACGGATCAGCGACGGCCTGTCGCTCACCCTGCGGCGCCTGGCATCCCTCGCGGGCGGACTGGTGGTGGTGACCGCCGTCGTCAGCATCGCCACCTTCGCCACCGGCTGGTGGGCGTTCGGCACCAGCACCGCGTGGATCATCCTCGGTGGCGTGCTGTGCCTGGTGCCCGTGCTGGCGGCACTGGGCGCGTGGGCGGTCGTGCGCGCCGGTGCGCACTATGCCGGCCGTCTGGTGGACGACATCGCCGCATTCCTGCGTGGCCCGACGACACCCGCCGCGCAGGTGCTGATCGACTACGACTCGGGCCAGCCGGTGGTCACGTCGTCTCGCCGCATGGCGCCGCTGCGCACCGAGCTCGAGGTGCGCAAGCGCGACCTGCCCGCGCTGTGGCTCGGCGTGCGCGCCATCACCGTGGTGCCCGGCCTGGCCGCCATCGCCGTGTTGGGCATGATGGCCGTCGGCATCCTCGGCACGCTGTTGCTGCTCGGCCAGCTCTTCTGACCGAGTTCCCGCCGAACTTAAGTTCTGCGTGCGCGTCCGCGCTCAGGCGTTGCGCTGGGCGGTCATCCGGCGCGCTGCGGGCACGGCCGCCAGCAGGGCGGCCGCCTTGTTGCGGCACTCCAAGTCCTCGTCGTCGGGCACGCTGTCGGCAACGATGCCCGCACCCGCCTGGAAGCTGGCGCCGTTGCGGCCGACGAACATCGTGCGGATCGCGATCGCCGTGTCGAGGTTGCCGCTGAAGTCGACATAGCCGACGACACCGGCGTACGGGCCGCGCTTCACCGGCTCGAGCGCGTCGATGATCTCCATCGCGCGCACCTTCGGCGCGCCGCTCACGGTGCCAGCGGGGAGCGTGGCGCGCAGCACGTCGATCGGGGTGCGACCATCGAGCAACTCACCGGTGACCTGCGACGTGAGGTGCATCACGTGGCTGTAGCGCTCGAGCGTCATCAGCTCGTCGACGTGCACCGTGCCGAACGTCGCCACCCGTCCCACGTCGTTGCGGGCGAGGTCGACCAGCATGATGTGCTCGGCGACCTCCTTCGGGTTCTCCTTCAGCTCGCCGGCCATGCGCCGGTCGTCCTCCTCGGTGCGACCGCGGCGACGGGTGCCGGCGATCGGGCGGCTGACCACCTTGCGGCCGAGCACCTGCACCATCGGCTCGGGCGAACTGCCCGCGATGGTGCACTCCGGATGACGCAGGAAGTACATGTACGGGCTGGGGTTCACCTGGCGCAGCACGCGGTAGAAGTCGAA
>JBMOGW010000131.1:0-10125 GCA_049318165.1 Ilumatobacteraceae bacterium
AGCAGATGTACACGCCGACCTTGCCGACCGCGGTGTCGAACACCGGGTATCCGCCGGTGCCGGGCGTGAAGTAGTACTTCTCCCAGAAACCCTTCGTCTGCGGGATGTGCTGCTTGCGGTACTTGCCGAGGTAGCGACCATCGGCATCGATGACCGCGGCGGTGTTGTAGTACAGGCCGGGCTGGACGATCTCGTACATCGGCAGCACCAGCACCATCCCGGTCTCCTTGGCGATGGCCTGGAAGCGCTGGGTGGTGGGGCCATCGGGGATGTACTCGGTGTACTGGTAGTACTCCGGGTCCTGCACCTGGCAGAAGTAGGGGCCGTAGAAGAGCTCCTGGAAGCACATCACCTGTGCGCCCTGGGCCTTCGCGTCGTGCACGGCCTGCTCGTGCTTGTCGAGCATGGCCTCCTTGGTGCCGGGCCAGTCGGTCTGCAGCAGTGCTGCCCTCACGATGTTCGCCATTCGGGGGACTCTAATGTGACACCACACGGCGCACAATGATTGTATTGTTACCGGACAATGAACTCGGCGAGCACCTCCGACCTGGCTCCCGCCACCGTCACCGCGACCGTGGCGGCGAGGGCCACGGACCGCAGCGCGCGGGGCATCGCGGCTGCCGTCGGGCGGATGATCACCGACGGCACGCTGGCGCCGGGCACGCGCATGCCCACCGTGCGCGAGCTGGCGTCGGTGCTGAAGGTGTCCCCCACGACGGTCAGCGAGGCATGGCAGAGCCTGGCCCAGGTGGGTGCCATCGACGCCCGCGGTCGGCAGGGCACCTACGTGCGCCAACCCACGGGCCCGATCACCCCGCGCCGGTACCGGCGGGTGACCGAAGGCCCCGGCCACTTCGCGCTCGACCTCAGCTCGGGCACACCCGACCCCGACCTGCTGCCTGATCTCGGCCCGGTGATCGCCCGGGTGAGCCGTCAGTCGTTGACCTCGAGCTACCTCGACCACCCGGTGCTGCCGCCGCTGGAGGCACACCTGCGCGACGCGTGGCCGTTCCCGCCGGAGGAGCTGACCGTGGTGGACGGTGCGCTGGACGCGCTCGACCGGGTGGCGTCGGTGGTGGTGCGCCTGGGCGATCGCGTGGTGGTCGAGCAGCCTGCGTTCCCGCCGCTGCTCGACCTGCTCGACCTGCTCGGCGCGGAAGTGATCGGCGTACCGCTCGATGCCGAGGGCATGCGCGTCGACGGGCTGACCGCGGCGCTCGCCGACGACGTGCGCGCCGTGTTCCTGCAGCCGCGCGCGCACAACCCCACGGGCGTCACGATGACCGCTCGCCGGGCGAAGCAGTTGGCCGCAGCGCTCGCCGCCGCGCCGGGCGGCCGCGACACGATCGTCGTCGAGGACGACCACTCGGGCGACATCGCCAGCGGCTCGCTCGTCAGCCTCGGCACCGCGTTGCCCGGGCGCACCGTGCACATCCGCAGCTACTCCAAGAGCCACGGACCCGACCTGCGTCTGGCCGCCGTCGGCGGCGCGGGCGACGTGGTGAGCGCCGTCGCCAACCGCCGCCTGCTGGGCGCCGGCTGGAGCAGCCGCATCCTGCAGGCGGTGCTGCTGGAGATGCTCGACCACCCACCCACCGTGCAGGCCGTCGCCGCGGCCCGGGCCGAGTACGCGCGCCGCCGGGCGGCCGTCACCGACGTGCTGCGCGCCACCGGCACCGCGTTCACCGGCACCGACGGCATCAACCTGTGGATGCAGGTGGACGACGAGCGCTCGGCGCTGATCACCCTTGCCGCGCAGGGCATCGGCGCGGCACCGGGCGAGCCGTTCATGGTGTACCCCGACCAGCCGTCGCTGCGCGTCACGGTGGGCCTCGTCGCCCACGACCTGGCGGCGGTCGCCGAGCGACTGGCCGACGCGGCGGGTAAGGCGCCCACGCGATCCGGCCAACGCTGACCTGCGTCAGCGACGGCCTGGCAGCATCGACGTCGCCAACACCGGGTCGCCCTGCGTGAGCGACAGGCCTTCCCACGGCAGCAGCTCGAGTGCATCGTGCAGCCGTGTGCGAGCCGCGGCGAGCGAGCCGTCATGACCTTCGGCCGGGCGGCCGTCGTGCACGAGCGAGGTCGACACACGACGCACGTCGTGGTGCTCGGTGCGCAGCCGAGCCACCTCGGCCTCCAAGGCGGACGTCGCGCCGACGACGACCAGTTCGTCGGTGGCGGTGCCCGAGGCGCGGTGCGCCCGGAAGCCGGCCTTCGCGCCGCCCTTCGTCGCCTTCTGGTCCGAACGTTTCGCCACGGGGCGGCCGTCCACCTCGACCAGCTTGTAGACGAAGCCGGCGGTGGGCGCGCCCGAGCCGGTGGCGACGGACGTGCCGACGCCGTACACGTCGACGGGCGCGACGGCGAGCGCGGCGATGGCGTGTTCGTCCAGGTCGCCGCTGACCACGATGCGCGTCTGCGTGAGACCCAACCCGTCCAGCTGTGCGCGAGCCAAGCGGGCCATCACACCGAGGTCACCCGAGTCGATGCGGATCGCACCGAGGCCGGGCCCGGCGACCGCGGCGGCCTCCTCGATGCCACGACCGATGTCGTAGGTGTCCACCAGCAGGGTGGTGCCGAGACCGAGCACGTCGATCTGCGCGGCGAACGCCTCGCGCTCTGTGGCGTGCAGCAGCACCGACGCATGCGACGCCGTGCCGGCGGTGGGAATTCCGTGACGACGACCGGCCGCAAGGTTCGAGGTGGCGTCGAAGCCCGCGATGTACGCAGCCCGGGCGGCCGCGACCGCACCGCCCTCGTGCACCCGGCGGCTGCCCATCTCGATGATCGGGCGACCGCCAGCGGCAGTCACCATTCGCGACGCCGCTGCGGCGACGGCGGCGTCGTGGTTCATGATCGACAGCACCACGGTCTCCAGCAGCACGCACTCGGCGAAGGTGCCCCGGAACGACAACACGGGCGATGCCGGGAAGTACACCTCGCCCTCCGGGTACCCGTCCACGCTGCCGGTGAAGCGGTACGCGCGCAGGTGCTCGGCCGTCGCCGGGTCGACGACGCCCTCGTCCTGCAGCCACTGCAGGTCGTCCTCGTCGAACCGGAAGTCGGCGATCGCGTCCAGCACCCGCTGCGTGCCGGCGACCACGCCGTACCGCCGCCCGGTGGGCAGGCGGCGGGTGAACACCTCGAACACGCAGGATGTGGCGGCCCGACCGGACTGCAACGCGGCGCGCAGCACGGACAGCTCGTAGCGGTCCGTCAGCAGGGCCACCGGGTCGACGTGACGCTCGCTCACGTGCCGGGTCGCGATCGCAGCAGTTCGTGGGCGAGCGGGCACTCGGGCGCCAGGCCGGCGGACTCGACGGGCAGCACGCCTCGCTCGCCCGCCACGTGCGACACCAGGCCGAGCGGGACGACGTCGGCCTCCGCGTCCCACGGCACTCGTACCGCGCCGACCCGTTCCACCAAGTTGGTGAACGCCGCGTCGGGCAGGCAGCGCCCGCGACCCACGACGGCCCACAGCGGCACTTCGCTGCAGTAGGCCACCGACGCCGCCGCCCGCGAGCCGCGGGTGGCCAGGATCTCGCCCGTCGACGCAGCGACGGCCTCCACCAGCACCACGTCGGCCGCCAGCACCGCGGCGGACAGGCCGGCGGGCTCGACGATCTCGGCCACGACGTCGGACCGCTCGAGGCGGCGCACGAACGAGTGGCCCTCGCCGTCGGCATCCACCGTGAGCACGGTCAGGTCGCCGCGCCCCAGGCAGGCCTCGCCGGCCAGGTCGGGCCAACCGATCACCAGCACCGTGGCGTCCTCGGGCAACGCTTCGGCCAACAGGTCGGGCGTCGGGTCCATCTCCAGATGGTGCGGCAGGTCACGGGCCGCCTGTGAGGGGTCGGGCGCGGTCAGCACGTGGGCGCACAGCCACCACAGCGGGCCGGAGGTGGGGTGGCGCTCGACGATCCGCCGGCAACTGACCACCAGTCCGGCCGGATCCATCCGCATCGCCCGCAGCGCCGACGCGGTCTCGCCCACCAGCACCCGCTGGTCGTGGCCGCTGGAACGGGCCAGGTAGCGCAGGCGCTCGATCGGATGCACGACCGCAACGTACCCGAGGTGGGTCGGCGATGCATCGGCGCGCTACCGTTCTCCCCCGTGGCCAGTACCGTTGCGCTCGACCTGAACCTCACCTCGATCTCCGGCGAACAGCGCCCGCTCGAGGAGTGGGTCACCACGTTCCACCTCGCCAGCGTGGTCCTCGACCCGTACACCAACGAGAGCTCGTGGATCCTCGACACCGCCGTGCGCGTGCTCGACGGCTTCCGCGGCGCCGACGTGCGGGTGAACTTCATCGTCGCCTGCACGCCGGACGAGGCCACGCAGTTCCTCGGGCCGCTCACCGAGCGCTTCATGGTGTTCTGCGACCCCGACCGCACGGTGGTGAAGGGCCTCGGTCTCGAGACGCTGCCGGCGTTCGTGTTCGTGCAGGGCAACGGCAACATCGCGGTTGCCGAAGGCTGGGACCCGGCTGCGTGGAAGGCCGTTGCGAAGCACATCGCCGAGAACACCTCCTGGCTGGCCCCGGTGATCCCGGCCGCCGGCGACCCGACGCCGTTCAACGGCACGCCCGCGCAGGGCTGACGCACGGGCACCGCTCCCGTGCCGTTCGAGCCGCCGGACCTCCCGGTCCTCGAGGCACTCCCGGCACTGGCCGCCGCGCTTCGCGACGGTGACTCGGCGATCCTCGTCGCGCCGCCGGGCGCGGGCAAGACGACACTCGCGCCGCTGATGCTGGTGGGCGAGCCGTGGCTCGGCGGGCAGCGGATCGTGATGCTCGAACCGCGGCGACTGGCCACACGGGCCGCAGCGCGGCGAATGGCCGATCTGCTCGGCGAACGCGTCGGCGACACGGTCGGCTACCAGACACGCGACGAACGGCACATCGGCCCGAGCACCCGCATCGAGGTGGTGACGGAGGGGGTGCTCACCCGCCGCCTGCAGCACGACCCGACGCTCGACGGGTGCGGGCTGGTGATCTTCGACGAGGTGCACGAGCGCAACCTGCCCACCGATCTGGGCCTCGCGCTCGCCCTGGACGCGCGCGCGGCGGTGCGGCCCGACCTGCGCATCCTCGCGATGTCGGCGACGCCCGACACCAAAGGGCTGCTGGCCGTGCTCGGTGCCAGCACGCCGGTCGCCCACTCCGACGGGCGGATGCACCCGGTCGATCTGGTCTGGGCGCCGATGAGCACCAGCGTCCGGCCGAGCTGGAACGCCACGGTCGAGGCGATGGCGACGCTGGTCGGCCGTGCGGTGCGCGAGCAGGACGGCGACGTGCTGGTGTTCCTGCCGGGCGTCGGCGAGATCCGGCGCGTGCAGCAGTTGCTCGAACCGGTGCTGCCCGACCACGTCGACGTGCTGCCGCTTGCGGGTGCGCTGACGCTGGCCGAGCAGGACCGCGCGCTCGCACCGTCACCCCCCGGCCGTCGACGTGTCGTGCTGAGCACCGACATCGCCGAGTCGTCGCTGACGGTGGACGGCGTGCGCGTCGTGGTCGACGCCGGCCAGGCGCGAGTGCCGCGGTTCGACCAGCGCACCGGGATGACACGACTCACCACCGTCACCACCAGCCGAGCATCGGCCGACCAGCGCGCTGGCCGCGCCGGCCGCACCGAGCCCGGCGTCGCCTACCGGTTGTGGAGCAAGCTCGAGCACGGCACCCGACGCGCCCACCTGGAGGCCGAGATCACCCAGGTCGACCTCAGCGGCCTCGCACTCGAGTTGGCCGCGTGGGGCACGCCGGCGCCCGAGCTGCGCTGGGCCGACGCGCCGCCGGCGCGCACCCTGCAGCAGGGCGTCGAGTTGTTGCAACGGCTCGGCGCGCTGGACGACGACGGCCGCATCACCGAACGCGGACGGCGGATGCTGCGTCTGCCGCTGCATCCGCGGCTCGCGGGCATGGTGGACGCCGTCGCCGAGCGCGACCGCGGGCTGGCCTGCATCATCGCGGCGCTGCTCGACGAGCGCGACATCTTCCGCGGCCGCCAGGACGACCTGCCCGCCGACCTGTCGCTGCGCGTGGCCGTCGTGGCCGGGCAACGTTCTCACGACGCCGCCGACCGACGCGACGTCGGGCGCGTGCGCGAACGAGCCGCCGACCTGGCCCGCCGCGCCGGCGTGTCGCCCTCGTTCGACGACGTGAACCCCGACCACTGCGGCGCGGTCCTCGCGCACGCGTACCCGGATCGCATCGCGGTGCGCCGCAGCCAGCCCGGTCGGTTCCAGCTGCGCACCGGCGCGGCCGCCTGGACACCGCCGACCGACCCGCTGGCCGACGAGCGGTTCGTGGTGGCGGCCGACCTCGACGGCAAGCGCGACAACGCCCGCATCCGCATCGGCGCCGCACTCGACGCGGAGGCGTTGATCACCGCGCTCGCCGACCAGATCGAGCGACGCGAGGCGCTCGTGTGGGACAAACAGCGCGACGACCTGGTCGAGCGGGTGGAACTGCGCCTGGGCGGCATGGTGTTGGACGAGCGTGTCACCACCCCGCAACCGGGCGAGGCCACCGCGGCCGCACTGCTCGAACGTGTGCGCGCCACGCGGCTGGCCGTCCTCGGTTGGACCGAGCGCACGACGGCGCTGCGCCACCGTGTGGCGTTCCTGCGCCGCGAGTTGGGCGACGACTGGCCGGACTGGAGCGACGCCGCGCTGCTGAAGTCACTCGACGACTGGCTGGCCCCGTTCCTGCTGCACGCCACGAGCCGCGACGACCTGGCCCGGCTCGACACCGAGATGCTGCTCACCGCAGGCCTGGACTGGGACACGTCGGTGCGGCTGGCCGAACTGGCGCCGCCTGCGCTGGCGACACCGTCGGGTCGCAGTGTGCCGGTCGACTATTCGCGCGACGTGCCCACCGCAAGCGTGCGCGTGCAGGACCTGTTCGGCCAGACGACCCACCCGTCCGTCGCCGGCGGCCGGGTGGCGCTGGCGCTCGAGTTGCTGTCCCCCGCCGACCGGCCGGTGCAGATCACCCGCGACCTGCCCGGCTTCTGGGCCGGCACGTGGGCCGACGTGCGCAAGGACATGGCCGGCCGCTATCCCAAGCACCAGTGGCCCGTCGACCCCGCCAACGCCCCACCGAACCGCCTCAAAGACCGCTGACCCCTCGCGTTCGCACGAAGCTGTCACAACCGCTCTGGGTCACACCGCTGAGCGTTCCCCACGATGTCGCCGACGTGACAAAGACGGGGGGTGACACGAAAGATTGCCGATTCCGCCGCGCAGCGGTGCCCAGTGTCGGCATGCCTGACGATCTCTCCCTGCGCCTTCTCGCCGCCCGGCACGGGCAGCTCGTGACCCTCGACGACGTTCGCGACTGCGGCATCGGCAGCACTCGCTGGAACCGAATGCTCGACGAAGGGTGGTGGCTGGCGCTCACACCGCATCACTTCCATCCGAGCGGTGTCGCTCCCGGCTTCGAGATGCAGGCCCGCGCCGGCAGCGACTGGCTGGGGAAAGCCTGTGGCCTGTACGCCGATCGAGCGCTGTGGTGGCTCGGCGTCGACGTGCCGCAGCCGTTCGCCGCCGCATTTCTCGTTCCACGCGGGCGGCGCGGAACATTGCCGTGGCTGGAACTGCACACGACGACGAAGTGGGACCCCGCCGATGTCGTGTTGCACCGAGGAGTTCGTACCTGCGTCGCATCACGAGCGGTCATCGACCTCGCAGCGAACGGACCGAAGGCCGCCGTGCTGGAGACCGCCATCGACAGTGCCGTGCAGCAGCGTCGAACCGCCCTTCCGCGCCTCATCGACCGGATGCGCACCATGAGCGGCAAAGGCCACCATGGTTGTGCGCTGCTGCGGGAGATCCTCCTCGACTCCGGCGGTGAGTCATTTCTCGAGCGCCGCTTCCTTCGTCTCGTCCGGCTCCATCGTCTGCCGCGCCCCAAGGTGCAGGTGACTCCGGCTCCTGCGGTCGGGCGGCGGGCACGAGTCGACTTCCTCTTCGGGCGACTGGTCGTCGAGGTCTCCGGGCGGCTCGGCCACGTCACCGACTCGGACCGCACCGACGACATGCACCGCCGCCACCAGCTGGAGGATCAGGGGTTCACGATCAAGGAGTTCACGACGGCCATGGTGATCGACGAGCCCGCCTACGTGGTCGATGTGGTCCGCCGGGGCCTCTCTGTCACGGCTGCGACGTCGTGAGCATCGCTCAGCGATGTGACAGAGAGAGTCTGTGACACGGAACGCGGGGCTTGGGACGGGGGATGGGGGTGGGCGTAGGCTTTTCTCATGGCTGCTTCCCCCGAGTTCGAGTTCACCGAGCTGTTCCCCCTCGGCCACGACGACGTCCCGTACCGGCTGGTCACCACGGAGGGCGTGCGCACCGTCGAGACGCCGCTCGGCACGATGCTGCAGGTCGACCCGGCGGCCATCACCCGGCTCACGCAGGAGGCGATGCACGACATCGCCCACTTCCTGCGCCCCGGCCACCTGCAGCAGCTGCGCAACATCCTCGACGACCCGGAGGCCAGCGACAACGACCGCTTCGTGGCACTCGACCTGCTGAAGAACGCTGCGATCAGCGCCGGCGGCATCCTGCCGATGTGCCAGGACACCGGCACGGCGATCGTGAAGGCCAAGAAGGGCCAGCTGGTGTTCACGGCCAATGAACACCAACAGGGCGGCGACGAGGAAGCGATCGCCCGCGGCGTGTTCCACACCTACCAGACCAGCAACCTGCGCTACAGCCAGATGGCCCCGCTGAACATGTACGACGAGGTCAACACCGGCAACAACCTGCCGGCCGAGATCAAGATCAGCGCCATCGACGGCGACGCCTACAAGTTCCTGTTCATGGCCAAGGGCGGCGGCAGCGCCAACAAGAGCTACCTGTTCCAGGAGACCAAGGCGCTGCTCAACGAGAAGACGCTCCTGCCCTGGCTGTTCGAGAAGATGAAGACGCTCGGCACCGCGGCCTGCCCGCCGTACCACCTGGCCGTCGTCATCGGCGGCACGTCGGCCGAGATCGCGGTCGAGACCGCGAAGCTCGCCAGCGCCCGCTACCTCGACTCGCTGCCCACCGAGGGCAGCCGGCTGGGCCATGCGTTCCGCGACCTCGAGCTCGAGCAGAAGGTGCTGCAGCTCAGCCAGGAGACCGGCATCGGCGCCCAGTTCGGCGGCAAGTACTTCTGCCACGACGTGCGCGTCATCCGCCTGCCCCGCCACGGCGCCAGCTGCCCGGTCGGCATGGCGGTCAGCTGCAGCGCCGACCGCCAGGCACTGGGCAAGATCACCAAGGACGGCGTGTTCCTCGAGCAGCTCGAGACCGATCCGGCGCGCTTCTTGCCCGAGGTGACGCATGACGACCTTGTTGGCGACGACGGGGCCGACGCGCAGGTGGTGCACATCGACCTCAACCGCCCGATGGCCGAGATCCGCGCCGAGCTGAGCAAGTACCCGGTGAAGACCCGGGTGATGCTGACCGGCCCGATGGTGGTGGCCCGCGACATCGCCCACGCCAAGATCAAGGCCCGTCTCGATGCAGGCGAGCCGATGCCGCAGTACCTGCAGGATTTCTGTGTGTACTACGCCGGTCCGGCGAAGACGCCGGAGGGCATGGCCAGCGGTTCGTTCGGTCCCACCACGGCCGGCCGCATGGACAGCTACGTCGACGAGTTCCAGGCTGCCGGCGGCAGCTTCGTGATGCTCGCCAAGGGCAACCGCTCGAAGGCCGTCACCGACGCCTGCAATGCACACGGCGGCTTCTACCTCGGCAGCATCGGTGGCCCGGCCGCCCGCCTGGCGCAGGACTGCATCACCAAGGTCGAGGTGCTCGAGATGCCCGAGCTGGGCATGGAAGCGGTGTGGAAGATCGAGGTCCAGGACTTCCCGGCGTTCATCGTCGTCGACGACAAGGGCAACGATTTCTTCGATCTGGTGAACCGCCCCTACGGCGGCACACCCGTCACCATCAAGTAGCGCCGAGCTCGCCCGCCAGTTCGCCGAGCCGCAGCTCGCCCTCGCGCGTCTGGCCACCGCGCGCCATGAAGTCGGCGAGCGCGGCCCGCGTGCGTGGGTGGCCGAGCGTGCCGGAGAACGCGTCGCCCTCGGCCAACAGGTCGGCGACGACCTCCTTCTCGGCGCGGAGCACCGA
>JBMOGW010000132.1:0-10106 GCA_049318165.1 Ilumatobacteraceae bacterium
GCGGCGTAGTGGGCCTCGAGGTACTCGTTGCCGTTGTAGAGGTAGAGACCGATCTTGCTGTCCGGCCCGAGGCCTGCGGCGGTGTACGCGGCGGCCACGCGTGCGGCGCGCTCGTCGTACTCCTGCCACGTGAAACGGCGGTCACCGTGGACGACGGCGGTGAGGTCGCCGAGCTCGTCGGCGAGCGATTCCCAGACGGACGCGAAGTGGAACTCCATGCGCCGATGGTAGGCGAACCCAGCCACGCAGAACTTCAGTTCGGTGGGAGTGGTGCCTGCAGAACTTCAGTTCGGTGGGAGTGGTGCCTGCAGAACTTAAGTTCGGCGGGAGAGGTCAGCCGACGGACTTGCCGTACATCTCGCCGAGCGGATCGCTGATCAGTTCGAGCCGCTCGCCGTCCGGGCCGCGGAAGTACAACGACGAGCCGTCGACGTGTGCGTACTCGATGCCGTGCTGCTCGAGCCGCCCCTTCACCATCTCCCACTGGCCGCGCTCCATCGAGATCGCCAGGTGGTGATGACCGCCGAGCACCTCCTGGTACGGCCCGAGATCGAGGCCGGGCAGGTCGAAGTACGCCAGGCAGTTGCCGTGGCCGATGTCGAAGAAGAAGTGCGTCGAGCCCTCGTAGTCGCGGTTCTCGAACATCTCGATGCACGGGAAGCCGAGGATGCCGTCGTAGAACTGCACGGTGCGCTCCACGTCGCTGCAGATGTGCGCAGCGTGGTGCACGCCCCGCGCCGTGCTCGCCGGTCGCTGGTCGCGCGGCTTCACGTACTGCGCTTCCAGTTCCGACCGGCGAGCGGTCAGGCGGTCTCGTTCTTCAGGTGCTACTCCGTGGCCCATACCAACAGTTCAGCACCTTCCGGCCCAGCTGTGAACCTCAGCTCACCGGAATCCGTCAAGCGGACCGCATCGCCCTGGGCCAGATCGCCCGCTGCCTCCAGAGTGCCGCTGCCCAGCGCCACGAAGACGTGGACGAACGGGGCTGCCGGCACCTGCGCCGAGGTGCCCGCGGCGAGGCGGCCGCCCCACAGCACGGCGCCCGCCTGGTGGATGGCGATGGCGCTCTCGTGGCCCTGGCCGCTGGCGATCGGCACCAGACCGCCATTGGCCAACGCGACGTTGAGATCGCGCTGCTCGTAGCCGGGCTCGACGCCCGCGGTGTCGGGCAGCACCCACATCTGGATGAAGTGCACCGGCTCGTCCGGGCTGGCGTTCATCTCGCTGTGGAGGATGCCGCTGCCGGCACTCATCCGCTGCGCGAGGCCGGGGTAGAGGACGCCGTGATGGCCCTTCGAATCGCGGTGCTCGAGTCGGCCGGACAGCACCCAGGTGACGATCTCCATGTCGCGGTGGCCGTGGGTGCCGAAGCCCTGGCCGGCGGCGACGACGTCGTCGTTGTTCACCAGCAGCAGGCCATGCCCATCGTGGGCAGGCGAATAGTGAGGACCGAAGTTGAACGAGTGGCGGGACTGTAGCCAGCCGGCGTCGGTGTGGAACCGGTCGTCGGCTCGCTGGACGGTGATCGTGCTCATGCTTCCTCCAACATCATTGCGTCTACAAGTATTCCCGCTCAGGGTTGTGCGGTGGTCGTCGTGCTGCCGTCGGGGGCGACGCCGCGCGGCCGCATCCACGGCGCCACGGTGGTCCACACCAGCGGACTGTCGAAGCCGATCGCCCACAGCGACACACCACCGATGCGCTGCTCGCGGGCCAGGTCCACCCGGGCGAGCACGCCTTCCTCGTCGATGAAGTGCACCTGGCGCGACTGCGTGCACGACACGCCACCGTCCTCCACCTTCAACTGGTACGAGAACGACGCCTCACGAGTCACCGGATCGTGCGTGGCGGTGGCGCTTCGCCGTGTCATCAGGTCCTCCACGTTGCGCAACGACACGCTGGTGTTGCCCTCTGCGGTGGCGGGGCAGGTGCCCGTGGTGCCGACCACCCAGTTGCGCCCGTACGTGCCGACGCCGAGCACCAGCTTGCTGTCGTCGTCGACGACTCGCTTCGCCGCCTGGACTGCCACCTTCACCCAGTCGTACGGGGCGATGGGGCCGGGCTCGCTGACGCTGTAGTCGTAGCCCATGATGCGAATGGCGTCGACGATGTCGCCCATCGCCGCGTAGTCGTACACCCAGTAGCCGCTGTCGCCGGTGCGGCCGCTGTCGTAGATCGGCGGCACGCTGACGACGAGGCGCTTGCCCTCGGCGTGCAGCACCGCGGCGAGGTCGCGCACGAACAGCACCCAGTTCGGCCGGGTGGCCTCCCAGGAGGCCTTCCCGTCGACGAACGCGAAGCCCTCGTAGTCCAGGTCGATGCCGTCGAAGTCGTTGGCACGCACCAGGTTGGTGATCGCGTCGACGTGCGCCGAACGCCGTGCGGGGTCGGCCAGCATCGCCGCCATCGCGCCCTTCGGCATGCCGTCGCTGATCGAGGGGATCACCGCGGCGCCGCTCGTTCGGATCGACGCGACGAACGGTTCGGTCTGCGCCGGCGTCGTGCTGCCGGAGAGCGCGATCGTCCGCTCGTCCTTCGTCTCGAACCAGAACGGCGACACCTCGTGCAGCATGGCGCCGTTGGCGTTCACCGACTCGGTGGCCTCGGGCAGCGCCCAGTACGGCGCCCACCCGCTGAACGGGATGTCGGGCAGCGGCGGCGGGGCGTCCTCGCGCAACACCACGACGGCCGCGGCACCCACGGCGGCGACCGCGGCCAGGCCGCCGGCCAGCACGCCCCAGCGACGCTTCCGGCGCGGCGCAGCGGTCGCCGTGATGCCGAGCATCTCCGGTGTCAGCTCCACCATCGAGCCGACCCGCGTGTAGGCGCGGCTGGCCGGGATGTCGACGACGTTCGGCACGGCGAACGTGCGGCACCCGGCGGCCACCGCGCTGCGCACGCCGGTGGGCGAGTCCTCGATGGCCACACAGTCCTTCGCCGACACGCCCAGCTTCGCCGCAGCGGTCAGGTACGGCTCGGGGTGCGGTTTGCCCTGGCTCACCTCGTCGCCGGTGATCACCACCTCGAACGTGCCCGGCGGCAACTGGTCGACGACGGCCACCGCGAAGCGCGTCCAGCTCATCGTCACCAACGCGTTCGGCACGCCGGCCTTGCGCACCGCGGCCAACAGTTCCTTGGCGCCCGGTCGCCACGGCACGCGCTGACGCACGCGGGCGATGACGCCGTCGAGCAGGCGGTTGACGATGTCGTCGATCGCCATGTCGACGCCGCCACGGTCGCGGATGATCGCCGCCGAGTCGCGCAGGTCCTTGCCCACCAGCGAGTGCGCCTTCTCGTCGTCCCACTCGCCGCCGAACTCGGCCACCAGCTCGTACTCGGTGGCGATCCAGTACGGCTCGGTGTCGACGATGGTCCCGTCCATGTCCCACAGGACGGCGGCGGGGCGGGGGCTCACAAGGGAGTGACCCTAACGGGTGGCCTCGCCGCACCCCTGGCAGCGTCGCCGACGGCCCGTTCTCTTTGCCGTCAGTCGCACTTTTCGACACGAATCAGCCCGAGAAGCCCGTGTGGGACGATTCAGCCCGAGATGCCGAGGAGTGGGACGAATCAGCCCGAGAAGGCCCTGGCTTAGAGGGAGAGGGCGGTGCGGCGGCCTTCGAGGACGGCTTCGAGGATCGTGCGCGGGGCGACGCAGTCGCCGGCCTGGTGGTGCACGTCGTCCATCGGGTCGGTGGGGATGCGGAAGCCGCAGTCGATCAACGCCACGCACTCGACGGTGCGGCGCTCGCCGCTGAAGCGGTCCTCCAACTCCACCTCGCCCGGCCGCGCGGCGCGCAGCAGTGAGCGGCGCTCGATGCGTGCGCCGCGCTGGGCCAGGCGCGTGTTGGCGGGCGCCAGGTCGCCGGTGCGCGACAGTTCGTTGCCGGCGATCTGGTCCTGCGTGATCAGCACGGCGCGGTCGCCCAGTGCCTCGGCGAGGGCGACGGCGATCGGGCCACCGATCGGGTCGAACAGCGCCACCGGGCCCTCGGCCGGCCAGGGCGCCTCGGCGCCGTTGAACACGGCCTTCCATGCGTCCACCACGTCGACCACCCTCGTGCCGTCGGCCACGGTGAACGGGCGCGTGCCGGCCTGTGCGCCGGTGCACTGCACCACGACGTCGTCGGTGGTGGTGTCGACGCTCGCCGCGCCCAGTTGCACCACCACGCCGGCGTCCTCCACGGCACGCAGCAGCCAGTCGACCAGCGGCCGGGCATGGGGGATCAGCCCCGCCACGCCGCCCAGATGTTCGGACGACTCCACCAGGCGCACGTGGTGACCTCGGGCCGCAGCCACGCGGGCGGTCTCGAGGCCTGCCACGCCGCCGCCGACCACCACGACGTCGCGCGGCCGCGGCGACACGGCGAACCAGTTCGGGTCGTCGGTCTCGTGCCCGCTCGAGGGCTCGCCCACACAGGTGACGATCGGGTTCCGACCATCGCGCACCTGGCACGTCTGGTTGCAACGGATGCACGGGCGGATGTCGTCGAGTCGCTTCTCCGCCAGCTTCAACGCAAGGTCGGGGTCGGCGAGCTGGCCACGGGTGATCTCCGCCGCGTCGGCCACCTTCTGGTCGACCGCCCACGTGGCCGTCGGTGCGTCGAGCGAGCCCTGCACGTACACCGGCGTGTCGGGCAGCGCCGCCTTCACCGCGCGTGTGACGTCGATGTTGAAGCCGATCGGCTCGTGGAAGTCGGGCCGGGTCTTCTCGACCGAGAAGATCGAGCCGCGCACCACGACCACGTAGTCGATGCCCTCGGCCACCAGTTCGGCCGCGATGCCCGGCGCCATCTCCGGCGTGATGCCCGCCCACGGGGCCAGCTCGTCGCACGACAGGCGCAGGCCCACCACGGCACCCGGCACGGCGGCGCGCACCGCGCGGATGACCTGCTTGGCGAACAGCGTGCGTTCGGCCCACTCGTCGCCGCGATGGTTGGTGAGGCCGCTGAGGAACTGGCGCACCAGGCTGTGCTGGCCCGCGTTGATCTCCACGCCGTCGCATCCGGCACCGACCGCGATGCGGGCCGCGTCGGCGAAACCCTGCACGACCGCGGCGATGTCGTCGGCCTCCATCCACTTCGGCACTTCGCGGGCGTTCACCTCCGGCACGCGGCTGGGCGCCCACAGCTCGCGCTGGCTGTACGCGCTGCTGCCCTGCCCGCCCGCGTGGTCGAGCGACGCGATCACCGTCGCGCCGTGCGCGTGGCACGCGGCAGCGATGGCGGCCCAGCCGTCGGCGCACTCCGCCGCCAGCGGCGCCCGCTCGTACGGCCAGTCGCTGGCATGCACGCTGGCGCCCTCGGTGACGATGACGCCGCACCCGCCCTTCGCCCGCCGCTCGTAGTACGCGGTGTGGCGCGGCGTGAAGCGGCGCAGGTGGTCGCCGAGGTTGGTGACGTGGGGCCCGAACATCACCCGGTTGCGGGCGGTGTGGGCACCGAGCGCGAGCGGTGCGAGCAGCGGCATGATCAGCTGCGCACCAGCCGGAACACGGGGATCACGCGTGTGGTCTTGGCCTGGTAGTCGTTGAAGAACGGCATGATCGCGGCCTGGCCGGCGAACAACTGCAGGCGCTCGTCGTCGTGCGTCTCGACGGCGGTGGCCGTGTACGTGTCGGTGCCGTTCTCCACCGTCACCGTCGGGTTGGCGACCAGGTTGTGGTACCAGGCCGGGTTGCTCGGCGCGCCGCCCATCGAGGCGATGATCACCACGTCGTCACCGTCGTGGCTGCACACCAGCGGGGTCGTGCGTTGCACGCCGGACTTCGCACCCGTGTGGGTGACCAGCACCATCGGCATGCCGTCGAAGCGACCACCGACCTTGCCGCCGTTCGCTCGGAACTCAGCGATGATCTGCTGGTTGTAGTCGTTCATGTCGGCCATGGGTGCGACGCTAGTGCCGCCGCAGCGGGCGACCACAGGCCGAGCCGGGTCACTTCTGGCGGGACGTCGACAGCTCGGTGCCGCGCAGCAGGCGCTGGATGTTGTCGGCGTGGCGCAGCAGCAGGAGCGCGTTGATCGCCACCATCGTGATGATCTCCCACGTCGGCACGTCGAACAGCACGGCCAGCACCGGGAGGCCGATGATCAGCGCGATCGATGCCACCGACGCCTTCCTGCTCAGCTTCAGCACGACGATCCACACGATGCCGAGGATCGCCGAGATCACGGGCTGCATCACGAACATCGCGCCCGCCATCGTCGCCACGCCCTTGCCACCCCTGAACCCGCGGGTGACCGGGAACATGTGGCCCAGCACGCTCGCGGCGATGAGGCCGTAGGCGAGCTTGTCGTCACCCAGGATCAGCGAGCCGAACGCGGCCGGGATGATGCCCTTCAGCGCATCGAGCGCGAACACCGCGACGCCCCACTTGCGGCCCATGATGCGCGACACGTTGCTGGCACCCGGATTGCCCGACCCGACCTTGGTGATGTCGATGCCGCGGGTGCGGGCCACCATCACCGCGCTGGGGAACGTCCCCAGGAAATACGCGGGGAGGAGCAACAACCACTTCACGTCGTTGCACGTTAGGTGACGACGAGCCGCCGTTCAGGCTTGGTGTGGTCCTGCGCCGGCCGCGGCTTCAGCAACACCGGCACCGCGGCCAGCTGCGCGAGCGCCACTTCGCCGTCGCCGCCGACGCACTCCGGGTCGGGTCCGTCGAGCGGCAGGCCGGTGAAGAACTTCGCCGCCATGCAGCCGCCCTGACAGGCGTCGAACGCGCCACAGCTGGCGCAGGCACCGGCCGACTGCGGTTCGCGCAGCGACCGGAACAGCTCGCTCTGCTTCCACACGTGCGCGAAGCCGCCCGGGTCGCGCACGTTGCCGGCCTTGAACTCGTCGTGGATGACGAACGGGCAGGCGTACACGTCGCCGATCGGGTCGATCAGGCACACCACACGACCGGCACCGCACATGTTGAGGCCGGGCAGCGGGTCGCCGAGGGCGTTGAGGTGGAAGAACGAGTCGCCGGTGAGTACGTGCTCGCCGTGCGCCATCAGCCAGTCGTAGATCTCGCGCTGCTGGGCATTGGTGGGGTGCAGGTGGTCCCAGCTGTCCACGCCGCGGCCACTGGGGCGCAGGCGGGTGACGCGCAGCTGTGCGCCGTAGCGGTCGGCGAGCGCCTTGAACTGATCCAGCTGCGGCACGTTCTGGCGGGTGACGACGACGCTGATCTTGAACGGACCGAAGTTCGCTGCGGCCAGGTTGTCCATCGCTCGGATCGCCATGTCGTAGCTGCCGGCGCCGCGGACGGCGTCGTTGGTGGCGGCGTCGACACCGTCGAGGCTGATCTGGATGTCGAGGTAGTCCATCGCTGCCAGGCGGCGGGCCTTCTCGGCATCGATGAACGCGCCGTTGGTGGAGAACTTCACGCCGATGCCGTTACCGATGGAGTGCTCGACCAGCTCGAAGAAGTCGCGGCGCACCATCGGTTCGCCGCCGCCGATGTTGATGTAGAAGACCTGCAGGTCGCGCAGGTCGTCGAGCACCCGCTTCGCCTCACTCGTTGACAACTCTCGCGTGTCACGCTGGCCCGACGACGACAGGCAGTGCACGCACTGCAGATTGCAGGCGTAGGTGAGCTCCCACGTCAGGCAGATCGGCGCGTCGAGGCCGGCCTTCAACTGGGTGGCGAGGGTCTCAGCGCTCACGGATGATCTCCGACTTCATCAGGGACTCGACGGCCTTGGTGAACGACGGCCAACGACGCCGGTCGATCCCGCAGGCCTCGAGTGCGGCGGCCAGCGTGTCGTGCGACGACAGCGCGCGGGCGAGGGACACCATGTCGGCGTGCTGCAGGAACACCAGACGGCGATTGCCGTAGTGGTAGGCCAGAGCGCCGAACGGCTCGGGGCGCAGCGCGACCTGCGGGTGCAGTTCCAGCGCGCGGTCGAGCAGCGGGCTCAGCAGGTCAGTAGACACCGCACATGCCGTCGATGGAGATCTCCTCCACCAACAGCTCTTCCTCGACGAGGATGTCCTGCTCGGCCTGCTCGGTGACGGCGTCCTGCTGCTCCATGCAGCGCACGTTATCCCGGTCCGGCTCGGCGTGGGAAGTCGCTAGCGTGGCATGCCCTGTGAGCGCGCACCCCGATGGCACCGCCTTCCCCGAGCTCGACGACGAGCGTGCCCGCCTCGGGTTCTCCCGCGCCTGCCGCGACGCGATGATCGAGCGCTTCTCGCGGCTCGACCCCGATGCGTCGGCCGACGAGGTCACGAAGGAGTACATCGAGGTCACGGTGTCCGAGGCGCTGGAGGACCTGCGCACCCCGGGCGCGGGCGAGTTCTTCGGACGCATCACCGAGGAGGGCCGGCCCGGTGCAGTGGGCGACACCTGGTACATCGGGCGGCGGCACATCGAGGACGAGCACCACGACCCGGTGGTGGTCGACTGGCGAGCGCCGATCGCCGCGCCGTTCTACCGCGCCACCCACGCCGACGCCTTCGGCCTCGCTCATCGTCGCCGGTTCATGCTCGCCGACGGCGACCTGACCGCCTACCTCGACGAGCAGCTCGACGACCCGGACGACGACGCCGCCGGCTCGGGCATCCCCGACCCGGTGCTCGCCGAGATCGGCGCCGCACGCACCGGCGCGATGCGCGAGATCGTCGCCACCATCCAGGCCGAGCAGGACGAGGTGATCCGTGCGCCGCTCGACCAGGTGCTGGTGGTGCAGGGCGGCCCCGGCACCGGCAAGACAGCGGTCGGCCTGCACCGCGCCGCGTACCTGCTGTTCGAGCACCGTCGCCGCCTGGTGCGCGACGGCGTGCTGGTGGTGGGGCCGAACAGGGTGTTCCTCGACTACATCGGCAACGTGCTGCCCAGCCTGGGCGAGCGCAGCGTGCAGCAGCGCACCGCGCTCGACCTGTGTGTGCCGAAGGTGGAGATCTCGGGCGTCGACAGCGACGACGAACGGCGGCGCAAGGGGAGCGAGGAGATGCTCGCCGAACTCGAGGCCGCCGTCACCCGCCACGTCGTGGTGCCCGACGAGGACCTGCGCATCCCGCTGGGTGCACGCACCCTGGTGATCACCCGCGACGAGGTGGGCGAGTGGTTCCACCAGGCGCTCACCGCACGCGGCCCGGTGAACAAGCGTCGCGACTCGCTGAAGGGTCTGGTGCAGCGCGACATGCTGCGCCGCCACGACCGCGACGACGTGTGGGAGAAGGCGCCCGCGCTGCGGTCCGCGCTCACCAAGGCGTGGCCGACGCAGCAGCCGATCAAGCTGGTCGACCAGTTGCTGCCCGGACCGTCGGGCAAGCGACGTCGCTGGACCGTCGCCGACCAGTTCCTGGTCGACGAGGCCAACTCGCTGCTCGTCGGCACGCCGTTCACCTACGGCCACGTGGTGGTGGACGAGGCGCAGGACCACAGCGCGGTGGCGTTGCGCTGCATCGGCCGGCGCAGCCCGTCGGCGTCGATGACGATCCTCGGCGACCTGGCGCAGAGCACCACGCCCGCCGGCCAGCGCGACTGGGACGATGCGCTGCGGCTGCTGCGGCTGGGCGACACCGACGCGCATGTCGCCCACCTCACCATCGGTTACCGCGTGCCGGCGCCGATCCTCGACGTCGCCAACCGGTTGCTGCCGTTCACGGGTGTGCGCGCCGAGGCCAGTCGCAGTGTGCGGGCGGAGGGCGACGCACCCGCGTTGCGGGTGGTGCAGCCCGAGGCGCTCGCCGACGCCGTTGCGGACGAGTTCCTCGCCGTGCGCCACCGCCACCACAACAGTGGCGTGGTGGCACCCGAGCACCTGTTCCCGGCGATCTCCGAGGCACTGGCGGCGCGCGGCCTGCAGGCCGTCGACCGTGTGCATTCGCTGGGCCACGACGACGTGCCGCTGTTCCACGCCGAAGCCGTGAAGGGCCTCGAGTTCGACGGCGTGGTGGTGGTGAACCCGCACCAGATCTTCGACGGCAGCGAGCGCGGTGCCCGCCTGCTGTACGTGGCGATGACCCGTGCGGTGCAGGTGCTGCACTTCGTCAGCGACGCTCCGCTGCCCGCGCCACTCGGCTGACGACCGCCCGATAACGAGTGTTTCGAGCGCCCCGTGGCGCACGAAACCCTCGTTATCCGCTCACGCCCAGCGCGGGTCGGAACTCAG
>JBMOGW010000133.1:0-9939 GCA_049318165.1 Ilumatobacteraceae bacterium
TGAGACGTGGGCCATCCAGGAGGCATCCCTGCACGACTGGCGGATGGTGCTGCAGGCCGGGCGGGCGATCGGCCGGTTCAACTCCCGCGAATGGATCGACGAGATCGACGTGCCCACCTCGGTGGTCATCACGATGCGCGACCGCGTGGTGCCCCTTCGCCGACAGGTGCGCCTTTTCGAGGGCATCCCCGGTGCCGAGGCCTTCCGCGTCGATGGCGACCACGACTCGATCGCCGCCAACGCCGAACGGTTCGTCCCCACCCTGCTGCGGGCCGTCGCATCCGTCGTCGACCGTGCGTGACCACCCGTTCCGGAGCGTGTAGGAGAATTCCGAGCGTTCTGCGCGAATAGGTCAAAGGACCCATGGTTCGAGCACCCGCTCGGGTTCTACAGTGACGACAACGAAGCGGGGCTGCTGAACAAGCGGGCGGAAAACCTCGATTCAGACAACAGCGTGTGGTGCTCGGAGCGGCGGGAGCGAAGAGCACACACGTTGTTGTCGCGTCCGGGCACGGATGGCACGCCGAACGGCACCGCCGTACGCTGATCGGGCCATGTCGCCCGCACCCCGAGCCCGCACTCTCGCCCTTCTCGCTGCCGCTGCCGGTGCCACCGGGGCCGCGATCACCTGGGCACGCCGCGGCCCGGGCCTGCACCTGCGCACCAGTCGCACCCAGCGCAACACCGACGTGGTGAAGTTGGGCGCCACCGTCGGCGTGCACTACGCGGGCACCGCGGCACGCAAGTTGTTCGCCACGGCCGAGCGCCGGGTGGAACTCGATCGCGAACGCGAACTGAAGACGGCCGAGGCGGTGGCCGAGCGGCTGGGCAACATGAAGGGCGCACTGATGAAGCTCGGCCAGATGGCCAGCTACGTCGACGAGGGACTGCCGGCACCACTGCGGGATGCCCTGTCGGCACTGCAGAGCAGCGCCCCGCCGATGAGTGCCGAACTCGCCGCCGAGGTGATCCGGGGCGATCTGGGCCGGTCGCCCGAGGACCTGTTCCTCGAATGGGACCCGCAGCCGATCGCCGCGGCCAGCATCGGCCAGGTGCACCGGGCGCTGGTGCTCGACCCGGTGACCGGCGAGGAGCGAGCCGTCGCGGTGAAGGTGCAGTACCCGGGTGTGGCCGACGCGGTGGCCACCGACCTGAAGAACGCCAACCTGCTCGGCATCATCCTGCAGCAGGGTTTCGGTGGACTCGATCCCGACGAGATGGTCACCGAGATCAAGGAGCGGCTGACCGAGGAACTCGACTATCGGCTCGAGGCCGCCAACCAACAGCGCTTCGCCGACTTCTACCGCGATCACCCGTTCATCCACGTGCCCGAAGTGCTGCCCTCGCTGAGCGGCCCGCACGTCATCACCAGCGAGCTGGTCAGCGGCGTCACCTGGCAGGAGATGATGACCTGGGACCAGGCCGAACGGGACAAGGTCGGCGAGACCCTGTTCCGGTTCGTGTTCCGCAGCCTGTACGGCATGCACGCCTTCAACGGCGATCCGCACCCGGGCAACTACCTGTTCCACGGCGACGGCAAGGTGACGTTCCTCGACTTCGGTCTCGTGAAGCACTTCGACGACTCGGAGATGACGACGTTCATCGGCATGGTGAAGGCCGCGGCGTACGACCACGACGTCGCCCACTTCCGGCGGATCCTCGAACAGGCCGGCATGCTGCAACGCGGCTGCCCGGCGCCCGACGACGAGGTCGGCGAGTACTTCAGCCAGTTCTACGAGAGCGTGCGCGAGGACAAGCCGGTCACGTGGAGCAGCGAGTACGCCAGCCGCATCGTGCGCCACACGTTCGACCGCACCAGCCCGATCGCCCAGTACGCCACCGTGCCGAAGGCGTTCGTGTTCATCCAGCGCATCAACCTCGGTCTGTACGCGCTGCTGGGCGAGCTGTGCGCCTCGGGCAACTATCGGCGCATGGCCGAGGAGCTGTGGCCGTTCGTGCAGGGCCCGCCGAGCACCCCGATGGCCCACCTCGAGCAGGGGTGGCTGGCCGCGGCCAGGCCGGACTGAAGCCCCGATAGCGTCGGGCCGATGCGTCGTCCGCTGGTCCTGATCCTGCCCCTCGTGCTCGCGCTCGCTGCGTGCGGCGACGAGGCCTCCTCGTCCACCTCGGCCGCGCCGACCTCGTCGTTGGCGGCCGATGGGTCGCTCGCGAAGCCGACCGTGTCGATCCCCGACCAACTGCCGACCGAGTTGGTCGTCACCGACCTGAAGGTGGGCACCGGCCCGAAGGCGGAGGCCGACGACATCGTCGTCGTCAACTACGTCGGTGTGCGCTCTGCCGACGGTACCGAGTTCGACAACAGCTACGACCGCGGCACGCCGTTCACCGTGCAGCTCGGCCAGGGCAACGTCATCGCGGGCTGGGACCAGGGACTGGTGGGCGTGCAGACCGGTGGCCGCCGCCAGCTCGACATCCCGGCCGACCTGGCCTACGGCGACAAGCCGCAGGGCGACGTCATCAAGGCCGGCGACGCGTTGACGTTCCTCATCGACGTGGTGGCCGTGCTGCCCGCGTCCGACGCCAAGGACGAGCCGAAGATCGACGTGCAGGGCGCCGACAACGTCGACACCGTGCAGGTGAAGGAGCTCGTCGAGGGCACCGGAGCGACCCCGAAGGACGGCGACAACGTCGCGCTGCAGATCATCATCTACCGCGCCGACACCGGCGAGCAGTTGAACAGCAGCTGGGGCCTCAGCCCGGTGACGTTCGTGTTCGGCCCGAACACCGACACCTACCCCGGGCTGGCGACCGCCGTCGACGGGATGAAGATCGGCGGCCGCCGTCAGGCGCAGGTGCCGTACAAGGATCTGTTCAACGGCAAGGGCAACGACACGCTGAAGCTGCCCCCGGGCATCGACGTGGTCCTGGTGATGGACCTCGTCGGCATCTACTAGGCCGCCGCACCCTCGCTGTCCGCCAGCGTGACGGTGACCTGACGCGTCCACTGGCGGCGCGGGTAGTGCGTCGGACGTGGAGGGCCGTCGGCCACCGCCGCCCAGCCCCATTCCACCAACGCGATTGCGTCGAAGCCGGCGTCGTCGCAGACGGCACGCAGCGAGGCGACGTCGGTCGACTCGTGCAGGAACACCACCCGCACCGCGGCCGGATCGAGCGCGGCGATGCCACCGGCGTCGATCACCTCCAGGCCGTAGCGACGGGCCAGGCGGCGGCGGGGCGGCATCATCTCGTCGAGGCGGGCTTCGAACCAGACGGTGAGCAAGCGGACGAGATCAGGTGGCGGAGCGGTTCGGTGCATGCCCTCACTGGGCACGGCGAACCCGCCGGATCGGCAAAGTTGCTCAGCGCAGCGCAGCCGAGACGGCGGCAGCGGCAGTGCGCACCGCCTCGCCGAACGCGGTCGCCGGTGTGCGGGTGAGCCGCTCGACGGGCCCGCTGATGCTGACAGCGGCCACCACGGCGCCCGCACGGTCGCGCACGGCGGCGCTGACCGACGCGACGCCGGGCTCGCGTTCCTCCACGCTCTCGGCCAGTTCGACCTCGCCGGCGAGCACCTTGCCGGCCGAGCCGAGCTCGAGCGGCAGCAGCGCACCCACGGGCACCAGCCACTGCAGCGCGTGCCCCGAGCGCAGGGACACCACACAGCGGCGGGCTGCGTCTTCGCGCACGTAGAGCTGCACGCTCTCGCCCGAGCGGTCGCGCAGGTCGGCGAGCGCCGGGGTGGCCAACTCGGCGAGCGGGAACGCGTCGGCTGCCGCGCGGCCGAGGCGGATCAGTTCGAAGCCGAGACAGAACCGGCCGAGGCCGTCGCGGCGCACGAGGTGATGGCTCTCCAGCGCGACCGCCAGACGATGGGCCGTGGCGCGTGGCAGCCCAGTGGCCTGCTGCAGGCCGGCGAGGTCGAGCGGACCCCCGACGAGCGCGTCGAGGATCTCCACCGACTTGTCGATCACGCCGACTCGGGTTGCCGGTACACTGTCCATCAACGGGAATGCTATCTCAGAAAGTGAGACAGGATGTCTGCTCCCAGGACACTGGCCCAGAAGGTGTGGGACCGCCACGTGGTGCACTCGGCACCCGACGAGCCCGATCTGCTGTACATCGACCTCCACCTCGTGCACGAGGTGACCAGCCCGCAGGCGTTCGACGGCCTGCGCCTCACCGGACGCACCGTGCGCCGGCCCGACCTGACGGTCGCCACGGAGGACCACAACGTCCCGACGGCCGACATCGACCAGCCGATCGCCGACCCGATCTCCGCCCGCCAGGTGGAAGTGCTGCGCGAGAACACAGCCGAGTTCGGCATCGTCAACTTCCCGATGGGCGACCCCGGCCAGGGCATCGTCCACGTCATCGCTCCCGAGCAGGGCCGCACCCTGCCGGGCATGACCGTGGTGTGCGGCGACAGCCACACGGCCACCCACGGCGCGTTCGGTGCGCTGGCGTTCGGCATCGGCACCAGCGAGGTCGAGCACGTGCTCGCCACGCAGACGCTGCCCCAGTCGCGACCGAAGTGGATGGCCGTCACGGTCGAGGGCGACGCCCCCGCCGACGTCACCGCGAAGGACATCGTGCTGGCCATCATCGGCCGCATCGGCACGGGCGGCGGCATCGGCCACGTCATCGAGTACCGCGGCTCGGCCATCCGGGCGCTCTCGATGGAGGGCCGCATGACCCTGTGCAACATGAGCATCGAAGCCGGCGCGAAGGCCGGCCTGGTGGCACCCGACGACACCACGTTCGAGTACCTGAAGGGCCGCACGCACGCGCCGCAGGGCGACCAGTGGGACGCCGCCGTGGCCGACTGGCGCACGCTGGTGACCGACGACGGTGCCGCGTTCGACAAGGAGGTCGTCATCGACGCCACCACCCTGCGCCCGCAGGTCAGCTGGGGCACCAACCCCGGCCAGGTGGCCTCCATCGACGACGTCATCCCGTCGCCCGACCAGTTCGACGACCCCACGACGCGTGACACCGTCGCCCGCGCCCTCGAGTACATGGGTCTGGAGGGCGGCACCCGCATCCGCGACGTGAAGGTCGACACGGTGTTCATCGGCTCGTGCACCAACAGCCGCATCGAGGACCTTCGTGCCGCCGCTGCGGTGATGCAGGGCCGTACCGTCACCGTGCCGCGCGTGATGGTGGTGCCGGGCAGCCACGCCGTGAAGGCGCAGGCCGAGGCCGAGGGCCTGCCCGAGGTGTTCCGTGCCGCCGGCGCCGACTGGCGCGAGCCCGGCTGCAGCATGTGCCTGGCGATGAACCCGGACAAGCTCGCCCCCGGCGAGCGCTCCGCCAGCACCAGCAACCGCAACTTCGAGGGCCGTCAGGGCCGCGGTGGCCGCACGCACCTCGTCTCCCCCGCCGTCGCCGCCGCCACCGCCGTGGCCGGCCACTTCGCCACCCCGGCAGATCTGGAGCAGTGACATGAAGGCAGTGCAGGTCATCCAAGGTCGTGGCGTGCCGCTGAAGCGCAGCGACGTCGACACCGACCAGATCATCCCGGCCGAGTGGCTGAAGCGCGTCGAGCGCACCGGTTTCGAGAAGGGCCTCTTCTCGACGTGGCGCGACGACCGCAACTTCGTGCTCAACGACGAGCGCTACGTCGGCGCCAGCGTCCTGGTTGCCGGCCCGTCGTTCGGCGTCGGCTCGTCCCGCGAGCACGCCGTGTGGGCCATCCAGCAGGGCGGGTTCGACGCAGTGATCGCGCCGAGCTTCAGCGACATCTTCCGCAACAACTGCACCAAGAACGGCCTCGTGCCGGTCGTCGTGCCGGAAGACGTCGTGACGAAGATCTGGGAGGCCATCGAGGCCGACCACACGGTCGAGATCACCATCGACGTCACCACGCTCACGGTCGAACTGCCGGCCGCGGGCATCACTGCGTCGTTCCCCATGGACCCGCAGACGCAGCACCGTTTCATCAACGGCCTCGACGACATCGGCATCACGCTCACGCACGCCGGCGACATCGACGGCTACGAGCAGTCGCGCCCAGCCTGGCTGCGCTGACTCGCACGTCGTGATCGTCGACGCCGCGCTCGTCCACCGAGTGGAGCGCACCGCGGCGCGTCTGACCGCACTGGAAGTCGATGCACTCGCGTCTGTCGCGCCGTCGGCAGGCGCCCATTGGCGCACGCTCGACAGCGGCGTCGCCGCGGTGATGGGCCCCGGCCGTTACGTCAACCGTGCGGTCGGCGCGGTGCTGGGCGAGCAGTCGGCCGAGGCGCTGCTGGACGAACTGGAGGCGGTCTACGACGCGGCCGGCCTGCCGGCCTCGCTCGAGGTCTGTCCGTGGGCGCGCACCGACGTGGTCGCCGAACTGCGCCGCCGCGGCTACTCGGTCGACTGGTTCCGCAACGTGTACGCGCACGGGCTGCGCACCCTGCCACCGCGCGCCCGCATGGACATCGACGAGGTCGACGACGACACCGTCGACGTGTGGTCGGACATCCTCGGCTCGCAGTTCGAACCGGGCAGCGTCGAGCGCGGCAACTCCGACGAGTTCTGCACCGCCGTCCACCGCGTGCCCGGGACGCAGAACCTGATCGCCACCATCGACGGCCGCGCGATCGGCACCGGCTCGCTGACGCCGGTCGGCACCGTGGCCTGGCTCGGCGGCGCCAGCACCCTGCCCGAAGCCCGTGGCCGCGGCGCACAACACGCGCTGCTGGTGGACCGGCTGCACCGCGCCCGCCGCATGGGCTGCACCCTGGCCGCCGTCACCGCCGTCCCCGACGGCGTGTCCGCGCGCAACCTCCTGCGCGTCGGCTTCCAACTGCTCTACACCCAGGCCGTCCTCACCCGCCCCTGAACGGCGGCCGGGCTCTCAGTCCTGTTCGAACTGGGCGAGCTGCTTCAGCTTGGGATTGTTGCTGAAGACCTCGACCGGTGGGATCGGCTCGAGGCGCAGGGCACGCTGCAGGATGCGCACCTGTGTGTGCTGGTTGTACTCGGCCAGGGTGATGGCCCAGCCATCACGGCCGGCGCGGGCAGTGCGACCGCTGCGGTGCAGGTAGTCCTTCACGTCGCCGGCCGGCTCGTAGTGGATCACGGCGCCGATGTCGTCGATGTCGATGCCGCGGGCGGCCACGTCGGTGGCAACCAGCACACTCAGCTCGCCGTCGGTGAAGCGCTTGAGCGCCTTCTCGCGCTGCGACTGCGCCAGGTCGCCGTGAATGGCGGCCGCGCGCACGCCGAGTTCCTGCAGATTGCGCTCGACGCGGTCGCACGTGCGCTTCGTCTGGCAGAACACGATGGTCTTGTCCATCGACGAGGCGATGGAGGCGACCACGCGGTCCTTGTCCATGTGGTGCACGGCGAGCCACAGGTGATGCATCGTGCCGACCGTGTCGGTGGCGGCGTCGATGGCCACCTCCTCCGGGTCCTTCATGTAGCGCGACACCAGGTGGCCGACGTCGCCGTCGAGCGTGGCGCTGAACAGCATCGTCTGGTGCGGACCGGTCACCTTGCGCATGATCCACTCGACCTGCGGCGTGAAGCCGTCGTCGGCCATGCGGTCGGCCTCGTCGAGCACCATGATCTCCACGGCGTCGAGTTGCAGCTCGTCCTCCTTGAGGAGATCGATGAGACGCAGCGGCGTGGCGACCACCACGTCGACGCCGGCCTCGAGCGCATCGATCTGCTGCTGACGCGACGCACCGCCGTAGACGGCGAGCACGGTGCGCTTGCACGCCAGTGCGACGGGGGCGAGCACCTCGGCCACCTGCAGCGCGAGTTCACGGGTGGGCACCAGCACCAGGCCGGCCGGGCGACGCGGCTCGCCGACCTTGGTGAGGCGCGAGAGCATCGGCACACCGAAGGCGAGCGTCTTGCCCGAACCGGTCTTGGCACGGCCGCAGACGTCGCGACCGGTGAGAGCCACCGGGATCGCCTTGGTCTGGATCGCGAACGGGGCGGTGAAGCCGGCGGCGGCGAGGCCGAGGTCGACGTCCTCGGGGACGCCGAGCTCGCGGAACGCCGTGGGGACGTAGTCGTCCGGGTTCAGCGTGATGGCGGGGGTGGTGGGGGTGCGGTGCTCGGCGGGCTTGGTCGAGCGACGCCGAGGGCCGCGGCCGCGCGGCGGGCGAGAATGATCAGACATGTCGCGCCCCAGGGTATCGCCGCTGCCGGGTGCATTCCGGTGTTCCCCAATGGACAACAATGACGCCATGAAGGTCGCACTCACCGTCAACGACTTCCTCCGCCGCGCCGAGGAGATCTACCCGCATCGCATCGCCTGCGCCGACGAGCCGATGCAGCCGGCCGAGAGCTGGGGCGAGTTCACCTACGCGCAGATGGCTCAGCGTGCCCGCGCGTGGGCTGCGTGGCTGGATCGCAAGGGCATCGCGACCGGTGAGCGCGTCGCCGTGATCAGCCAGAACTCGGCTCGCCTGCTGACCGCACTGTTCGGTGTCAGCGGTTCTGGCCGTGTGCTGGTGCCGATCAACTTCCGCCTCGTCGCCGAGGAGGTGAAGTACATCGTCGAGCACAGCGGCGCCCGGGTGTTGTTCGTCGACCCCGAGCTGGAGGACGCGATCCGCGACGTGCAGTGCGAGATGAAGCTCGTCATCAGCGATGCGACCGACCCCGAGCTCGATCACCTGCCGCCGACACCGTGGGTGTACGACGAGGACGCCACCGCCACCATCAACTACACCAGCGGCACCACTGCCCGCCCGAAGGGTGTGCAGCTGACGCACCGCAACATTTGGCTGAACGCCACCACGTTCGGCTGGCAGCTCGGCATCAACGACCGCGACGTGTACCTGCACACGCTCCCCCAGTTCCACTGCAACGGCTGGGGCATGCTCTACGCCGTCACGGGCATGGGCGCGCAGCACGTCATCCTGCGCAAGGTGGACGGCGCGGAGATCCTCCGCCGTGTCGAGCAGCACGGTGTCACCGTGATGTGCGGTGCGCCCGCCGTCGCCAACATGATCCTCGACGCCGCGGCGAGCTGGGACGGACCGATACCCGGCCGCGACCGCGTGCGCATCGTGTGCGCCGGCGCCCCGCCGCCCACGAAGACGATCGAACGCATCGAGACCGAGCTCGGGTGGGAGTTCATCCAGATCTACGGCCTCACCGAGACCACGCCGCTGCTGACGATGAACCGCGGCCGCGCCGAACTGGACGACCTGTCGCCGGCCGAGCGCGCCGTGAAGCTCAGCCGCGCCGGCGCACCGGCCCTGGGCGTGGAGGTTCGCATCAGCCCCGATGGCGAAGTGCTCGCCCGCGGCAACCACATCATGGCCGGCTACTGGAACCAGCCGGAGGCCACCGCCGACGCCATCCGCCCGGCGCGTGACGACCAGAACGGCCCGGACTGGTTCCACACCGGCGACGGCGGCATCCTGGACGACGACTGGTACGTCACCATCAGCGACCGCAAGAAGGACGTCATCATCTCGGGCGGCGAGAACGTCAGCTCGATCGAGGTGGAGGACGCCGTGTTCAGCCACCCGGAGGTGGCCGAGGTCGCCGTCATCGGCATCCCCGACGAGAAGTGGGGCGAGCTGGTGTTGGCCCTCGTGGTGCGCACGCCCGGCTCGACGGTGACCGAGGACGAGGTGATCGCCCACACCAAGACCAAGCTCGCCGGCTACAAGTGCCCGAAGAAGGTCGAGTTCCGCGAAGAACTTGCCCGCACCTCCACCGGCAAGCTGCAGAAGTTCAAGCTGCGCGAGCCCTACTGGGAAGGCCTCGCCCGCAAAGTCCACTGAGCTCGCCGCCAACCGGCGCGGAGGGTTCGCGCCGGATGCCCAGCTTCACGCAACTGCTGGACGAGCGCGACCGGACTGGACGTGCCCCCATCATGAAGAAGGGGTGTCACGGAGTTCGGCGCTGCCCGACCGTGTGCGGTCCCCACCCTTGACCCCAGCGAACAGAACGGGCACGATGCGCTCTCCGTGGCGAGGTTGCTTGCTCTCGAAGCGGGTGCGGTCGAGCGTCGCCGTGAAG
>JBMOGW010000134.1:0-9801 GCA_049318165.1 Ilumatobacteraceae bacterium
TGCGCGAGCGCGGTGGTGTCGAGGATGTCTGCGTGGGAGGAGGGAATCGTCATGCCCCCGTTCTATCTTTGCGAGAGCAACGATATTCCCGGATTCCCGAGATTTCATCTGGACACACACAGTCAGCGCAACTGGAAGCCGACACCCACTTCGTCGCCTGCGTCGAGCACGAACCGGTGGCTGCCGGTCTGCGATGCACGCCCGCCCACCTGGGTGCGCACGGTGGGCCGACCCGCCACCGTCGGCCCGTCGCCCAGCACCCGGCCACTGAACCGCGACCCCACCACCGACGTGTGACGCAGCACTTGCCCGCGGGCCAGCGTGCCGTGGTGGTCGAGCAGCGCAAGGCGCGCGCTGGTGCCGCTGCCACACGGCGAGCGGTCCACTTCGCCGTCGGCGAAGATCGTCACGTTGCGCATGTGCAGGTCGCCGTCGAGTGATGGCAGCGCTTCGTGCCAGATCGTGCCGTAGCAACCGCTGAGGCGGGCGTCCACCGGGTGCTGCACGCTGGGGTGAGCATCGATGGCCCACTTGATCGCACGTCCCACCTCGATCAACTCCGGCAGGTGCTCGGGCGTGATCTCGACACCCAACTGCGCCACGTCGGCCGACGCGTAGAACGCACCGCCGTACGAGACGTCGACCGTGAACGTGCGGCCCGATGCCTGCACCTCCACCGCCGTCGCCGACACCCACGCCGGCACGTTCTCGAAGCGCACCTCGCCCACCACGCCGTCACGCACGTCGGCGTCGACGCGCAGCCGGCCGGACGGCACGTCGACGAACACGGTCGTCACCGGCTCGACCGCGGCGATGCGTCCGGTGCGCAGGCCCCACGTGGTGCCGGCGATCGTGCCGTGCCCGCACGCGGTGGAGAAGCCGTCCTTGTGGAAGAACACGAGGCCGAACGTCGTCGGGCGCCCCTCCTCGCCCGGCTCGGGGTCGGGTGGCGTGACGAAACAGCCGTACATGTCGGCGTGGCCGCGTGGCTCGTTGCACAGGAAGGCGCGCACGTCGTCGAGGTGCTGCTGGCTCCATTCGCGGCGGTCGAGCACGGTGATCCCCTGCGGCTCGGGCACGCCACCGGTGACGATGCGGAACGGTTCACCGCCCGTGTGGAAGTCGTCCGAAGTGATGCCGGCGGCGAAGTCGATGGCCATGCCGCCGACGGTACCGCGGCGCGCCTCAGCCGACCACGCTGCGCCCAGCGCCTCGTCCGACCCGGCGATGGTGCCGTGCGCATCGTGGTGACGTGAGCGCGCGGGTCGCAGGGGTACATTCGCCGCGTGGATTCCGAGGCCGACACGCCCCAGGGCGCACCGCCGCGACCGCTGCTGCGCACCATGCTGATCACGGCCGCCGGGTTCGGCCTGCTGATTCCCATCGCACTGGCGATGCGCCCCGACGACGACGGCACGACCGGGCCCGCCGACACCACCACGACCACGCTCGCCACAGGCGCGGCGCCGGCAGCGGGCGCCGAGAGCACTGCGGCCGGCGGGTCCACCACCGCGCCCACCACGACGGTCGCGCCCACCACCACCGTGCCGGCCGCTCCGGCCGACGGCCGCAGCAGTGCCGAGCGGCGGCTGTCCAGCGCGTTCGTGGTGCGCAACGACGACCTGCAGCCGAAGAGCATCGTCGCCTCCGGCACGGGCGTGTTCGTGGCGCAGAACATGATGTACCGCCACAACGTGATGGTGTTCGACCGCAACGGCAACGAGATCACGAAGATCGACGACACCGTCGACCTGGCGGCATACGGCATCGAGGGCGGCGTCACGGCGCAGGGCTCACCGGTGGAAGCCGCGTTCATGCCCGACGCGTCGAAGGTCTACGTGTCGAACTACAAGATGTACGGCCCGGGCTTCACGCCCACCGCCGACGACAACTGCAACCGCGGCAAGTGGGACGACAGCTACGTCTACCGGATCGACACGACGTCGTGGAAGATCGAGAAGGTGATCCCCACGGGCTCGGTGCCGAAGTTCATGGCGATCACCCCCGACGGCTCGCGACTCCTCGTGTCGAACTGGTGCGGCTTCGACGTCACCGTCATCGACACGGCCACCGACACACCGATCACCCGCATCGACGTCGGCCGCCACCCGCGCGGCATCGCCATCACCAAGGACTCGCGCTACGCGTACGTGGCGATCATGGGCGAGGCGAAGATCCTGAAGCTCGACCTGCAGTCCAACCAGGTGATCGGCCAGGTGGGCGACGCCGGCCAGACGCCACGGCACCTGCTGCTGTCACCCGACGACCGCTACCTGTACGTGAGCAACAACCACGAGAACCTGGTCCGCAAGATCGACCTGCGCGCCGGTGCCGCCGTCGGCAAGGCCCGCACCGGCGTGGAGACCCGCTCGATGGCGTTGGCGGAGGACGGCGAGAGCCTGTTCGTCGTCAACTACGAGGACGGCACGGTGAGCAAGGTGCGCACGTCCGACATGAAGATCCTGCAGACCGAGCCGTCCGGTGTGCACCCGGTGGGCATCACCTACGACCCGGTCACCCGGCAGGTGTGGGTGGCCAACTACGCGGGAACACTGCACGTCTTCGTCGACGGGTAGCGCCAGTAGCGTGCAGCGCATGGACACCTTCGTGCTCACGGTCCTCGGTGACGACCGGCCCGGACTGGTCGACGCGCTCTCGGGTGTCATCACCGACCACGGCGCCAATTGGGAGCGCAGCCAGATGGCTCGCCTGGGCGGCAAGTTCGCCGGCATCGTGCAGATCACCGTCGCCAGGTCGTCCACCACCGCGCTCATCGCCGCGCTCGAGGCGCTCAGCGGCGACGGACTGCTGCAGGTGCGCATCGACGGCGCCGGCGCCGAGCCGCACGCCGCCGGCGCACGGTTCGTGCTGTCGATGATCGGCACCGATCGGCCCGGCCTCGTGCACTCGGTCGCCGCCGCGCTGGCGGAGGTGGGCGCCAGCATCGAGGAGCTCGACACCGCGACGTTCGACGCACCGATGGCCGGCGGCCGCATGTTCGAGGCCACCGCCGCCGTGGTGTTGCCCGACGGCCTGACCATCGGCACCGTCCGCGACCAACTCGAGGCACTCGCCGACCGCCTGATGGTCGACATCGACCTCACCGACTGAGGGGATGGGCGCCCTCGCCCCATAACGAGTGTTTCGAGCGCCCCGTGGCGCACGAAACACTCGTTATCGACGGAGCCCGGCGTCTGACCGCACTCCCCGGCCGTCAGGACTCGGGGGCGGGCTGCTTCCAGCGGTTCAGGAAGGTGACCTCGGCGGCGGGGCGCCGCGGCGCGGGGTGGAACGTGTCGCCGGTGTAGTAGCCGACGGCCAGCAGGCACACCTGCGTGACCGTGGGCGGGATGCCGAGCAGTGCGGCGATCTCCTCCTCGTGGTCGAGGTGGAAGGTGGTCCAGGCCGAGCCGATGCCCCGTGAGCGCGCGGCCAGCTGGAAGCTCCACACGCCCGGCAACACCGAGCCGTAGTACGCGGCCGAATGGCCTTGCGACTCGAGCGGCGGACGGTCGAGGCGCATCGACAACACGAACGCCGGCACCTCGGCGAAGTGGTCGACCAGGAAGTTGGCCGAACCGATGACGCGCTGGCTGCGGTCGTCGCCTCGGATCTCCGAATTCGCCGCCAGATACGGGCGGCCGACGTCGGCGAAGCGCACGCCGATCGCGGCCTTGGTGTCCGGATCGTCGATGATCATCCACCGGTTGCGTTCGAGGTTGCCGCCCATCGGCGCATGGCCGGCCAGCTCGATGCACTCGAGCAGCACGTCGTACGGCACCGGCCGGGTGAGGTCGAGGCGCTGACGGACCTGCTTGGTGGTGCTCAGCAGGCGGTCCACCTCGGCGAGGTCGAATCCGGTACGCGGGTCGGTCGGCATGGTGATCCCCCAAGGTGGCCGTGGTCGAGCGCCCATCTTGGCGCGTCGAGCGGTCAGCGGGTGGCGAACGCCGCCTCGATCGCCTGAGCCATCTGCGGCGCCCGGTAGCGCGAGAACGTGTCGGTGATGTGGTGCTCGTCGCGGAACACCACGATGCCGTTGATGTCGACCTGGCACGAGTCGGCCGTGCAGAACCAGTTCGAGACGTCGACGAACGTGGCGCCGTGCTGCACCGCTGTCTCGGACAGCGGCCCGATTCGCTCGGTCTTCACGGCTGCGCTGCGCGGGCTGTCGCAGGCGCCGATGTTGCTGCGGTTCCCACCGATGCAGGCGGGAATGCTCTGCCCGTTCATCTTCGGCACGTCCCCGACCACGAGCACTTTCGCCCCGGTCGACTTCACGGTGTCGATCGTCGCGCCGAGGCCCTTCTGCCACGCCCCGACTGCCTGGGCACGGGGGACGCCGACCACGGAGCGACGCGACAGCAGCGGCAGCACCACCATCGCGGGTTTCAGGCTGTTCGCATGGGCGAGCGCGTTCGGGCGCCACTGATCACACTGGCTGTACACGACGTTGCGCTGGTTCGGGTCGGCCGCCGAGTACACGGTCACATCGGCTGCCGGGCAGCCGGACTTCGTCACCATCACGATCTTCCAGCCGTTCGCCTTGCCGGCCTCGTCGAATGCACCCGCCCACGCCGCAGCGTGCGAATCGCCCACCACGGCGATGACCGTGCTCGAGTTCCGGTCGCCGTAGACGCAGCCCTGCTTCGGCGTCGTGATGTTCCATGCGACGTGGCAGCCGTTGTCGTACACCTCGGGCCGGTCGCCCGAGGCGTTGCGCGCGTTGGGCCCGTCCGGCTGCGGACCGAGCGTCGCCGCCTCGGTCACGTCGGGCAGCACGTCCGGCACGATGACCGATGGAACCGGCAACGTCGTGGTGGTGGGGGCCGCCGTCGTGGTGGGTGCGGCGGTGGTGGGCGCGACCGTGCTGGGCGGCGGCGTGGTCGGGGTGGCGGACTCGGCGGTGGCGGTCGGCACCGTGGTCGAGTCACCGGCCTCAGGTGCCGCGGCCGCATCGGTGGGCGACGGCGCCTGGGCCGACGTGGTGGTGCACGCAACGACGCCGGCGAGCAGCGCGACGAGTATGGCCGACCGAAGGGCAAAGGTGTGCACCACGGGTCGCCGCATGCACGACAAGGTACTCAGTCCGCCCGTTCCGGCGATATCGCGGCGGGCGGGCCGTGGCGTGTCCAGGCGTGTTCAGGCGTCGTCGGCCGCGGTCACGGGCTGCGACACGAACAGGTCCAGCCCCAGGCTGCGCGACAGCATCCGCGCGGCCAGTTGGCCCTTCACGCTGTTGCCTGCGGCATCCAGACGCGGGCCGAAGACGCCGAGCGAACCCTTGCCGGGGGCGACGGCCACGATGCCACCGCCGATGCCGCTCTTCGCCGGCAGGCCGACGTCGTACAACCAGTCGCCCGAGGTCTCGTACATGCCCGCCGTGGTCATCACCGCCAGCGCGGCACGGCAGGCGTCGATGCTCACGACCTGCTCGCCCGTCACCGGGTTCACACCACCGTCGGCCAGCGTCGCACCCATCACCGCGAGGTCGTGCGCCGACACGGCGAGCGAGCACTGCCGCGTGTACAGGTCGAGCGCTTCGTCCCCATCGGATCCGAGCCGCCCATAGCTGTGCAGCAGGTCGGTGATCGCGCGGTTGCGCATGTTGGTGGCCGACGCCGACGCGTACACGGCCTCCTGCACCTGCAGGCGACGGCCGGCGAAGGCCGACAGTCCGTCGTGGATGCGCGTCCAACGTGCGTCGCCATCGGCGGCGGGAACCCAGCTGGTGGTGGCGATCGCACCGGGGTTCACCATCGGGTTGGTGCGGCCGTCCGCCTGGCGCTCGACCGCCTCGAGCGAGTTGAAGGCTCGTCCGGTGGCGTTGGCGCCGATGGCGTCGCGCGCTGCGGCCACGCCGACGTCGTCGCACAACAGCGCGAACACGAACGGCTTCGACACGCTCATCACCGGGTGCTCGACAGCCACGTCGCCCACTTCCACCGCGGCGCCGTCGACGCTCACCAGCGCGATGCCGTAGAGGTCGGGCTCCACCTCGGCCAGCGCCGGGTACACCTGCGAGCACGCACCCTCGCGGTCGCCCGCGTGTCGGTCGTGGGCGGCCTGCACCAGCGTCTGCGCCCGCTCACGCCCCGGCAGCACGCCCGTCGACACGAAGCGGGTGGTGGGCGCCGCGTCCGCGCCGGGAATCGATCCTGTCGTCACGGCACCATCGTGCCAGCCGCAGGGACGCGGCTCGTCACGCCGGCGCGACCAGCGCCTGGTACTCCGGGTGCTGCTCGATGAAATCCGCCACGAACCAGCACGCCGGCACCACCAGCGTGGCCCGAGTCGCGAGGTCGTCGAGGGCGAACCGCACCACCTGGGCGGCGAGGCCCTGCCCGCGGAAGGCGGGGATGGTGACCGTGTGCGGCATCACCACGCGATCGCCGTCGTCGAACCACTCGGTGTACGACGCGAGCCGACCGTCCACCAGCAGCTCGTAGCGCTGCGCCTGATCGTCCTTGCGGAGCGCGATGTCCATCCCCCCGTTCTATCCACTCCGCGGGCCGGTGCTGACACACTCGTGCCCATGGACGACATCGCCACGCCCGACGAGACCGCACCGATGCCTTCCGGACTTCGACTCGCAGTGGTGGGCGGAGGCCGCATGGGCAACGCCCTGGTGAACGCACTGCCCGACACGGCCGGGCCGTTCGGTCGAGGCTTCGACGGCGACGGCTTCGACGCGGTCGTGCTGGCCGTGCCCGACCGCGAGATCCTGCCCGCGGCAACACTGATTCGACCGGGCCGCCTCGTCGGCCACTGCGCCGGCTCGCTGGGCGCCGGCGCGCTCGCACCGCACGAGGCGTTCGCGGTGCACCCGCTGATGACCGTCACCCGCGACGGCGCCGACTTCCACGGTGCGGCGGCCGCGGTTGCCGGGACCAGTGAGCGCGCGCTCGCCTACGCCCACGTGCTCGCGGGCGCTCTCGGGTTGCGCGCCATCGACATCGCCGACGAGGACCGTCTGGCGTACCACGCCGCCGCGTCCGTCGCCTCGAACTTCCTCGTGACCTTGGAGGACGCCGCCGAGACCCTGCTGGCCACCACCGGCGCCGACCGCAGCATTCTGGTGCCGCTGGTGTCGGCGGCGCTGGGCAACTGGGCGGCCATCGGCGGGCCGGCGGCGATCACCGGACCGATCGCACGCGGCGACGACGAACTGGTCGCACGCCAGCGCGACACGATCGCCGAGCGCGCACCCGAGTTGCTGCCGATGTTCGACGCGCTGGCCGAGCGGACACGCGCGATGTGCGAGCGCGGTCGGCCCGGCTGACGGCCACCCACCACCCGCGTCCTACGGTGGTGACATGGAACTGCAGAATCGAGTGGTGGTCGTCACGGGTGGCGGCTCGGGCATCGGTGAGGCGATCGCGGTCGCTGCGAAGGAGGCCGGCGCACGGCACGTCGTGGTCGCCGACCTCGACGGCACACAGGCGGCGCGAGTGGCCGCAGCCATCGGCGGCACCGGTGTCGGAATCGACGTGCGCGACGAGGCGGCCATCCGCCGCCTGGTGGACGACACCGAGTCGGCGCACGGCCCGATCGACCTGTTCGTGTCGAACGCCGGCTTCGTCACCACGGCCGGGCTGGAGGACAGCAACGATGCGATCCAGCGGATGTGGGAGGTGCACTGCATGGCGCACATCTACGCCGCTCGCGCGGTGCTGCCCTCGATGATCGCTCGCGGCGAGGGCTATCTGCTGAACACCGCATCGGCCGCAGGTCTGCTGACGCAGATCGGGTCGATGTCGTACTCGATCACGAAGGCCGCAGCGGTGTCGCTCGCCGAGTGGCTGGCCGTGACGCACCACCACCAGGGCATCCGGGTGTCGGTGCTGTGCCCGCAGGCGGTGCGCACCAACATCGTCCGCAACAGCCCCGACTTCCAGGGCGCGGACTTGGAGGACTCGGGCACGAGCATCATCGATGGTGGCGTGGCCGGCGGCGACGGCGTGCTCGAGCCCGCCGACGTGGCAGCGCTGTGCCTCGAGGCGATCCGCGACGAGCGGTTCCTGGTGCTGCCCCACGCCGAAGTGGCGACGTACGTGCAGCGCAAGGCGACCGACCGCGACCGCTGGCTGGCGGGGATGCGCCGCTTCCAGACGGCCCTGCACCCCGACGGGAACCTGCCCGGCGACGCCATCGCCCCGAAGATCTGACCGTCCCGGCGGGTCCACACGCGTCACTTGACGCGCGTCGAACACGTGTTCGATGATGGAGTGGTGGACCCCGGCCCCACCATCCTGCACGCCGACCTCGACGCGTTCTACGCGTCGGTCGAGCAGATGCTGCACCCCGAACTGCGCGGTCTGCCGATCGCGGTCGGCGGAGGGGTGGTGCTGGCCTGCAGTTACGAGGCCAAGCGCTTCGGCGTGTCGAGCGGGATGTCCGGCCGCGAGGCGCTGCAGAAGTGCCCGCGCCTACGGTTCGTCGACGGACACTTCACGGAGTACCAGCGCCTCGGCGACGCGGCGATGGCGGTGCTGGAGGACTTCACGCCGATGGTGCAACGACTGTCGATCGACGAGGCGTTCGCCGACGTCACCGGGTCGGTGCACCTGTTCGGCCCGCCGGATGTGATCGCCCAACGCATCCGCGCCCGGGTGCGCGACGAACTCGGCCTGCCGATCTCGGTCGGCGCCGCCCGCACGAAGCACCTCGCGAAGATCGCCTCGCAGGTGGCGAAGCCCGACGGGCTGGTGGTGGTGCCGCCCGACTTCGAGCGCGAGTTCCTCGAGCCGCTACCGGTGGGGCTGATGTGGGGCATCGGGCCGGTGACCCAGCAGAAGCTGGCCGACCGCGGCATCCGCACCATCGGGCAGCTGGCCGAGGCGACGCCCGACGCGCTGCGAGCCTTGTTGGGCAAGGCGCTGGGCGACAAGGTGAGCGCGCTCGCCCACAACGACGACCGGCGACGGGTGCGACCGAACGGTCGAGCCGGTTCGGTGGGCGCGCAGTCGGCGTTCGGGCGTTGCGATCCCGACCCGCAGTTCGTGCGCGACGTGCTGTCGCACCTGGCCGACCGCATCGCAGGCCGCCTGCGCGCCAAGCACCGCGCCGGCCGCACCGTCACGGTGCGCATCCGCTTCGCCGGCATGCAGAGCATCACGCGCTCACACACGATGACACGACCGAACAACAGCACGCTCACGCTCACCGAGACGGCGGAGCGGTTGGTGTGGGGCGCGCTCGCCGAGCGCCGGGACGAACAGGTGCAGCTCTCGCTGCTCGCCATCAGCGTCTCGAACCTGGTCGACCGGATGGCGATGCAGCTGGAGCTGCCGTTCGGCAGCTCGGCCGACGACCCGGACCTCGACCTGAGCGGCGACGTCGACGGCTCGCGTTTCGTGCTCGACCACTCGATCGACGAGGTGCGCCGCAAGTTCGGCAAAGCGGCCGTGGCCTTCGGCTCGGTGGCGCTCGGCGTCCACTCGTCCGTGCCCGACGACTTCCGCGAACTCGCGGAGCGCGAGCTCTGACCCGGCCTCGCCCGCAGAACTTCAGTTCGGTACGAGAGCACCGCTCGCCCGCAGAACTTAAGTTCGGCGAACGTCGCCTCAGTCGGCGGCGAGCCAGGCGGACAGGTCGGCGATCTCGGCGTCGACTGCAGCGGACATGGCCTTCGTGAAGCGCACGTCCTCGTGCAGGGCGTCGACGCGCAGACGGCGCTGCTTCCGTTCGAACGTCGCGTCGAGCTTGCCCACCAACTGGTGGCCCCACAGGATCGGCAGCGCGAAGTAGCCCCACTTGCGCTGCTCGACCGGCTTGTACATCTCGAGCGCGTAGTCGAAC
>JBMOGW010000135.1:0-9750 GCA_049318165.1 Ilumatobacteraceae bacterium
TGGTGCTGTTCAGCATGGGTGGCCTGTTCGCGCTGTACGAGGGCATCAACAAGCTGCGCGACCCGCACGAGATCGAGAGCGCGATCGTCGCCTACGTGATCCTCGGCGTGGCGATCCTGCTCGAGACGTTCTCGCTGCGCACCGCCGTGCGCGAGGCCAACCACGTGCGCCACGGCCGCAGCTGGTGGCAGTACATCCGCACCGCCAAGGCACCCGAACTGCCGGTGGTGTTGCTGGAGGACGTCGGTGCCGAGCTGGGCCTGTTCTTCGCGCTCTTCGGCCTGACGATGGCCGAGCTGACCGGCGATGCGCGCTGGGACGCCGTCGGCTCGATCGCCATCGGTCTGCTGCTCGTGGCGATCGCGTTCATCCTCGCCGTGGAGATGAAGGGGCTGCTGATCGGTGAGGCCGCGTCGGACGAACACCTCGAGGCGATCCAGACGTCGATCGCCGGCTCGCAGCACGTGAACGACCTCATCCACCTGCGCACGATGCACCTCGGCCCCGACAACCTGCTGGTCGCCGCGAAGATCGACTACGAGCACTCGCTGTCGGTCGAGGACCTGGCGAAGGCCATCGACACGACAGAGGCCAACCTGCGCGCGGCGGTCCCGATCGCCGACACCATCTACATCGAGCCGGACATCCGCCGGAAGCGCACCGAGTGAGGCGACCCCCTCTCGAGGGGCGCACGCTCGGGCTGATGGCCCTCGGCGTCGCCATCCTGTCGTTCAGCGCCGGCTCGACCCTGGTGAAGCTGGCGCACACGCCGGGAGTGGCGATCGCGTTCTGGCGCATGCTGCTGTGCGCGGTGATCTGGCTGGGCATCCTGCGCGCCACCGAGCACCGCTGGCTGCGCTGGGACGACATCCGCGCCGCACTCGTGCCGGGCATCGCCTTTGGCTTGAACATCACGTTCTTCTTCACGGGTGTCACCAAGACCACGGTCGCGAGCGCCGAGTTCACGGGCGCGCTGACACCGATGATCGTCGTTCCGCTGGGTGCCGTGCTGTTCAAGGAACGCATGCGCCTCGGCGCCCTGCTCTATGGCCTGATCTCGCTCGTCGGGTTGGCGCTGGTGTTGTTCAACGCACCGCCGAACGGCGAGTTCAGCTGGGGCGGTGTGGCGTGGATCGCGTGCGCCACCTGCTTGTGGGCCACGTACCTGCTGACCAGCCGACGGCTGCGTCAGGGACGTTCGGTGGCGGCGATCATGGCCGCGATCACGCCGATCGCGTCCGTCGTCATCCTGCCGCTCGGGCTGTTCGTGTTCCCGGGCTCGTTGACGCAGATCACCTGGCGGTCGGTCGTGTTCATCGTCATCCTCGCCGTGCTCACCGGCACGATGGCGCACGGGCTGATGGTGTTCGCGCAGAGCCACGTGCCGATCGGCGTCATCTCCATCTCGCAGGTGTCACAGCCCGCGCTCGCGGTGCTGTGGTCGGTGCTGTTCCTCGGGAGCACCGTCGTCGGTGTCCAGATCGTCGGCATGGCGCTGGTGATCATCGGGCTGGCGATGGTGACGCTGCAGACCCAGCGCGGGGTGGTGCGCGAGCGCGACGCCGCCGCGGAGGTCGCCGTCCCGCCGGTACAGTGACCGGCAACCGAACACGGGGAGCTCGCTCGACGGGCTGAGAGGGTGGTCAGTGCCACCGACCCGACGAACCTGATCCGGGTAATGCCGGCGGAGGGAGTGGAATGCCGCACATCGCGGTCATCATCGGAGGCGGCCCCATCGACCCCGAGGCCGTCGAGTCGATCGTCGGCATCCCCGATCTGGTCGTCATCGCAGCGGACAGCGGGCTGGACCATGCCGTGGCCGCCGGGTTGGCGCCAACCCTGCTGGTCGGCGACCTCGACAGCATCAGCGCGACGGGCCGGATGTGGGCGTACGCCAACGGCACCGACATCCGCGAGTCGCCCACCGACAAGGACCAGACCGACACCGAACTGGCGTTGCAGGCGGCGCTCGACGTGCCCGGCGTGGGCAACCTGGTGGTGCTGGGCGGGGACGACATCACCGACCGCCGTCCGGACCACTTCCTCGGCACGCTGCTGGCGCTCGGTCACCCGACCATGGCGGCGTTCGGCGCGGTGACGGCCAACCTCGGCGGCGCCTGGTACACGGTGGTGCACCCTGGGAAGCCGGCGACGCTGCCAATCGCTGCGGGCCGCACGTTCAGCGTGCTGGCGCTGCACGGACTGGCACAGGGGGTCGACGTGCGCGGCGCAGCGTGGGAGCTGCACGGCGCGGACCTCGGCCCGGGCGAGGCACGAGGTGTGAGCAACATCGCGAAGGAGGACACGGTGGAGATCTCGACCACGAGCGGCGTGGTGACGGTGGTGGTCCCGTGAGGCGCCATCGCATCGCACCCGCACTGCTCGTGCTGGCCGCGTCAGCAGCCGGCCTGGTGGCCTGCGGCAGTGACGAGTCGGCCGCCCCGGCGGCGATCACGCTCGTCGCGTACGACTCGTTCCCGACCAAGGACACCGGTGTCAACGAGGCACTCGCCACGTTCACGAAGGACACGGGCATCGCTGTCAGCATCGTGCAGGCCGGCGACGCCGGCACGATGGTCAACAAGGCGGTGCTCACCGCCGGCAACCCCGAGGGCGACGTGATGTGGGGTGTCGACAACACCCTGCTGTCGGCGGCGCAGGACGGGACGGTGTTCGAGGGTGAACCGACGCAGGTGGACTTCGGCGACGTGTGCATCAACTACGACATCGCCTATTTCGACGGGAAGGGCGTCCAGCCGCCGGTGACGCTCGACGACCTGCGCAAGCCCGAGTACGAGGACCTGCTCGTGGTCGAGGATCCGTCGAGCAGCTCTCCGGGCCTCGCGTTTCTCCTGGCGACCGTCGCCGAATTCGGCGACGACAGCTGGCAGCAGTACTGGACCGACCTCCGCGCCAACGGCGTGGAGGTGGTCGATTCGTGGGAGACCGCGTACTACGAGAAGTTCTCGGGTGCGGGCGGCTCGACCGGTGAGAAGCCGCTCGTGGTGAGCTACGCCAGCAGCCCGCCGGCCGAGGTGCTGTTCGCCGACCCGCCGGTCGACGCCGCGCCCACGGGCGTGTCGGAGGGCACCTGCTTCCGTCAGATGGAGTACGCGGGCGTGCTGCGCGGCACCCAGCACGCCGACGAGGCGAAGCAACTGGTGCAGTTCCTCACGTCGACGACGTTCCAGCAGGAGCTGCCGCTGGCGCTGTTCGTGTACCCCGTGGACCCGGCCACCCCGCTGCCCGAGGCGTTCACGAAGTACAGCGTCGTGGTGGCCGACCCGTACACCATGGACCCGGCCCGCATCGCGGCCAACCGCCAGCAGTGGCAGGAGCAGTGGACGCAGCGCGTGCTCGGCTGACGCGGCTGCCGCGCTGGACGGTGCCGGCGTTGGCCGTGGTGCCGGTGGTGGGGCTCGCCGTCTTCTACGCGTGGCCGCTGGCCACGCTGCTCGGGCGCGTGGTCACCGGCTCGTCGGTGGCCGACGTGCTGCACGCGCCCGGCCTCGGTCGGGTGCTGTGGTTCACGCTCTGGCAGGCCGTGGTCAGCACGGCGCTGACGATGGTGCTCGGCTTCGCGCCCGCCTACGTGCTCGCCCGGCACCGCTTCCGGGGCCGCCGGTTCGTGCTCGCCGTGGTCACCGTGCCGTTCATGCTGCCGACCGTCGTGGTCGGCGCGGCGTTCCTGGCGCTGCTCCCACGCGGCCTGCACCAGTCGGCCACGGCCGTGATCGTCGCCCATGTGTTCTTCAACGTGGCGGTGATGGTGCGGCTGGTGGGCGCGATGTGGTCGGTGATCCCCACCGATCTGACGGCGGCGGCGCGCACGCTGGGCGCATCCGACGCACAGGTGCTGCGCCACGTGGTGCTGCCGTTGCTGCGGCCGGCGCTGCTGGCGGCGGGCTCGGTGATCTTCCTGTTCACGTTCACGTCCTTCGGCGTCGCCAAGGTGCTGGGCGGCACGGCGCACCGCACGGTGGAGGTGGAGATCGCCCGACGCGCCACCCAACTCGGCGACGTGGACGGTGCGGCCGTGCTGTCGGTGCTGCAGCTCGTGGTGCTGGGGATCGTGGTGTGGTGGAGCGCACGGTGGCAGCGCCGCGCCGCTGTGACGTTCGCACCCGGCCGCACGTCGCGCACTCCTCGCGGTCGGCAGCGGCGACGCGTCGCCGCGGTGGTCGCCGTGACCACGACGCTGATGCTGTTGCCGATCGTCGCGATGGTGCTGCGCTCGTTCCGACCCGGTGGCCACTGGTCGCTCCGCGCCTGGCGCGGACTCGACGGTGGCGAGCTGCGGCCGGGCGTGAGTCTCGGCGTCGACGCACTCGCCTCGCTGTGGGTGTCGATGCGGTTCGCTGTCGTCGCGGTGCTGATCAGCGTCGTCGCCGGTGGTCTGGCCGCACTGGCCATCACCACCGCACAGCGCCACGGCCGCTGGTTGGACGCGGGGCTGATGCTCCCGCTCGGCACGTCCGCGGTCACGATCGGCCTCGGGATGCTGATCACGTTCGACACGCAGCCGTTCGACTGGCGCGCGGCGTGGTGGCTGGTGCCGCTCGGCCACGCGCTCGTGGCGACTCCGTTCGTGGTGCGCAGCCTGGTGCCGGTGTTGCGGGCCATCCCGCCCGATCAGCGCGCCGCCGCGACGACGCTCGGCGCGTCGCCGCTGCGCGCCTGGTGGGAGGTGGAGGTGCGCCGGCTGCTGCGTCCGCTCGCCGGCGCGGCGGGATTCGCCGCCGCCGTCTCGCTCGGCGAGTTCGGTGCCACCACGTTCCTGACGCGCAGCGGCACCGAGAGCATGCCGATCGCCATCGACCGGCTGCTGGCACGCACGGGCGACATCCCGCGCGCGCAGGCGTTCGCACTCGCCACCGTGCTGCTGGCGCTCACCGCGACGGTCGTCGCCGTCGCCGATCGGGAGGGCTCCGGTGCTCGAGGTCGGTGACGTCACGGTCGCGTTCGGCGGCCCGCCCGTGCTCGACCGCGTGTCGCTCGTCGTGCCGACCGGCGAGGTGCTCGCCGTGCTCGGGCCGTCCGGCGTGGGGAAGAGCACCCTGCTGCGGGTCATCGCCGGGCTGTTGGTGCCCGACGCCGGCACGGTGCGAGTGGACGGCGACGACGTGAGCGAGCTGCCGCCGCATCGCCGTCGCATCGGGCTGATGTTCCAGGACGAGCAACTGTTCCCGCACCTCGACGTGGCGGCCAACGTCGGCTTCGGTCTGCGCATGGCCAAGACGCCGCGAGCCGACACCGCGGTGCGGGTGGCCGAACTGCTCGAGCTCGTCGGGCTGGAGGGTTTCGGCGACCGCACGGTGACGACGCTCAGCGGTGGCGAAGCGAAGCGCGTCGCCCTGGCACGCGCCCTGGCACCCCGGCCACGCGTGCTGCTGCTCGACGAGCCGCTGACCGGGCTGGACCGCGACCTGCACGACCGGCTGGCCGAGGAGGTGGCCGGCGTGCTGCGCGCCACGGGGACCACCGGCGTGCTGGTGACCCACGATCGCGACGAGGCCGCCACGATCGCCGACCGCACCACCGTGCTGGGGAACCCCGGCTGACGACGCGGTCTGACAAGCTGACCGATCGTGACCACACCGCTGCGCATCGGCTTCCTCGGAGCCGGCCTCATCGCCACGTATCACTCCAAGAGCCTGCGCCGCAGCGGCGCCGAGGTGGTGCGCGCCGGCGTGTACGACCCGGATTCGGAGCGCGCCGCGGCGTTCGCCGCGGTCAGCGGCCATCACGTGTGCGCCACCGAGGACGAGGTGCTCGACCACTGCGATGCCGTCTACATCTGCACGTGGACGAACTCGCACCGCCGCCTGCTGGACGCCGCCGTCGCCCGCGGTCTGCACGTGTTCTGCGAGAAGCCGCTGGCGTTCACCGCGGCCGAGGCGGCCGAGATGGCTGCCGCTGCGGATGCAGCCGGTGTCACCCACCAGGTGGGCCTGGTGCTGCGCCACTCGCCCGCCTACCTGTGGGCGAGGCACCTGATCGAGGCGCCCGACGCCGGCCGGGTGATGACCGTCGTGTTCCGCGACGACCAGTTCATCCCCATTCAGGGCCACTACGCCAGCACCTGGCGCGGTGACGTGTCGCTCGTCGGTGCGGGCACGCTGCTGGAACACAGCATCCACGACGTCGACATGCTGCGCTTCCTGGTGGGCGACGTGGCAACGGTGAGCGCGCAAACGGCGAACTTCCACGGCTTCGACGGCATCGAGGATGTGGCCACTGCATCGCTGCGGTTCGCCAACGGCGCCACCGGCGTGTTGAACAGCGTGTGGCACGACAACCTGGCCCGACCCAGCCTGCGCAGAGTCGAGGTGTTCTGCGAGCGGCGCCACATCGTGATCGAGGGCGACGACTGGCTCGGACCCGTGTCGTGGACCGACAGCGACGGCGCGAGCGGCTCGCTCGAGGGCGAGGCCCTCGAGGCGGCGGTCGCCCCGATGCGCGAGGGCTCGTCGAACCCCGACGGCGAGTTCGTACGCGCCGTGCGCGAACACCGCGGCGCGATGCCCGACCTGCACACCGCAGTCGCCGCACACCGGATCGTGGACGCGATGTACGCCAGCGCCGCGGCGGACGGCGCTCCCGTCGCCCCGTGAGCGAGCCGAGCACCACCGACGACGTCGAGATCGTCGAGATCCCCACCGCCGAGACGCATGCGCTGCGCCTTGCGGTGCTGCGCTTCGACACGCCGACGAAGGAGGTCTCGTTCGTCGAGGACGAGTGGCCGGGTGCCTGGCACCTGGGCGCGCGGCTGGACGGCGAGCTGGTCGGCACGTCCACCTGGGTACCGCGTGACCTCGACGGCCGCCCGGGCGTGCAACTGCGCGGCATGGCCACCGCCCGCCATCTGCAGAGCCGTGGCATCGGTGGACTGGTGCTGGAGGCCGGCTGTCGCCTGGCAGCCGAACGCGGCTTGCCGATGGTGTGGGCGCGGGCGCGCGACGCCGCGCTCGCGTTCTACGAGCGGCACGGCTTCGTGGTGGAGGGCGACGGCTTCACGGACGCAGCGACCCAGCTCCCCCACCACTTGGTGACCCGGACCCTGATCCCGGGCTGACCCGGGCGTCGCAGCGCCGTTCTCGGGCTGCGACGTCGCAGTTTTCGAGACGAATCCGACCGAGAAGCCCGATTGGGACGAATCAGACCGAGAAGGCCAGCGTTCCGGCGCGCCGCCGGATCCCCGCGGAAGTTTGCCGATCGCACCGGTGACGCGTACCCAGTGGGGGGTGCATGTCCACGCACGCCGATCCGACCACGTCTGCGCAACACCTCCGGCAACGCGCGGACGCGCTGCGCGTGCTGGCCCGGCGGCTCGACACCATCGAGCTGCCGGCGTTGGTGCAGCGCTGCGGCACCGACACGTGGGTGGGGCCGTCCCAGCAGCACTGGGCCGATGAGCTGCGCCGCTGCATCGGCGTGCTGGAACGCGCCGCTGCGGCCGCACGCGCCGCGGCCCGTCGGCTCGAGCACCAGGCCGAGCAGGTGCAGACGTTCGGTGCACCCGACCCGGGCGCCGTGCGATGACGTTCCTCGCGTTCGACCCTGACCAACTGCAGGCGTTGACGTGGCGCGCCCGCCTGGTGCTGGTCGAGTTGGCCTCACTGCCGACCGGCGACCCCGCGGCGGACGACACCGACCGCAGCGTGCGACGCGTGATGCACACCATCGAACTCGGCCTGCTGCCGGCCGTGCGCCGGGTGTTGGAGGCCAGGCCGTTGCGCGCGCCGATCGACGCACGCGCCGACCTGGACGCGCTGCCGAACGCCCTCGCCCGCGAACTGGCGGTCACCCGCGGCTGGGCCGTGCAGCTCGACCCGATGGTGGACGACCCGGCCCGCACCACGGCCGAAGAGGTGGACGCGCTGGCGCGCCGCCTGAGCGCCATGGACCCCGCCACGGTGCTGGAGGACGGCGAGACGACGGCGTGGCTTGCCGAGGAGTTGCACGCGATCGCCGCCGACCCGCTGCTGTCGCGCCGCTTCGACGAGACGTTCGGCCAGTGGCGCGCGTGGGCCGAGGTGCTGGCCGTGCACCGCACGGCACTCGCCGTCGATCCGGGCGCCGCCACGTCGGACGCGCTGGGGCGACTCGACCGGCTGGTCGACGGGTTCGGACGGGTGGCCAGCCGCACGGTCGACGTCGGCGACCACGACGAGCAGCCACTGGCGTGGTTGGGCTCGGTGACGCCGTACGCCGCAGCGATGTTCCTCGACGGTCTCGACCTGCCGGCCGCGACGTTCGCCTCGGTGGCGATCCGCGTGCTGCGCCGTACGCCCGACCCGATGGACGGCCGCGGCCCGACCGCCGCCGACCTGGTGCTGCAGGCCGTGCTCCGCCACGACGCGGCGCTCCCGACGTTCGCCGCAACCGCAGTCACCCAGACCGACGTGCTGGCACAGCCGCTGCACGATCCGATGCTGCTGGCCGAGGTGCTGGTGCAGGCCACCGATCCGGCCCGCGCCACCGCTGCCGACGCCGGTCAGGTGTTGGTGCCCGTGCTGCGCGCAGCGCTCGCCGGCGAGGCGCCGCAGTTGCGCGACACGACGCTGGCCGACCTGGTCGCCCCGTGGACCGCGCACTTCCTCGCCACGAACCACGAGTGGGGGCTCGGTGCCGTCGAGCGCAGTGCCATGTTGCGCGGCGCCGTGCAGTCCACCGCGGCGCTCACTCGGCTGCTCGACCGCAGCGACGTGGTGATGGCCGGCGCCCGGCGCGCCCTCGTCGACGACCCCGCCCGGTCGATCGTCGAGTTCGACAACTACCTGGGCGCGATGGGAGCGATCCTGATGAACGAACACGTGCACCGCACCGTCCTGCGCGCACGGGCCTGGGACACGATCTGCGCACTCGCCGGCCTCGCCACGGCGTTCGTCCCGTGGGCCGCGGTGGGCCTGGCGGCGTCGGCCGCCGTGGTGGTGGTGCACAACCAGCGGGTGCCCGACATCGGCCAGGCGCAGAAGGACTCACTGTTCATGGCCGATGCAGCGCTCACCCAGGCCGGAGCGACGGTGGTGGCGACGATGTTCGAGGGCTATCGCAGCATCGGGCGCATCCCTGCCACGTTCACCCCGCCGCCCGCGGCGAACCCGAACTCCGGGGACGCGACCTCGGCCGACTACCTGTGGCGGTTCCTCGACTGGGAGGCCACCCTGCCGGGCGGCAGTGGCGGCGCGATCGCCACCGACATCCGTTCCGGCCTGTTCGGCGTCATCGGCCCGTCGCAGGTCGGCGAGCACGTGTGGTGGATCGCGAACGGGTTCCCCGGTACGTAGAGTCCCGGTGCATGACCCCCGAGCAGTTGGCTGCGCTCCCACGGCCGCTGGCCTTCCTGCTGCCGGGCGGTGGCGCACTCGGCAGCTACCAGGTAGGCGTCATCCGTGCGCTCACCGACGCAGGCGTCGTGCCCGACATGCTGGTCGGCGTCTCGGCCGGCTCGGTCAACGCATCGCTCTTCGCATGGCATCAGGGGCCCGACGGCGTGCGCCGGATGGAGAGCATCTGGCGCGGCATCCGCCGCCGCGATCTGCTGCGCATCCACCCGGGCCGCCTGGCGCTGGCCGTGGCGGGCCGGCACCCGTCGTTCCTCGACAGCCGCCACGGGCGCGACTTCCTCCGCCGCCATCTGGGCGGACGGACCATCGAGCACGCGCCGGTGAAGCTCGTGCTGGTGGCCACCGACCTGTCGAGCGGCGAGGCGGTGGCGATCACGGAGGGCGACACGGTCACCGGCGT
>JBMOGW010000136.1:0-9713 GCA_049318165.1 Ilumatobacteraceae bacterium
ACGAACGAGCCGACCGAGGCGATCTTGTTCCAGAACGCGAGGTCGAAGAACCCGTCACCGGTCAGCTTCTCGGGCCACACGACCATGCGTCGCGGCTGGCCCTGCAGGCCGAGGATGTGCATCGGGCCGAAGGTGAGGTTCACACCGAAGAACATCAGCCAGAAGTTCCACTTGCCCAGGCGCTCGTTGAGCATCTGGCCGAACATCTTCGGCCACCAGTAGTAGAAGCCGGCGAAGAGTCCCATCACCGCACCACCGACGATGACGTAGTGGAAGTGAGCGACGATGTGGTACGTGTCGGTCTGCTGCGTGTCGGACGGCGCCACGGCGTGGGTGACGCCGGAGAGACCGCCGATGGTGAAGAGCACGATCACGCCGATCGCGAAGAGCATCGCGGTGGTGTACTGCAACTTGCCGCCCCACAGCGTGAGCGTCCAGTTGACGATCTTCACACCCGTCGGGATGGCGATGAGCATGGTGGCCACCGAGAAGACCGCGACCGACACCGGCCCGAGGCCGCTGGCGAACATGTGGTGTGCCCACACACCCCAGCCGACGAAACCGATCGCCGCACCCGAGAAGACGACGAACTTGTAGCCGAACAGCGGCTTGCGAGCGAACGTCGGCAGCACCTCGGAGATGATGCCGAAGCTGGGCAGGATGATGATGTACACCTCGGGGTGGCCGAAGATCCAGAAGAGGTGCTGCCAGAGCAGCGGGTCGGCACCCTGGTTCACGTCGAAGAACGTCGCACCGAAGTTGCGCTGGAAGCTGAGCAGGAACAGCGCCACGGTGATGACCGGCATCGCGAACAGCAGCAGGAACTGCACGACGAGCACCATCCAGGTGAACACCGGCATCTGCATCAGCTTCATTCCCGGCGCACGCATGTTCAGGATCGTCACGATCAGGTTGATCGCACCGACCAGCGAAGCGATACCCGTGATCTGCAGACCGAGCACCCAGAAGTCGATGCCATGGCTCGGCGAGAACAGTGCACTGCTGTTCGGCGAGTACATGAACCAGCCGCCGTCGGCGGCGCCACCGAGGAACCACGAGGTGTTGAGGAAGATGCCGCCGAAGAGGAACAACCAGAAGCCCAGCGCGTTGATGCGCGGGAAGGCGACGTCGCGTGCGCCGACCTGCAGCGGCAGGAAGTAGTTCGCGAACGCGGCGGCCATCGGCATCACGAAGAGGAACACCATCGTGGTGGCGTGCATCGTGAACATCTCGTTGTACAAGCCGGCGCTGAGGACGGTGTTGTCCGGTGCCGCCAGCTGCAGACGGATGAGGAGCGCCTCGACGCCACCGACCAGGAAGAAGAACAGCGAGACCACGCCGTACATGATCCCGAGCTTCTTGTGGTCGACGGTGAAGAGCCACGACTTCCACCCGGTGGTGGAGACGGGGCGCCGGAAAGCGCCGAGTGCACGCGTGGGCGTGACCAGTTCAGGTGCAGGCGTGCCAGCGACCGTGGCAGGCACTGCAGAAGGGCGTTCGATGATTGCCATCGGTGTGAGCTCCCTTACTTCCGCTCGAGCAGGTAGGCGATGAGTTGATCGATCTGATCCTCTTTGAGGTTCAGGTTGGGCATGCCGCGATACTTGCCGCCCGTGGACTCGAGGTTGTTCGAGTCGACGTACATCGGCTTGAGTGCGGGCGGGTTGCGCAGCCAGTCACGCAGGAGGACTTCGTCGAAGCACTCCGGGGTGACACCCTTGAGATAGAGCGCACCGAACTCCGAGGGCTTCGCGTTCCAGAGCTTGTCGCGGCATTCCTCGGTGATCAGATCGAACGTCCAGCCGGCGAACGCCGTGCGGGTCATCAGCTTCGACAGGTTCGGGGCGACACCGGAGACGACGTACAGGTCCGGGTCGGACAGCACCGGGCTGCCGTCGGCGTTCTTGATGCCGTTCACCTGGTGGCACTTGCTGCAGTTGGCGATGAACGTGGCCTCGCCTTCGGCGGCCAGGGTGCCGGCCTCCGGTGCCTCATAGTCGGCCAGTTCGTTGTCGACCCACTTCTGGAAGTCGGCGGTGTCGAGCGCAACGGCGGCCTGGCGCATGCGCGCGTGGCTGAGGCCGCAGAACTCGGTGCACTGGCCGGTGTAGAGGCCAGGCTGGTCGGCCTGCATGCGCAGGGTGTGCAGGCGGCCCGGTACCGCGTCGCGCTTGCCGTTGAGCGCAGGGATCCAGTAGCTGTGAATGACGTCGCGGCTGGTGATGCGCAGCAGGACGTTGGTCTTGGCGGGGATCACCAGTTCACCGGAGGTGACGATCGGGGCGTCGATCTTCACACCGCCGCACTCGCCGGTCTGGTAGTCGTACTCCCACCACCACTGCTGGCCGGTGACGTTGATGACGCACTCGGCGTCGCTGGTCTTGGCCAGCTTGAACACGTCGATCACCGTCGGCACGGCGATGCCGGCGAGGATGATGGCAGGCAGGATCGTCAGCGCGATCTCGAGCTTCGGGTTGCCGTGCGTCTGCTCGGGGATGTCCTGGCCGCGATCGCGGAACTTCACCATGACGTAGGCGACGACGCCGAGCACGATCACGCCGACGACGCCGGCGATGATGAACACCGGCACCTGCAGATCGTTGATGCGGCGGGCGTTCGAGCCCTGCGGCTGGAAGATGTCCTGCGGCGCGTCGCTCGCACATCCGGCGAGCAGCACGAGCGCGCCGGTGAGGAGCGCAGGTCGGGTCCAGCGGCGGCGGGGGGTGGGGACCATGTCCCCGAGGGTACTCACGGTTGCGTCACTCCGGTCCATGTCAGGGAACCAACAATTTGATCTCTTGACCTTCGACCTCCGGCACCGTCAGCCGGAACGGCGTGGTGCTGGCGGCCTGCGACTTCTCGAGTCGGAATGTCAGAAAGGCGGTGCCGCCCTGCTTGACGGCGGTGGTGCAGTCGGCGAGCTCGGAACCCTCGCTGCCGTCGCTGGCCTTGAAGGTGCCGAGGTGCACGGTGAGCCGGCGCGGCTCGGCCGAATCGTTGTGGAACAGCACGTGCACCGTCGTGCTGCGCGGCACGGTGAGCTCCTTGTACTGCACGCCCGTGATGCCGAGCGGCAGCGCGTAGAGCTCCTCGTCTTCGGTGAGGTAGATGTTGGCGATCGGGTTGCTCTTCGCCCCGACACGTTGCGACGCCTTGGCGTCGACCTCCTCGACCTCGGCTTCCGACGCCGTGCCGAGGCACACCGCCGGGTTCACGCTCGGGTGCTCCTCGATGTGGCGCTGGCCACCGACGGCGGAGGCCACGCCCACGCCGACGAGTGCGAGCGCACCGACCGCAACGATGCCGGCGGCCGTGCCCTTGCCCATGCCGCGCTTGGCGGCGAAGACGAAGCCGGCGGCCGTGATGACGGCGCCGATGACCATGAACACCCAACGGCCGGCGTCCTTGCTGATGCTCAGCATGATGCGCGAGAAGGAGTAGATGAACACGGCGGCACCGACCGACGCGAGGATCGGGAACTCGAGCGGGTGCAGGAGACGCTTGCGCAGGCCGTCGTTGTAGGCGGCGTCCGTGCTGGCACGCTCGCTCCAACCCTGGATCATCCACTCGACGAGTGCGGCGAGGACGATGATCAGCGAAACCTTGAACACGACCGGCTTGCTGACGGCGCCGACCACCAGACCACCGACGCCGACGGCCGTGACGAGCGGCCACATGCTGGCGCCCGTGGGAGCTTGTGCAGCGGCCGACGTGCGCTCGACACCCGGCTCCATCGCCCCGACGTTGCCGTCGCGGGTGAAGAAGTTGATGCCGGCGAGGAAGGAGAACAGCACGGCCACGGACACGAGGCCGATGGTGCCGAGCATGCCGGTGGGGCCACCGACGCTCGCGCCGAACACGATCGCTCCCACGATGGAGAGCGTCGCGGCGCCGAGGAAGAGTTTCGAACCAGTGGTGAACATCGGCGCTCCGTTACTTCGTCACGTAGACCACGAACCACACCGCCGTGAACACGGCGCTGTAGGCGTACCAGTACAGGGCATGGGCGGACACGATGGCCCGATCCGCGGTGCGACCACCGAGGTACCGGAACGCCGTCGTGGCGCTGAACGCCACGCCCACCACGGCGAGCAGCATGCTGACACCGGTGACGGCGTAGAAGAGGTAGCTGTAGGTGCCCTGGGCGACCGGCAGCGCCGTCGTGGCGTAGATGAAGGCCTGCGCATTGATGAAGGCGAGACCGATGATGCCGGTGAGGAACAGCGCCAACGCGGTGTGCGGCTTGTCCTCGCGCTTCGCGGCGTAGACCGCCCACTGAGCGAAGATGCAGATCGGCAGCAGCGAGATCCACATGATGTTGGCAGCGACCATCGAGATCTTGGTGCCGTCCGGCAGCCAGGTCTCACCGGCGTCGATCGTCGCCGAGCGGAAGCGCAGGAACAGGGCGAGCAAGCCGCCCATCAGCGAGACCGTGGCGGCGACGAACACTGCGGTGCCGACGAAGATCTGCCGGCGCGGCTGCGGCGCGGGCGCCGTGGGGAGAGCAAGCATCAGGCGTCACTCCGGTTCGAGGGCTTGAGGTCGAGCAGCGGCTCGGCCGACTGCACGATGTGGATGTCGGTGAAGTTGTCCGCCGGGGCGGGCGACGTGGTGGCCCACTCGAGCGTCTGGCCGTTCCACGGGTCGTCGCCGACGGTCTCGCCCTTGGCGAACGACCGCAGGGCGAGCGCCAGGAAGGCGAACACCGAGAGCAGCACGAGTGCATGGCCGACGAGGCTGAGGGTGTTCCACAGCTGCGCCGGGCCGGAGTAGTCGAACTGCACGACTCCGTCGACACCCGCCTCGACGGGCGGGAAGACGCCGCCGGGCTGGTCGGCGAAGCCGGCGATCATCATCGGCACGGCAGCGAGCACGGCACCGACGAAGCCGAGCAGCGCGAGCGGCGCGGTCGCCTTCAGCGGCATCGAGCGACCCCACAGCTTCGGGCCCCAGTAGGCGGCGGCGCCCATGCCGGCGAGCACGGTGGCGTACACGATGGCCAGCCAGGTGCCTTCTTCGAACGTGGTGCCCACGAGGCCGGCGTCGGCGATGTGGTTGAGGGCGCTGCCGGCGGTGCCGAGCAGGGCGAGCAGCGCCGCCAGCAGGCCGAACAGCAGCGGCGCCGAGACGGTGGGCTTCTTGCGCAGGCTCTGCGCCGTGAGGGCCAGCGCCAGGAACGCACCGAGCAGCGGCAGCACGTGCACCAACACGTACGGCAGCAGGTCGGAGACCTTGTCGTTGCCCGACAGGCCACTGAAGCCTGTGCGGATGACCACCGGGGCCTGCACGGCGGCGCCGTAGAGCGCCGTGCCGACGAGGGCGATGGCAGCGAAGATCGTGCCCCGAGGCGTCAGCCGGGTGCGAATACCCGTGGCGACCGTGTCGGCAAGCAGACCGAAGACCGGGATGGCGAAGATGATCGTCGTCGGCTGGGTGAAGCCGAAGGCCCCCCACTGACTGATCGCCTGGTTGCCGCTCAGTTCGCTGAGCGACTGGTACTTGTGAGCGATGAAGAGCACCAGCAGGTTGCCCACCACGATGGGCAGGGCCACCAGCAGGGCGAGGCCGCTCACGAGCACCGACCACGAGAACCAGGGCACGCGACGCATGTTCATGCCCGGCGCACGAGTGGTGAGGATGCTGGTGGTCAGCGACACGACCGTGAGCAGCAGACCGAGGATGGCCAGGCCGGCGGCGAGGTTGAACAGGTCGACGAATCGGGGGTTGCCACCGTTGGGGCCGCCGTTCGCGGCGATGGCCACGATCGAGGCCACCGCACCGGTGAGCCAGGTCCAGAAACCGGTGGTGGCCAGTCGCGGGAAGGCGACGGCACGGGCACCGAGCTGCAACGGCACGACGCAGAGGGCGGCACCGATCATCAGCGGGAGCGCCACCATGTAGGTGAGCCCGAAGCGGTAGATCGAGAACAGCTGCGTGAGGGACTCGACCGGAAGCACCGTGCCGTCGGTGGAGATTCGCTCCAGCGCGAGCAGGCCCGCGACGACGATGGCACCGAGCGCCGAGAGTGCGGCGGCGCCCAGGTACAGGCGCCCCACCTTCTTGTGGTCGGTCGAGGTGACCCAGCTGGCGACGCCCGCAAGACCCGCGCCGGCAGGAGCGGCGGCGCTGGTTGCGTGGGTATCGATGGTGGTCATGGGCAACGAACTCGTTTCGTCTCGGGCGCGCGCATGGCAGAGCCCTCGGATGACAGGTCGGTTGGGATTACAGGTGCGACATTACCCACAGGCAGGCCGTCCGCAGGAAATCCTCAGACCCCGTGGCGAACGAGGACATCGATGGTCATCGCCGCGAACAACAGGGTGACGTAGGTGATGGAGTAGCCGAACACCCGCATCGAGCGCTGCGGGGTGGGGTTGCGACCGAGATCGACGGTGCCGACGATGAAGAGGGCACCGAGCACGACGGCGGAGATGCCGTAGATCAGTCCGAGCCCGGCGACCGGCCACAGCACCAGCGTGGCCGCCACCATGACGACCGTGTAGAGGACCATCTTGCGCACCGTCACCTCGAGCGAGGCGACCGCCGGCAGCATCGGCACGTTGGCCGCGCGGTAGTCGTCGGCGTAACGAATGGCCAGCGCCCAGAAGTGCGGCGGAGTCCACAGGAACATCACGACGAACAGCACCACCGGGGTCCAGGTGACGTCGTTGCGGACCGCGGCCCAGCCGACGAGCACGGGGACCGCGCCCGCGGCGCCGCCGATGACGATGTTCTGCGTGCTCGTGCGCTTCAGCCACAAGGTGTAGATGAAGACGTAGAACAGGGTCGCGGACAGGGCGAGGACGGCCGAGAGCAGGTTCGCCCAGCGCCAGAGCACGGCGAACGCGACCACTTCGAGGGTGACGGCGAACACCAGCGCCTCGCGCGGCTGCACCAGGCCGGTGACGAGCGGGCGGCCCTGGGTGCGCGGCATCAGCTTGTCGATGTCGCGGTCGACCACCATGTTGATGGCATTCGCGCCGCCGGCGGCGAGCGTGCCACCGACGAGCGTGATCAGCACCAACGACCAGGCCGGCCAGCCTTCCTCGGCGAGCACCATCGTGGGCACGGTGGTGATGAGGAGCAATTCGATGATGCGCGGCTTGGTGAGCGCGATGAAGCCACCGATGCGCGAGGTGGGTGTGCGGCGCGACCCGTGCGCGACACCACCCGGGGCGAGCCGCGAGGGCACCAGGGGACGTGCGCCGACTGCCATGCCCGTCATCGTAGGGCGACGCCGACGGCAGCACCACTCCGGCGGGTCGCGACGCACCGCGGTGCGGGCCCGAATCGGTGCTCGCACGGCAGAATGGGCGCATGTCACCCGTGACGAGTCCCGTACGGAAGGGCGAGACCTCCACCGAGGAGACCGTCGCGCCCGACCGCCCGTGGATCGTGCTCGTGTGGAACGACCCGATCAACCTGATGAGCTACGTCACCATGGTGTTGCAGAAGGTGTTCGGCTACAGCCTGGAGAAGGCGACGGCGCTGATGCTCGACGTGCACCACAAGGGCCGCGCGGTCGTCAGCAGCGGCACGCGCGAGAAGGCGGAGATCGACGTCTACCGGTTGCACGAGCACGGCCTGTGGGCGACGATGCAGCAGGACGACTGATGGCCACCGGCGACGAACCGTCGGCCGGGCACGTGGTGACACCCCGCGGCCACCGAGTCGCCGCGGAAGCGCTGGAGTGGCGGGCGACGCGCAGCGGAGGACCAGGTGGTCAGCATGCGAACACGTCCGACACAGCCGTGACCGTGACGTTGCACGTCGAACGGGCGCAACTGCCCGCGCACCTCGTGGCTCGGGTGCTCTCAGCCACCGGCGAGCGAATCGTCGGGCAGTCGTCGGCGACACGTTCTCAGTGGCGCAACCGCCAACTCGCGACCGACGCGGTGCTGGCCAAGCTCGACGAGGCGGCGACGCCACCGCCCGCGCCTCGTGCCCGTACCCGGCCGAGCCGCGGTGCACGCGAGGAACGGTTGCGCGACAAGCGCCACGCCGCCGAGCGCAAGCAGTCCCGGCGCGCGCCGGGCCGCGACGACTGACTCCGGGACGCGCAGGACCCCCGCCCCGGGGGCGGGGGTCCTTGTCGGTTGTGGAGTCGTGTGCGACCCGGATCAGGCGTTCGCCATCTCCTTGTCGTGGTGCTCGACGGCCAGGATCACGTCGTCGGCCTTCTTCGAGGCGAAGGCGTGGACGAAGCCGGCGATCGACAGCAGCAGGACCAGCAGGGCACCGGCGAACATCACCCAGGCAGCCTGACCGGCACGCTCGCCGAAGATGCTGAAGCCGTAGGTGGTGAGCAGCAGACCACGCAGGGTCTCGCCGGTCTGCAGGGTGCCACGAAGGCCCTTGGCAGCGTCGAGGTCGGCCTGCGCCTTGTCGATGGCAGCCTGGTCACCGGCCTTGGTCGCCTTGTCGAGTGCGTCGACGAGCGAGACGTCGGTGCCGGGGCGGACGTAGGCGCCCATGGTCGAGAACGTGGCGCCCTCGTAGCCGGCACCCGCAGCGGACTCCTTCATGTGCAACGCGATGTACTCGTTGGCGTAGCACTCCGCCTTCTTGCCCGAGTCGAGGATCTGGCCCTTGGTGGCGTCACCGGCGGTGGTGCCGTACTTGACGAGGCACGCAGCCTTCGCCTCCTCCTCGGACAAGAACTTGGCTGGCGTGAAGCTGATCTTCTGCGCCGTGAGCTGGTCGGTCACGTAGGTCTTCGCGAAGTTGGACTGGTTGTTGAGGATCAACCCAACGACCAGCAGCAGTACGGCGAAGAGAATGCCGCCGAGGCTGAACGCGATGTCGAGTGTGCGACGCTTCATGATGTGAATCCCTCCCTGCGACCGTTCAGATCGGGATCGGTCGCACTGCCCATGGTGCGGCCTTGACCATGTCGTCACAAGGGCACAACGGCACCGCTGCACATGGGACCTTCGGCGGTTCGTTCGCACCCGCAAGGTTCGCCGAAAACCATCACTGACCTGCGGCGACATGGCGTCAAGGGACACTCAACCGGTCCCGCTGGGGGCGAAGGTCCCACCACGTTGCGTGAGACTTTCAAGATAGATTGACGCCGAGAGTGATTCGTCGTACGGTGCTCGCACCACGGCGTGCGACGGGAGCGCACCGTGGGAGAGGGACCACTCATGGAACTGTCACGCTTTCAGGACGGCACGGTCGTCAACGGCCGTCAGGCCGACGCCGGCGCGCACCGGGAACGACAGCGCCAGCGCCGCCTGCTGCGCCTCGCCATCATCGTCGGCATCCCGGTCGCATGGTTCTGGTTCCGCCAGCTCACCGGGCATCCGGTGCAGTTCGGGCTCCCCTCACTCATCAGCGGCAACCCGGAACTGGCCCTGCTGATCGTGCTGATGGCCGTGATGATGTCGCTGATGCTCGTGCCGTACATCGGCGCCGGCCGCTCGCCGCACACCCTGCTGCGGCCCGAGGACTCCAAGGTGCGCCTCGCCGACGTCGTCGGCGCCGAGGGCACCAAGCGCGAGGCCATCGACAGCCTCAACATCTTCCTCAACCACGAGACGTTCCTCGAGCACATGGGCGGCAACGCCCGTCGCGGCCTGCTGTTCGAAGGCCCTCCCGGCACCGGCAAGACCCACCTCGCCAAGGCGCTCGCCGCCGAGGCCGGCGTGCCGTTCCTGTTCGTGTCGGCCAGCGAGTTCCAGTCGATGTTCTACGGCCAGACCAACCGCAAG
>JBMOGW010000137.1:0-9676 GCA_049318165.1 Ilumatobacteraceae bacterium
TTGGGCCGAACGGGCGTGGCCGAGATGGTGGACCGCTGCTGCACGCTGGCGCGCCGGTTCGCCGATCAGCTGGCCGCCCTGGATGGCGTGACCGTCGCGAACGACGTGGTGCTGAACCAGGTGCTCGTCCGTTTCGGCGATGACGACGCCCGCACCGACGCAGTGATCGCCGCCGTGCAGGTGGCGGGGGAGATGTGGGCCGGCGCCACCACCTGGCACGGCCAGCGCTACATGCGCATCAGCGTCTCCGGCCACGGCACCAGGGAACACGACGTCGACCGCTCCGTCGCCTCCATCGCCGCCGCCCTCTGACCCTCTTCTGCGGGTGATGTCACACCAGATCCACCGAAACGGTCGATCCACCGCGACATCGACGAGCAACTACTGCGCGGTCGGCTCCGCCCACCCGCTGACCCACAGCCCACAGGCGACGTCCACATCAGCGGCGAGATCGACGAAGGCGTCGCTGTCGCCCTGCAGGTTGAAGCCGAGCTGCGCTCGCACCCGTGGATAGATCTTCGGCTGCACCGTCCCGTCGAGACAGAACGAGCCAGTCGTGACGTACAGGTCGGCCTGCTCGCCGGGCTCGAGCACGAAGTTGCGAAGGAGTGTCTGCGAGGGGAGGCCGGTCCCGCCGTCGGACTGGAGCTGGATCGGCTCGGCAGATCCGTCGGCCGTGAGGCCTTCGACGCCGGTGAGAGGTGGCAGCACGCACGGCACGTCGTCCTGGTTGGTCGCCCGGGTCACGGTGTAGCGGCGCTGGCCGGCGCCATCCGACAGCACCACCTCAGTGCGCAGCTGGCCACCACCGCACACCGTCGGACCCGCGAGTGTGACGCTGGTGTACCCGTCGAAGCCGTAGAGGAACAGCGAGTACTCGCCCGGGCGGATGGTCGGCGCCGCGATGGGCACCTGCAGCGTGGTCTCCAGTTGCGGCTCCAACTCGATCGGCGCGATGCCACCGACTGGCCACTTGTCCGCGCCGGACGAGATCACCAACTGGGTGCGGTCGATCGTCACCGCGGCGGTGCCGTCGTTGCGCAACGTGACCTCCGCGAGCGCCGTGCCGCCGATGCAGACGGTCGTCGGTGCCTCGATGGTGACGTGCACGGGCAGGTCGACCGGTGCCACCGTGTGGATACTGCCCGTCTCCTGGAAGGGGTAGCTGGAGGTGCGCCCGCAGGTGGCGGGGTCGACCTCGGTGTTCGGCGTCGTGGAGGCAGTCGGTGAGGTGGATGTGGCGGCGTCGGGGGTGGTCGCCTCGGTCGGGTCGGTGACGGGGACGATCGAGTTCTCGTCCTTCGTCGTCCGGGTCGCCATGCCCACCACGAACAGCACCACGGCCGCAGCGGCCGCCAGGCCGACGTACACCGGCCACCGGCGTCCTTGGGCCGATGGCACGCCATTCGTCACGACCATCGTCGTGCGGTCGGGCTCGGGCGCATCGGCCTGCGCTGCGCCCAACAGGTCATGGATCCGGCGATCCAGTTCGTCATCATGCTCGGCCATCGCCCAGCACCTCCCTCAGGTGGTCGCGCGCCCGTGCCAGTTGCTTCTTGACCGTGCCGTCGGCCACGCCCAGCGACGCCGCCACTCGGTCGGTCGGCCAGTCGAGCCAGTAGGTCAGATAGACGACGGCGCGCTGCTGCGTGCTGAGTCCGGCCAGCAGTGCTCGTGCCTCGTCCGGCGTCGTCGGGTCCACGCTGCCAGGACGGTCAGCGGCTCGCCGCTCCCGGGCATCCCGCCGGAAGCGGGAGCGGTGCCAGTCGGCGGCGGTGCGGGCCACCGCGCCGAACCAGTAGGCGCGGACGTCGAGCGCACTTCCGAGGGAGTCCCGGGCGATGGTCGCCGTGACCGCCTCGTTCACCACGTCATTGGCGTCGTGCGGACCGACCAGCACGGTGGCGTAGCGGACGAGGTCCGCGGCGTGTGCCCGGTATTCCGCATCGAGGTCCACGAGCGTCATCATCCCTCACGTCGTCACCGACCCCGTCGATGGGTGACACGCACGCCCGCAGAACTTCAGTTCTGTGGGAGGGGTTGCTCGTCGCGGGCCGGGCCGCCCTGCAGAACTTGAGTTCTGCGGGACCTCAGAGTTGGACGAGTTCGTCGCCCTGGGTGACGGTGCCGGGGACGACCACGTTGCAGTACACGCCGACGGCCTGGCCGAGGTCCTTCACCACGTGGCGCAGGATCGCCCGGTCGGCGGGCACGTCGGGTGTCACCTCCTTGGTCAGCGACGCGCAGCGCGGGCAGTCGTTGACCACCTCGATCTCCGCGGTGCCGATGCGGAATCGACGGCCGGACCACGCGAACTCGGGGTGGCCCGGCTCGTCACCGGTGTCGATCACGAAGCTCGGGCGAAACCGGCGCACGTCGATCACCGAGTCGGGAAGCGCCTCCTGCATCGCTCGCAGCGCGGAGGTGGACATCACCATCAGCGGGAAGCAGTCGTAGAACGTGCCGGGCGGCGACTGGTAGGCGCCCGCGTACTCGCCGAACTTCGCGAAGTCGGGTAGCGGCTCGTCGTCGGTGCGCCCGAAGATGTCGCGCAGAAAGCCCATCAGGTCCTCCGGCGGCGCGGACTTGCTGCGGTAGTACTCGAGATCCTCGCGGGGTCGCAGCGACTCGAGGCGAACCTCGCGGCCGAGCGCGGCCGACAGCTGCGCGTCCGCGTCCGGGGCGCTGCTGCGGATCACGTCGCCGGCGGGCGTGGTGATCGCCACGTGCCCGTCCGCATCCGGTGACGCGCTGAGCTGCATGATCCCCGGCGTCTGTCGGCAGTTGGCGAGGATGTCGCGTTCGACCTCGCGCAGCGCCCAGGTGCGATCGCCCACCACGCCGAGTTCGTCGAGCGCCAGCGTGTCGACCGTCCTTCCGATCATCGACTTCACCGGATAGGTCCAGAGCTGGGCGACGTGCATGGTCACTCCTTCGGTTCGGTCGGCGGCACCGCCGTGGGCGGCGCCACGAAGCTGTTGCACCGGTCGATCATCTCACGCAGGTCGCCATAGCCGTGCTTGGCGAACACGAACGCGATGCGGTGCAGGTGGAGCTGGTCGCCGTCCTTCTTCTCCGGGCCGTACGGCTCGGTGGCGTGGATGCGACCGGTCTTGCACAGGTGCCCGAACTCGCCGTTCAACTGCTCGATCTGGTCGTGCGTCGGCTGGTGGCGCAGCCGGATGATCAGCGCGTCACCCACGTACCGCATCGAGTCGTAGTTGCGGTAGAAGCCCGTGATCTCGTTCACCGCCACTTCGCAGTCGTCGGTGATCAGGTACAGCGAGCGGTCGGCTTCCGACACCAGGCCACGCTCGACCAACTGCTCGCGCACGAAGCGGTCGACGGTCTCCCAGTACGGGTCGCCCGGCACGTCGAGGAACACGATCGGCACGGGCAGCCCCTTGCCGGTCTGCGTGAGCGTCAGCAACTCGAACGTCTCATCCAGCGTGCCGAAGCCGCCCGGCAGGCAGACGAACCCGAGGCTCTCCTTGATGAGCATCAGCTTGCGCGTGAAGAAGTACTTCATGCTCACGTACTTCGAGTCGCCGGCGATGATCGGGTTGGCGCCCTGCTCGAACGGCAGGCGGATCGACACGCCGATGGAGTGTTCGCGCCCGGCACCTTCCATGCCGGCCTGCATGATGCCGGGGCCTGCGCCGGTGATGACCATCCAGCCGTCGACGGCCAGGCGGTAGGCGACCTCCTTCGTGGCCGCGTACAGCGGGTCGTTCTGCGTCGTGCGCGCCGAGCCGAAGATCGTCACCTTCGGTTGCCCCTTCGCATGGGCGAACATCTCGAACGCGTCGCCCATCTCCTGCAGCGCCGACGCGGCGATCTTCAGGTCGAGCGTGTCGGGCTTGGACTGGACCAAGTCGACCGCGGCGCGCAGCAGTTGCTGCGCATGACGGCGATTGTTGCCGGGTGGCATCGCGTCCAGCAGCGGCGCGAACAGCTCGTCGGCCGCGGGCACCGGTGACGATGGCGTGGCGTCGGGCTGCTGCTCCGTCATGCCGGACCGCTCAGGCGAGCGTCGATGCCTTCTGCCGCAGCGCGTCGATGAGTTCGTCGAAGCTCTTCTGGAAGCTGGCGACGCCCTCGCGTTCCAGCTTCGCGGCCACGTCGTCCATGTCGACCCCGACGGTCGCCAGCGCGGTCCACACCCGCTCGGCCTCGTCGACCTCGGCGTCGATGGTGCGGCCGAGGTTGCCGTGGTCGGCGAACGCCTCGATGGTGGCGTCGGGCAGCGTGTTCACCGTGTTCGGGCCGATCAGCGAGTCGACGTACAGCGTGTCGGGGTACGCCGGGTTCTTCGTCGACGTGCTGGCCCACAGCGGGCGTTGCGGCACCGCACCGTCGGCGGCAAGGGCTTCCCAGCGCGGGCCACTGAACGTCGCCTGGTACGCCTTGTACGCGAGCTTCGCCTGCGTGACGGCAGCCTTGCCCTTCAGCGCCAGCGCCTCGGGCGTGCCGATTGCGTCGAGGCGAGCATCCACCTCGCTGTCGACACGGCTGATGAAGAAGCTCGCAACGCCGGCGACCTTGGCCAGGTCGCTGTCGGCCGACTGCTGGTACTGCTCGAGGCCGGCCACATAGGCGTCCATCACCTGCTGGTAGCGATCGAGGCTGAAGATGAGCGTGACGTTGATGCTGCGGCCCTCGGCCACCATCTGCTGGATCGCCGGCAGGCCCTCCTGCGTGCCGGGGATCTTCACCATCAGGTTCGGCCGACCGATCGCGAGATGCAGCGCACGCGCCGCGGTCTCGGTGCCGGCACCGTCATGGGCCAGCGACGGATCCACCTCGACGCTGACGTAGCCGTCGCCGCCGTAGCTGTCCTGGTAGAGCTGCGCGAAGCAGTCGAGCGCGCCGCGGATGTCCTGCAGCACCATCGACCAGTAGTGCTCGAGGACGTCGTCGCCCTCCTCCACCAGGCTGCGGAACTGCTCGTCGTAGTCCGCCGAGCCCTGGATCGCCTTCTGGAAGATCGTCGGATTGCTCGTGAGGCCGCGGATACCACGGCTGATCAACCTTTCGAGCGTGCCACCGGTGAGGTAGCCACGCTGCAGGTTGTCGAGCCACGGGCTCTGGCCGTACTCCTGGTACAGGTGTGCGAGTCGGTCCATCGGGGTCACCTCTTGCTCTCGGCGAGCGCCGCGGCACGAGCCACCACGTTCGCGACGTTCAGGCCCAACTGCTCCATCACCACGTTGCCCGGCGCACTGGCTCCGAACCGATCGATGCCGATGCTGTCGTCGGCGAAGGCCGCCCAGCCGAACGTGACGCCGGCCTCCACGGACAGGGTGGGCAGACCGGCAGGCAGCACCTGGGCGCGGTAGTCGGCGTCCTGGGCGAGGAAGCGATCCCACGACGGCAGGCTCACCACACGGGCACCCACACCGCGGTCGGCGAGGACCGCGGCGGCGTCCACGCAGAGGGCCACCTCGGAACCGGTGGCGACCAGCACGACCTGCGGGTCGGACGGGTCGACGACGACCGCACCACCGCGCTCGACGGCGCTGCCGTCGGTGCACACGGTGATGTTCTGCCGACTGAGCACCAGCGCTGTCGGGCCGTCGTGGTGCACGGCGGCCTTCCACGCGGCGACGGTCTCGTTGGCGTCGGCCGGCCGGATGACCTGCAGCCCGGGGATCGCTCGCAGCGTGGCGATGTGCTCGACCGGCTGGTGGGTGGGGCCGTCCTCGCCGACGCCCACCGAGTCGTGAGTGAACACGAACACGACCTTGGCGTGGCTGAGTGCGGCCAGGCGGACCGGCGGGCGCATGTAGTCGAGGAACACGAAGAACGTGCCGCCGGCGGGCAGCACGCCGCCGTGCAGTGCCATGCCGACCATCGCCGAACCCATGCCGTGCTCGCGGATGCCGTAGTACACCTGGCGGCCCGCCGGGGTGTCGGGCGTCATCGCGGTCTGGCCGGCCAGCTTGGTGCCGGTGTTGCCGGTCAGGTCGGCGGCGCCGGCGACGAGGCCGGGCACGCCGTCGAGCGAGGCGTTGAAGGCCTTCTCGATGGCGACGCGCGTGGCGATCTTCTCGCCCTTCTCGAACGTGGGCAATGCGGTCTCCCAGCCGGCGATGCCGGTGGCACCCCAGCTGGCGTCCCACACGGCACGGTCCACCGACGAGGCCTCGAACCGGGCCTGCCAGGCCGACTGCGCGGCGGCACCGCGGTCCTCGCAGTGCGCCCGGTACGCCGCCACCAGGTCGTCCGGTGCCCAGAACGGCTCCTCGGGGACGCCCATCACGGCCTTGGTGTTCGACACCAGCTCGGCGGTGAAGGGGTTGCCGTGGGCCTCGTGGCGATCGGTGAGGTCGGGGCTGGGGTAGCCGATGTGCGAGCGCAGCACCAGCAGGCTGGGCTTGTCGGTGACGGCCATCGCACGGCGGATGGCGGCCTCGAGTGCGTCACAGTCCTCGGCGATCTCGCCGAGCTGCTCGATGTGCCAGCCGTAGGCCTCGAACCGTCCCGGCACGTCGTCGCTGTACGTGAGCGCCGTGTCGCCGTCGATCGTGATGTGGTTGTCGTCGTAGATGCAGATCAGGCCGCCGAGCTGCTGGTGGCCGGCGAGCGACGCGGCCTCGTGGCTGACGCCTTCCATCAGGCAGCCGTCGCCGGCGAGGACGAAGGTGTGGTGATGGACGACGTCGGCGCCGAACTGGCCGCGCAGGTGCCGCTCGGCCAGCGCCATGCCGACCGCGTTCGCGAAGCCTTGGCCGAGGGGGCCGGTGGTGACCTCGACGCCTGCGGTGTGACCGACCTCGGGATGACCCGGCGTGGCCGAGCCCCACTGGCGGAACTGACGGATGTCGTCGAGCTCGAGTCCGTAGCCCGCCAGGTACAACAGCGAGTACTGCAGGATGCTGGCGTGCCCGTTCGACAGGATGAACCGATCGCGGTCGGGCCAGTGCGGATCGGCCGGGTGATGCTGCATCACTCGTGCGTACAGCGTGTGGGCGAGGGGAGCGAGCGCCATCGCCGTGCCCTGGTGGCCGCTCTTCGCGTGGAGCGGAGCGTCCATCGCGAAGCCGCGGATGAGGTTGATGGCCTGGTGTTCTTGTTCGGGTGTGAGCGTACGGGGCACGGCGGAACCTTACTGTCGGGGTCAGGCCGGGGGCAGCAACGTGAACGGCACCAGGTGCCACGGCCCACGGTCCACTCGGCAGTGGGCGAAGATCTGGCCGTACTCGCCGAACTCCAGCTCACCGCGCACGAGTCGATAGGTGAACTTGCCGGGCTCGACGGTGAACGGACTGACGTTGCGTGCCATCTGCTCGCTGTCCTCGTCGAGCCCCTTGCGGAACACCACCTCGAACACGCCGCTGCCGGATTCACCGGGCGGGCAGAAGATCAACGCCACCAGGTGTGGCGAGATGGTGAGCGGCACCGGCGAAGGCGCGGCCATCGAGAACATCGCGCCGGTCAGGTCGATGCGCGTCGAGGGCCCGGGGGCCTGGCGCATCTCGAAGTTCTCGACGAAGAGTGCACTGACGATCTGCATGCCGCCGAGGGTATCGGTGCTACCCCTTGGTGGCCCTGCGGAGCTTGGCCCACAGGGTGTCGAACGCGTCGGACACCTCCGCGCTGCGCGAGCCGTACGCGTGGATCGGCCGTCGATCGCCAATCGCCTGGTTGACGATGACGCGGTGGGGGATGACGGGTTGCCAGATGGCCCGCTTGCCGACGATGCGCTCGAGCTCCTCGTAGCGGCGGTCGGCCTCGCTGCTGACCGCCGGCACCTTGTTGACGATGACGCCCGTGAGCTCGAGGTCGGGGTTGTGGACGTCCCACACCTCGTCCACCAGGTCGGCGACCGCCCCGATGCCGCGCAGGCCGAGCGCCGACGGCTCGACGACGACGATCGCGTGGTCGGCGGCCGTGAGCCCGGCGGTGGACAGCGCGCCCAACGACGGTGGGCAGTCGATGAGGACGGCATGGAACTGGTCGGCGACGGCGTGCAGAGAGTCGCGCAGCCGTTTCGGGGAACTGCCGTGGTCCTTCGCCAGCAGGCGCGGTGAGCTGGGGATCAGCCACACCTCGCCGCCCCAGGCTGATGGCACCATCGCCTTGGTGGCAGGCAGCCGCGAGATGACCTCGGCGGCCGAGTGCTCGACCGTCGACGGGTCGACACCGAGCACCCACGTGCTGGAACCCTGGGGGTCGAGGTCGACGACCAACACTCGCCGGCCTGCCTGCGCAGCCGCCGAGGCCAGGCCCAGCGTGACAGTGGTCTTGCCGACGCCGCCCTTCTGGTTCAGGATTGCCACGACACGACCCATTCCCGTCATGTAAGCACGCCGGCGGCCGAATCTGATGCCATGTGCGGATCGTCGCAGGTGATGCGCCACTTTGGCGCGTCACCGGGATAGAGTGGCCACCAATGTCAACTCTCTAGGTATCGGGAGCCCTGCTGTGAAGAAGGGTCGTCACCGCCGCTTCGAAGAAGCGCGGAAACTGAAGCAAGCCGGTCCCACGGCGTTCGATCTGGGGCTCGGCGGCAATGATCATCGCCAGTCCAGCGAAGATGACGAGTACGCCGCGATCGCGGAGAAGTACGGAGTCACCTTCGACGAGGACGACGACGACGAGTACGACGACTGAACTGCACGGGACTGCCGAGCCCCGGACCCCAACCCCCCCACGGCAGAACCCACATGCTTCCCACCGATATCCGTAACGTCGCCCTGGTCGCTCACGTCGACCATGGCAAGACCACCCTGGTGGACGCATTGCTGCGCGCCACCGGCACCTTCGCGGCCCACCAGGCCGTCGTCGACCGAGTCATGGACTCGAACGACCAGGAGCGCGAGCGCGGCATCACCATCCTCGCCAAGGCTGCTTCCATCACCTGGAAGGGCACGAAGATCAACCTGGTCGACACGCCCGGCCACGCCGACTTCGGTGGCGAGGTGGAGCGTGCGCTGACGATGGTCGACGGTGTCCTGCTGCTCGTCGACGCGGCAGAGGGCCCGCTGCCGCAGACTCGCTACGTGCTGCAGAAGGCGCTCGCGCGCAACCTGCCGGCAATCGTCATCATCAACAAGGTCGACCGTCAGGACGCCCGCCCCGACGAGGTGCTCGACGAGGTGTACCAGCTGTTCATCGACCTCGACGCCGGCGACGAGCACATCGACTTCGAAATCATCTCCGCCGTCGCCCGTGAGGGCCGCGCGATGAAGGGCATCGGCATGCCGGAGGCCGACGCCGACCTGTCGCCGCTGCTCGACACCATCCTCGAGGCCATCCCGGCCCCAGTGGGCGACGTCGACCAGCCGCTGCAGGCGATGGTCACCCAGCTCGATGCGAGCGAGTACCTCGGCCGCCTGGCCATCGGTCGCGTCGTCAACGGCATCATGCGCCGTGGCGAGACCGTGGCGCTCTTGGAGGAGGAGTTCGCCGAGGGCCAGCCCCCGCTGAAGCGCCGCCTGAGCCAGCTGATGTCGTTCCACGGCGTCAGCCGCGACGAGGTCGACGAGCTGTGCGCCGGCGACCTGTTCGTGATGGCGGGCTTCCCCGAGGTCGAGATCGGCGACACCATCGCCTCCGTCGAGGACCCGCAGGCCCTGCCCCGCCTGGTGGTCGACGAGCCGGTGCTGCGCATGACCTTCGGCGTCAACACGTCGCCGGTGGCCGGCAAGGACGGCAAGTTCCTCACCAGCCG
>JBMOGW010000138.1:0-9675 GCA_049318165.1 Ilumatobacteraceae bacterium
ATCTACCCGTACCTCGTGGCCCTGCAGGCCACACCGGTGCTGGCCATCGTGCCGATCATCTACTCGGTGTTCGGCGGTGGCATGTCGTCGCGCATCTACGTCGTGGTGATGATCTCGATCTTCCCGATCGTGACGAACACGCTCTTCGGTCTCACCTCGGTCGACGCCTCGCAGCACGACCTGTTCACGCTGCGCAAGGCCGGTCGCATCACGCGGCTCTACAAGCTGCAGTTCCCCTCGGCGATGCCGGCGATCTTCACAGGCTTCCGCATCTCGGCAGGCCTTGCGGTCATCGGTGCCATCGTCGGTGAGCAGTTCTTCCGTCAAGGCCAGAAGCCAGGCATCGGCATCGTGATGGAACAGTTTCGCCAGAAGCTCCGGTACCCGCAGATGTACGGGGGCCTGCTCGTCGCCTCTGCGCTCGGCATCATCGTCTTCTTCGTCTTCAGCTGGATCGGCCGCCTCGTCGTCGGCCATTGGCACGAGGCCACCCGCCGCAACAGCTGACCCGTTGTCCCATCCACCGAGCCCGCTCCCGCGGTCTCCTCATCACAGCGTGAACAACCAACCCAAGGAGCAATACATGCACATTCGTCGCAGTCACAAACTGCTGGCAACTGCCATGGCTTCCGTGCTCGTGCTCGCCGCGTGCGGCAGCGACAGCGATTCGTCGGCGACGACGGCAGCGGAGACCACCACCGGGGCCACCGAGACGACGGGGGCCACCGAGACCACTGGCGGCACCGAGACCACCACCGCCGCAGCGACCAGCCTGAAGGGCATCTGCCCCGACACGGTGACCCTGCAGACGGACTGGATGCCGGAGGCCGAGCACGGCTACCTGTACAACCTGGTCGGCGACGGCTACGAGATGGATGCCGACAAGGCGTACGTGACCGGCCCGCTCGTCGCGAGCGGCGTGGACACCGGCGTGGAGATCCAGATCCGTTCGGGTGGTCTGCCGCAGCAGTTCACCCCGGTGACGCAGATCCTCTACAACGACGACAGCATCCTGGCCGGCTTCGTGTACACCGACGAGGCGATCCAGTTCTCGGGCAGCGAGTTCCCGACCGTCGCTGTGATGAGCGGCTTCGAGAAGAACCCGCAGATGATCATGTGGGACCCGGCCACGTACCCGGACGTGAAGGGCATCGCCGACCTCGGCAAGGCCACCCCGCCCGTGACCGTGCGCTACTTCGGTGGTGCGGCGTACATGGACTTCCTCACCGCGACCGGCGTCCTCTCGAAGGACCAGGTCGACGGCTCGTACACCGGTGACCCGGCGCTCTTCATCGCCGACAACGGCAAGGCGGCACAGCAGGGCTTCGGTTCGGCCGAGCCGTACCTGTACGAGAACGAGCTGAAGGACTGGGGCAAGCCGGTCGCGTACGAGTACATCAACGACATCGGCTGGAAGAACTACGCCCAGTCGATCGCGACGAAGCCGGACAATGTCACCAAGTACGCCGACTGCTTCAAGGCCCTCGTACCGATGATCCAGCAGTCGACCGTCGACTACCTGGCCGACCCGACCCACGGCAACAAGGTCATCATCGACGCCGTGAACTCGTTCGGTGAGGCCTTCGGCTGGACCTACACCGAGGGCGCTGCCCAGTTCGGCGTGGACACCATCAAGAAGGACGGCCTCCAGGCCAATGACCCGGCGAGCGGTGTGCTCGGTCAGTTCGACGAGGCTCGCGTTGCGGACCTCATCGAGAAGGCCATCCCGGTGTACAAGGCTCAGGGCGCCACGCCCAAGGACGGCCTGACCCCGGCGGACATCGTCACCAACGAGTTCATCGATCCCAGCATCAAGCTGCCGTGATCGTCGCTCACTGAGCGAACGGACGAACCAGGAAGGGCCCCGGCTCCGGCCGGGGCCCTTCCGCGTCCCGGGTCCTTCTGTGTCACATCGCCCACCTCGTGGACACACATCCCCCGTGTGACAGAGACGGGCCGGGCGCTACCGATGTTCACGTCGCAGCATGACCGCCATCGATGGTGGTCGGGTCGTGACCTGCTCAGGTCAGCAGCGCGGACGGCTACCGTCCTGGGGCATGGGTGACGCTGCGGACGACCGACACGTCGAGCCGGTGCCGGCTCCGTCTGTCCCGGCGCCGAAAGGTCGGGCGTTGCTGGTCCCTTACCTGATCGGTTCGGTGCTCGCCTTCGTCGTGCTGTTCGCCGTGCCCGGGTCGATCTCGTTCCTCGGCCGCCACGCCATCGGTGCTGCGGTCACTGTCGTCCTCATGGCACGCGCCTGGCCCTGGAAGTAGCCACCGTCCGGCCGTCCACGTGAAGATGTCGCGGCGTGACCGCCTTCGATGGCGGTCGGGGCGTGACAGGTTCGGGCGAACCGCGGCGTCTGAGCCGGGTCAGACGAGGAGCTGCACGAGGATCAGCTTGACGATCATCGCCAGCGGCAGCACCAGGGCGTATCCAGCGTCCACGCGAGGGTCGCCCTTGCTCGCCTCGGCGGCGTACGCCTGCACGGCGGGCTGCGTCTCGATGCCGGCGATCTGGCCCGCGGCGGTGACGGGGTCGGCGCCGACGATGCGGGTGAGCGCCAGCGAGGCCACAGCGATGAAGCCGGTGATGATCGCCGCGGCGATGGCCACCCGCGCCCCGACGCCCGTGCCGACGGCGTCACCGAACGTCGCACCCGAACGGATGCCGACGGCGCTGAGGAACACCAGAATGCCGAGCTGTCGCAACGTCAGGTTCGCCGCGTGCGGGATCTGCCACGTGATCGGGCCGGTGCGCGACAGCGTGCCGAGCACCAGACCGGCGATCAGCGGGCCGCCACCGACGCCGAGCTCGATCTCGCCGCCCCCGGGCAGCGGGATCGCGATCAGGCCGATCAACAGGCCGATGCCCATGCCGAGCGCGAAGCCCATCGCATCGACTTCACCGAGGCTGCGATCCGAGTCGCCGAGCAGCTTGGCAACCTCGCTCATCCGCGCCGACGGACCGACGACACGCAGCCGGTCGCCCAGGCGCAGCACGAAGTTGCCGTCGGCCACCAGGTCCATGTCGCCGCGCCGGACACGGGTGATCGTCGCCCCGAACCGCCCCTCGAGGTCCAACTCGCGCAGGTGGACCCCGGCGAGCTTGCGGTTCGACACGGAGATGCGACGAAAGTCGAGCATCGCACGGTCGAGCGGCAGATGACGACCGCTGCGCTCCCCCGCCCACGCCAGGAACCGCTCGACGTCGTCCGGCGCGCCGATGACCGTGCACAGGTCGCCCTGCGCCAACTGCACGTCGGTGGTGGCCAGCTGCACCACGCCGTCGTGCTCGTAACGGCCGAACGCGAGTCGGGTCCCTTCCCAGTGGCGCAGCTCACCCAGAGCCGGCAGGTCAGCGCGCACCACCATCAGCGTCGCGTTCGTGAGCTCGGCGGCGCCCGTCTCGACCGGCTCGCCGGCAGCCGCGGCGCGACGGGTCGCCCGCCGCAGTGACCAGGCCGCTGCCAGCAGCATCGTCAGCACGCCCAGCGGATAGGCAAGCGAATAGCCGACCACCGGATCAGTGACGTCGCCGGAGGTAATGCGATCACCGAGCGAGCTGATTGCCGCCGACAGCGCAGGCGTGTTGGTGAGCGAGCCGGCGAACAGGCCGCCGCGCGCACCGGTGTCGAGGCCGAGCATGCTCGCCACACCGACGACCACGAGGGCGACCGCCCCGAGCAACACGGCCACGCCGACGAGTACACGCGCTCCGCCTCGCCGCAGTTCGGCCAGGAACGACGGACCACTCGCCAGACCGACCGTGTAGATGAACAGCGCGAGGCCGATCTGCTGAACGATCGTTGGCGTGTTCGCCAACCGGTCGTCCGCCGCGCTCACCGCCAGGCCGACGAAGAGCGCTGCCGCCGGGCCGAGGGCGATGCCCTTGATGCGCACCTGCCCGAGCGCCGCCCCCACGCCCACCACCAGGAACAGCAGCAGCAGTGGATTGTCGATGAGGACGCCCATGCGCCCGTTCTACCAGTCGGGTCCTCGGTGGCGGACCGATCCGGGTCGAAGGTCCCTGCTCAGGCGTACGCGCAGAGGTCGAACGCGTTGCCGTCCGGGTCGGCGAGGTTGACGATCATCCCGTAGGGCTCGCGACGCGGCGGCTCCACCTCGGTGGCGCCGAGCACGAGCAGACGCTCCAGCTCGTCGTCGAACTCGTCGAGCGAGCACGCCAGATCGAGATGCACCGTGCCAAGTCGCACGTCGCCGCGCTGCAGCCCGATGCGCTGCACACCTCCCTCGTCGGCCAACACGATCCAACGGTCCTCGTCCTCGCGCGTGGACTCGTGCAGACCGACGGCCGCGCACCAGAAGGTGGCGAGATGATCCGTCCGCGGCGAGTTGAGAGTGACCAGATCGAAGCGCGCCGCCATCAGACCGGCTCCGCCGAGGCGAGCACCACGTGCAACAGCACGTCGCCGCCCGCAGCGATGTCGTGCGGGTGCGTGTACTCGGCGATGTTGTGCGACAGACCGTTCACGCTCGGCACGAAGATCATCGAGGTCGGGCACACTCGCGCCAGCATCTGTGCATCGTGACCGGCACCGCTCGGCATGCGCATCGTCGAGTGGCCGAGCCGTTGTGCAGTGGCCTCGACGAGATCGATCTTCGACGCATCGAACTCGACCGGCTCGAAGCGCGCGAGCTGCCGGCGCTCGATGGTGACGCCCTCTTCCGCGGCCAGCTGATCGCAGAGCATCGCGAAGATCCCCTCGGCCTGTTGGAGCAACAACTCGTCCGTGTTGCGCAGGTCGACCGTCATCGTCACCTTCGCCGGGACGACGTTGACGAGGTTCGGGTGGAAGTCCATCCGGCCCACCGTCGCCACCTGCGTGCCGCCCATCTCCTGCGCAATGGCGCGTACGCCTGCGGTGATGGCGGCCGCCACGTAGCCCGGGTCCTTGCGCAGGCGCATCGGCGTGGTGCCGGCATGTGCCGATTGGCCGGTGATGGTCAGCTCGGTCCACGAGATGCCCTGCACGCCGGTGACCGCGCCGATGGTGACGCCTTCGTCCTCCAGCACGGGGCCCTGCTCGATGTGCAGCTCGAAGTACGCGTGCGGGGCCGATGCGGCCGGGCAGGGTGTGCTGCCCGCGTAGCCGATGCGAGCCAGTTCGTCACCGAGCCGGGCACCGTCGTCGGCGGCGCGCACGTCGAGCGCGTCCTCCAGCGCCATGCCGCCGACGTACACCAGGCTGCCGAGCATGTCGGGTTGGAAGCGAGCGCCTTCCTCGTCGGTGAAGACCGCCACGCTGATCGGGTGACGGGTGGCGATGCCGTGCTGCTCGAGCGTCTCGACCACCTCCAGGCCACCGAGCACGCCGAGGTTGCCGTCGAACCGGCCCCCGGTGCGGACGGTGTCGATGTGCGACCCAACCATCACGGGCGCGGCGCTCGGGTCGGTACCGGCACGGGTGCCGACGACGTTGCCGATCGCGTCGATGCTGACGTCGAGCCCGAGGTCGCGCATCCACCCGACCACCAGGTCGCGACCGTCCCGGTCGGCGTCGGTGAGCGCCAGTCGAGCGTTGCCCTTCTCGCCGTTCGGGCCGTGCACGGCGCCGATCTCGCCGAGCGCTGCGAGGCGCCCCCACAGGCGCTCGGCGTCGATCCGCAGCGACGAGTGGTCCGTCATGCCGGGCGCCCGTAGTTGAAGCGTGCGATCTCGCGCAGCGCCTCGCAGAAGCCCTGCACGGAACCTTCGAACAACTGCTTGCCGAGGTCGGCGTCGGCCGTGGTCGGATCGCCGATGTAGCCGTCCGGGTGGAAGTCGTTCGACATCCAGCCGAAGCTGACGCGGCCGCCGAACTTCACGTACTGGTTCTCGGCGATGGCCTCGGGTACTCGGCGCTCGGCCTTCGACATGTCGACGAGGTGTGGCGCGAGATGCAACATCATCGACGTCTCGTCGGTGCCGCCGTGCACGCCCATTCCCAGCTCGTGCACCGGCGACAGGCCGCCCTGGTCGGCTGGCACGCCGGGGTGCGTGAGGAACGTCATCAGCCCGTGCGCCAGCCGCAGTTCGCGGTTGGCGACGTTCAACAGCGCGCTGTTGCCGCCGTGCCCGTTGAGGAACACCAGCCGCTTCGCCGGTGTCGTCGCGATGCAGCGGCCGAGGTCGTCGAGCACGGCGAGCAGCGTGGTGGCACTCAGCCACACGGTGCCGGGGCTCCAGGCGTGCTCGTTGCTCTTCGTGTACTCCAGCGTCGGCAGCAGCCAGACGTCGAGCTCCTCACCCACCGCCGCGACCGCAGCCTCGGCCACCGCGGTGGCCACGACGCTGTCGGTGCTCAACGGAAGGTGCGGCCCGTGCTGCTCGATCGCACCCAACGGCTGCACGAGAATGCTCCGCTCGGTGAGGAGTTCGGACACCTGCGGCCCGGTCAGATCGGCGAAGTAGCGCACCTTGGAAGTCACGAGTTCACGTTAGCTTCGGCCTGCCGCGCACACCCTGCGAGACTGGCTGGATGAACGGCAACGACTACGACGCGATCGTCGTCGGCGCCGGGCACAACGGACTGGTCTGCGCCGCCTACCTCGCCAAGGGCGGCCTACGGACACTGCTGGTGGAAGCCCGGCACGACGTGGGGGGCACAGCGGCCAGCGAGGAGTTCGCCGGCGCCACGGTGAACATCTGCAACTGCGACCACGTCACCTTCCGCACCACGCCCATCATGGAGGAGCTCGGCCTCGCCGAGTTGGGCCTGCAGTACCTCGAGGTGGAGCCGTCGCAGTTCAACCTCACGTGGTCGGGCGGCCCGGCGTGGGCCAGCCACCACGACATCGAGCAGACCATCGAGTCGATCGCCCGCACCCATCCCACCGAGGTCGACGGCTACCGCCGCTACCTGAAGACAGCGCTGCCTGCGGTGAAGTTGGTGTTCGACGCGGCGAACGAACCACCCACCATCGGCGGACTCACCCGCAAGCTCGTCGAGCACCGAGGTCGCGGCGCTGCCACGTTGCTGCGCTGGAGCCGCCGCACCGCCGCCGACGTGATGCGCGAGTTCTTCCGCACCGACGCGCTCCAGGCGCCGGCGCTGCTGGTGGGCCCGATGGTGTGGGGTATCTCCCCCGAGACGCCGGGCAGCGGCCTCGCCGGCCTCACCTACGCGATGCGGCACGTCGGCCGCCTGGGCCGCCCGGTGGGTGGCAGCGGCCAACTGCCGGCGACGTTGCAGAAGTCGTTCGAGCTCGCCGGCGGCACGCTGCGCACCGACTCGAAGGTGTCGGCCATCACCTGCGAGGGCCCCGCCGTGCGTGGCGTCACGCTCGACGACGGCACCGAGATCACGGCGCCGGTGGTGGTGTCGGCGTGCAACCCCCACGACACGTTCCTCCACTGGCTCACGAATCCGCCGCCGCAGGCACACCGTCTGGTCGAACGGTGGCGGAACATCCCGCACGCCGACGGCTACGAGTCGAAGATCGATGCCGTGGTCACCGAGGTGCCGCGGCTGCGCTCCGTGCAGGACGCCGGACACGACGTCGACCTCGGTTCCACGATGTGCATCGCACCCTCCATCGGCGAGATGCACCGCGGCTACGAGCTGATGCAGGTGGGCAAGGTGCTCGCCCGGCCCGGCCTGCTGGCCAACGTTCCCAGCGTCACCGACCCCACGCTCGCCCCCGAAGGTCGCCATGTGCTCAGCCTCGAGGCGCTGTTCACGCCCTACGCGCACCCGGGTGGCTGGGCCAACAGCACCGAGCCGGCTCGGTGGCTCGACCTGTTCGCCGAACTGGCGCAGCCCGGCTTCCGCGACACGGTGGTCGAGTGGCGAGCGATGACCCCCGATCGCTACGAGCGGGAGTTCCATCTCCCCCATGGCCATGCCACCAGTTTCGCCGGCGGGCCGCTGGCCGCGCTGCACAACCAGAACCCTGAACTCACCCGCTACGAGACCGACGTGAAGGGCTTGTATCTCACCGGTGCGGCGACGTTCCCCGGCGCAGGCGTGTGGGGCGCCAGCGGCCGCAATGCCGCACTCACGGTGCTGCGGCGGCACTCGAAGTGAGCGAATGAGGCCGTTGATCAAGATCTTGCGACGTTCTTGACAGTCCGCGGATCGGTGTCCGAAGGCTGCCCACGGCACGCCGCGCACCCACGGTGACCTGCGGTTCAAAGGTCGGAGCGAGGTCTGCACGAGATCGAAGGGGTCTCAGCGCGAGCCGGCCACCGGCGGGGGCCTGGGTCGATCGCGGGCCCGCACGAGTGGATCCCGAGTGACGTGGTGCACGGTCGTCCCATCCACTCACGAAGGGACCCTCCAATGTTTCGATTCAGGCGGAAGCCGATCCATGGGCGTCACGAAGAACGGTTCTCGGGACCACGCAGGCAGCTCGCTGCCGTGCTGGCCGCCGCGAGCGCCATTCCCGTGTTCGTCGTCACCTCCATGACCCCGAGCGCGGCGGCGCCGATCCAACAGGGGTTCGAACTGGCGCCATCTGACCTGCGCTTCATCCTCCAGCAGATCAAGATCGCCGAGCACCACGTCGCCAACACGACGGCCGAGACCGGCCCGTGCGGCGCGCTCATCGGGCCCGGCCCGAACCAGATTCCCGTGGGCGGCGTGGGCATCACGTTGCCGTTGGGTCTTCGTACGGTCGACGGCACGTGCAACAACATCGTCGACGGCCAGGCCAAGTACGGCACGGCGGGCGAGACCTTCCCGCGTGTCGCCCCTGCCCAGTGGCGTGACTCCTACCCGATCGTGCAGCCTGCAGGCGCTCCGATCCTCGACCGGTCGCCTCGCGTGATCAGCAACCTGATCGCCGACCAGTCGGCGAACAACCCTTCGGCGGTCGCCGTGAACGGCGGGGCACCGACCATCGACGAGGAGGGCACCTTCTTCATCGGCAACTCCACGCCGGACGGCGGCATCTCCGCGTCCTACAACTCGTGGTTCACGCTGTTCGGCCAGTTCTTCGACCACGGCCTCGACCTGCTGACGAAGAGCTCGGCTGCCGGCACCGTGATGATCAACCTGAACCCGGACGATGCGCTCTACACGCCGGGAGCACGCACCAACGTGATGTTCCTGACCCGTGCGGCGAAGACCGGCGAGGGTGACGCGATCAACCAGACGTCGTCGTTCGTGGATCAGAGTCAGACCTACTCCTCGCACCCGTCGCACCAGGTGTTCCTGCGCGAGTACCAACTGCTCGGCGGTGTGCCTGTCGCGACCGGTCACCTTCTCCACGGCCCCGGTGACGGCATGGCCAACTGGGCTGCCGTCAAGGCGCAGGCGCGCAACATCCTCGGCATCGAGCTGGTCGACTCGGACGTGACCGCCGTTCCCCTGGTGGCGACCGACCCGTACGGCAACTTCGTGCCCGGACCCAACGGGTTTCCCCAGCTCGTCATGAGCGAGGACGGCGCCACCCTGACCGAGGGCGCACTGCCCTCTCTGGGCGGCACCGCCACCACGACGACGGGCGCACAGCGCACCGGCGGCGCGTTCCTCGACGACATCGCGCACCATGCGGTCCCGACGGGCACGCCCGACGCCGACACGCTTGCCAGCCCTGGTGTCGACGGCAGCCCCTACGAGGACGACTTCAACCGTGCGACGTACGACGACGAGATGCTCGACAGTCACTATGTCGCCGGCGACGGCCGCGCCAACGAGAACATCGGCCTCACGGCGGTGCACCACGT
>JBMOGW010000139.1:0-9569 GCA_049318165.1 Ilumatobacteraceae bacterium
ACCGACTGGCCGTACGAGAAGCTCATCCACGGCTTCCACCGCGACGTCATCCCCGGCTACCGGGCCATCACCGACGCCGTCCACCGCCACCGGGTGCCGATCTTCGCCCAGATCAACCACAACGGCGGCCAGGCCAGCAGCATGTACTCGCGCCTGCCGGTGTGGGCGCCGTCGCCGGTGGCCGACCCGCTGTTCCGCGAGGTGCCCAAGGCCGTCACGCACGCCGACATCGACGAGATCATCGCCGGGTACGCAGTCGTCGCCGAGCACTGCGCCGAAGGCGGATTCGACGGCATCGAGCTGCAGTGCAGCCACAGCAGCATCGTGCGCGGGTTCCTCTCCCCCGCCACCAACACGCGCACCGACGAGTACGGCGGCAGCATCGAGAACCGCGCCCGCCTGCTGGTGAAGATCGTCGCCGCCGTCCGCAAGGTGATCGGCAACCGTCTCGCACTCGGCGTGCGCATCTGCGGCGACGAGCTGATCGACGGCGGCACCACCATCGACGACGCCGTCCGCATCGCCGAGATCGCCGAAGCCACCGGGCAGGTGGACTACATCAACACCTCGATCGGCGTGGCCACCGCCAGCCTGTTCATGATCGAGGCGAGCATGCACATCCCGCCCGGGTACGCGATGTTCATCCCGTCCGCCTTCCGCAAGGCGGTCGACCTGCCCGTCGTCGGTGTCGGCCGGTTCAAGGACCCGCTGCAGGCCGAGCGGGCGATCGCCGAAGGCCACTGCGACCTGGTCGGCATCGTGCGCGGCCAGATCGCCGATCCCGACTTCGCCGCCAAGGCCCGTGCCGGCGACACCGACGACATCCGCCTGTGTCTGTCGTGCAACCAGGAGTGCGTTGGCCGCATGGGCCTGAACCGCTGGCTCGGCTGCATCGAGAACCCGCGCACCGGCCGCGAGGCACAGGGCGTCGGCACGGTGCACCTCACCGCCAAGCCGAAGCAGGTGATGGTGGTGGGCGCCGGCCCGGCCGGGCTGCAGGCCGCCATCGCCGCCGCCCGCAACGGACACCACGTCACCGTGCTCGAGAAGAGCGACCAGGCCGGAGGCCAGGTGCGCATCGCCGCCAGCGTGCCCAACCGGGCCGAGTTCGGCGACATGATCCGCAACCAACTGAACGAGTGCGACCGCCTGGGCGTGAAGTTCGAGTACGGCGTCGGCGTGTGGCCAGGGCTCGTGGAGGAACGGAAGCCCGACCACGTGATCGTCGCCACCGGTGCCGAGCCCGCCCGCCCGTGGTGGGTGCCGGGTGACGTGACGAACGTGGCCGACGTGCGCGAGGTGATCGACGGCAGCGCCGCCGACGGCGGGCCGCAGCCCGGCCAGTCGGTCGTGGTGGTGGACGAGATCGGCTTCCACCACGCCACCTCGGTGGCCGAACTGCTTGCCGACCGCGGCTGCCAGGTCGAGGTCGTCACCAACGGCATGGTGGTGGGCCAGGACCTGGGCATCACGCTCGACATGGAGAACTGGTGGATGCGAGCCGGCAGCAAGGGCATCGTGCAGACCACCGACCTGGTGCCGATGGGCATGGCCGACGGAGAGCTGACGCTGCTGCACCATCCGACCGGCCAGAACCAGACGCGCCGTCCCGACTGGGTGGTGTTGGCCGTGCCGCCGAACCCGGTCGAGTGGCTGTACCACGACCTGAAGGCCGCTGGCATCAGCGTCGAACGCGTCGGCGACTGCCTGGCGCCGCGCCGTGCTCACGCCGCCGTCGTTGACGGCGAACGTGCCGGTGCGGCGGTCTGACGCGCCAGACTGGTGACGTGAGCGCACCCCTCGTCGCCGTCGTGATGGGGTCGACCAGTGACTGGTCGACCATGAGCCGGGCGGTCGACGTCCTCACCGAGTTCGGCGTGCCACACGAGTGCCAGGTGCTGTCGGCGCACCGCATGCCCGACGAGATGTTCACGTTCGCCGAGGAGGCCGAAGGCCGCGGGCTGCGCGCCATCGTCGCCGGCGCCGGCGGCGCCGCGCACCTGCCCGGCATGTTGGCGGCGAAGACCGCGGTGCCGGTGCTCGGCGTGCCGGTGCCCAGCCGCCATCTGGGCGGACAGGACAGCCTGTACAGCATCGTGCAGATGCCGGCCGGCGTGCCGGTGGCCACGTTCGCCATCGGCGAGGCCGGCGCCACCAACGCCGCCCTGTTCGCCGTGGCCCTGCTGGCGCACGACCACCCAGCGTTCGCCACCGCCCTCACCGAGTACCGATCGCGCCGTCATCACGACGCCGCGCACAGCACCCTTCCCCCCGCATGAGCACCCACACCGTCATCACCCCGCCCGCACGCATCGGCATCCTCGGCGGCGGCCAGCTCGGCCGCTACTTCGTCATGGCCGCACGCACGATGGGCTATGCCACCACCGTCGTCGATCCCGACCCGTCGGCACCCGCCGGCAAGGTGGCCGACCACCACATCGTCGCCGCATACGACGACCCGGTAGCGCTCGAGCAGCTCGCCGTCACGTGCGCCGTCGTCACCACCGAGTTCGAGAACGCGCCCGCCGCGGCGTTGCGCACCATCGCCGACCGAGTGACGGTGAACCCGTCGCCCGACGCGCTGGAGATCTGCCAGGACCGCATCCGCGAGAAGGCGTTCCTCGAGGGCATCGGCGCCCCCGTCGGCCCGTACACCGTGCTGCAGACCGACGACGACCTGCACATCGCCTCCGTCGTGCAGTTCCCCGCGATCATCAAGACCGCACGCCTCGGCTACGACGGCAAGGGCCAACGCGAGGTGGAGACCTACCAGGACCTCGCCGCCGCGTGGGACGAACTGGGCAGGGTGCCGTGCGTCGTCGAGCAGAAGCTGGCGCTCGACCGCGAGCTGTCGGTGGTGGTGGCCCGCACCGAGGACGGGCGCACCTGCAGCTACGCCGTCGCGCAGAACCAGCACCTGAAGGGCGTGCTCGACGTCAGCTGGGCACCGGCGTACATGCCGGCCGACAGCTCCGAACAGGCGGCACAGGTGTGCACCTGGATCGCCGAGGAACTGCACTTCGTCGGCGTGATGTGCGTGGAGATGTTCATCGTCGGCAGCGACGTGTACATCAACGAGATCGCGCCCCGCCCGCACAACACGGGCCACTACACGCTCGACGTGTGCGTCACCAGCCAGTTCGAGCAGCAGGTGCGTGCCGTGTGCGGCCTGGCCCTCGGCGAGACCCGCCTGCTGGTGCCCGGCGTGGCGATGCTGAACCTGATGGGCGACCTGTGGACCGACGGCGAGCCGAAGTGGCAGGAGATCCTGCAGAACCCGGCCGTGGCGCTGCACCTGTACGGCAAGGCCGAAGCCCGCCCCGGCCGCAAGATGGGCCACATGACCGTCGCCACCGGCACGGCGATGGGTGCCACGGCGCTCGGCCGCCGCCTGCGCAAGATGCTCACCGACTGACCCCCACCGGACCCATGACCCTCGAGATCCTCGCCCGCCAACTCGACCACCCCGATGTGCGCCCGCTGCTCGACCAGCTCGACCGAGAGCTGATGTCCACCGAGCCGGACGGCGGCATCTGCTTCATCCACATCGACCCGGACGACGTGGCACCCGGCAACGGCGCGTTCTACATCGCCTATGTCGACGGCGTGCCGGCGGCGTGCGGTGCGTACCGGCGGATCGACGAACGCTCGGCCGAGGTGAAGCGGATGTGGGCCGACCCGGCCCGCCGCGGCGAAGGACTCGGCGCGGCGATCCTGACCACCATCGTCGACGCCGCCGTCGCCGAGGGCTACGAGGAGCTGCGCCTCGAGACCGGCGAGCACCTCACCGCCGCCGTCGCGCTCTACCGCCGGTTCGGGTTCGACCAGTGCGAGCCGTGGGGCGAGTACATCGGCGCGCCCCTCAGCTACTGCATGGCCAAGCCCCTGCGCTGAGCCCGCCCCACCGAACTTAAGTTCTGCGGGCGCCGTCAGTCGAGCGACATCGACGAACCGATGACCGGGTGTGCGGCCTGGGCGACGCGGCTGGCCACCACGGCGCCGCCGGCGACCACGAGCGGGATGGCCAGCGCCACCATCAGCGCCGTCAGCGTGGGGAACGGCGACGACTTGTCGGCCGCGTTGAGGATCGTCCCCAGCATCACCCACCCGAGCGGCACGGCGATCAGCCCACCCGTGGTCGAGATGATCCACGCCCGGGCTCCGGCCATGCGGGCGAGCGCCGACGGCGGTGCGCCCACGGCGACGAGCTGATCGCGCTCCACCTTGCCCTCCGCCGCCCACAACGCCAAACCGATGGCGACGATGACCGTGACGAGCAGCAGCAACGCGACGATCACCAACCACCGCGCCGAAGTGCGGGAGATGTGGAGACGACTCGACGGCTTGTACTCGACGTTCACGATCGCCTGCTCGGCGGGCACGACGTCCGTGAACCAACTCGCGTACTGGTCGGCGAACGACGTGTTCGCGATCTGCTGCCGCTGGGCGTCGGTGAGATCCGTCGGCGCCACGCCGATCAGCGTCGGCGACAACCGCTGCCACTCGGCAGGTGACGCCGCCACCGTGGACTCGTCGACGACCTGCGCCAGTCCCACCGTCAGCGTCGGCACCTCGGTCTCGAACTCGTTGTCCACCTCGTGGTGGCGAACGGCGATCCGGATTCCGGGCCCGGGCGCCTGGAACGCGGCCCATTGCGACTCGGGAACGCCGAGTGCCCGCAGCGTCGCATCGTCGGCAACGAAGATCGTCGTCTGCCTCAGCCGGTCGGCCACCATCGATGCCGACGACCACTCGATGCCCGACACGATGGCGTCGACCTCGGCGCGACGCCGCTCGGTGCCGGCGGCGCCTGGATCGTCGATCGTTCCGGTGTCGTTGAGGAACGACACGTCGGGGCTGATCGTGACGACGTCGAGCCGGGTGACGCCGAACGCGCGATCCAGTCGGTCGAGCTGGCTCCAGCGCTCGATGCCCGACGCGCCCGCGACGCCCGCAGCACCGACGGCGGCGATCGCCGCGACGAGCGCCGCCGAGCGGGCACGGTGGCGCACCATCGAGCGCACGGCCAGCCGGACGGTGCCGGCCCGCCGGCCGCCGATCCAGCGCCAGTGGTCGACGACCACGGGTGACAGCGCACACACGCCACCGAGCACGGCCCCGGCGCTGACCATCGCGAGCATGATCGCGATGGCGTCGCCGGCGCCGTCGGCGACCGACGACACCGACAGGCCGAGCACGCCCAACCCGCCGAGGATCGCGACCACCCCCAGCGGCACCTGCCACCGCGGCACCTGACGCACCGGCGCACGCCCCGCCAACGCAGTGAGCACCGGCGCCTTCGCCAACGCCCGGGTCGGCAGCAGCGCAGCGAGCGTGCCGACGACCACCGTGGTGCCGACGATCAACGAGAGGTCGAGCAGCCGCACGTCCCACTCGCCGCGGCGCAGCACGGGATCGCCGACCGCTGCGGCGACGGCGGCCCCGACTCCCACGCCGACCACGGCACCCACCACCGACGTGACGAGGCCCTGCAGGGCGAGGAAACGCCGGGCGAAGCGCTGGTCCGCTCCGGTCGCCCCCAACTGGCCGAGGGTCACCAGTTGACGACGGCCGCTGGCTGCGAACGCCGCGGCGATCACGATGCCCAGCACGCCCAACAGCAACGTCATCGCCAGCCACACGATGAGGATCTCCTCGGGCGCCGGCTCCCGAGTGGTCGGCGGGTACTCCACGCCGACGTACGCGTTCGCTTCGTTGAACGGGAACCAACCGGTCGGCACGCCGGCGACGTACACGACCCGACTTGCAGCCCCCGGCACGAGGAGTTCCGTCGGGTAGCCCGGCGCGGCGAACAGCGATGCGTCACCACCCGCACGGTCGGCGATACCGACGACGGTGAACGCCACATCCGGATGCGCCAACTGCAACCGATCACCCACACCGACCTGCAGACGAGTCGCGACGTCGCTGCCGAGCGCCACCTCGTCCTGCGCGGCCGGCAATCGTCCGGCGCGCACGATGGTGGCGCCACGCAGCATCGGCACCGTGAGGTCGAGCGTGGTCAGGTTGGCCGGACCGGCCAGCCCGGGCTTGTCGGCACGCTGCACGGGCAGGCTGTACGTCTCCTCGCCGGTGACCGTGCTCGCCCCCGCAGGGAGCGACGCCAACACGTCGTCCAGCGTCGGGAATCCCGCTGGTCCCGCGAAGCTGGCGTTGGCGGTGAGGCGGAGGTCGGCGGCACCGAAGTCGGAGGCGTTGCGCAGGTTGTGCGAACGGTAGGCGAGGTCGGCCACGGTGATGCCGGCGACGGTGACCGCCACCAGCAGCACCACCATCAGGGTGCGGCCCTTGCGACGGCGCACCTCGCGTTGGGCGAGCCGCCATGCCAACCGCATCACTGCCCCTCGACGGAGATCGGCTCGGCCGACGATCGCGGCGCGGGCGGCGTCACGCTGGTCTGATCGACCACCTTGCCGTCACGCAGGAACACCACACGGTCGGCCCAGCTGGCGAAGCGCGGCTCGTGCGTCACCAGCACCACTGCCGTCCCCTGGCTCGCCGGCAGGCTCGCCAACAGCTCCACCACATCGTCGGCCGTCTGCGAGTCCAGCGCACCCGTGGGCTCGTCGGCCAGCAGGATGCCCCGCCCGCCGACGATGGCGCGGGCGATGGCGATGCGCTGCTGCTGCCCGCCGGAGAAGTGGTCCGGATAGCGATCGAGCTGAGCAGTGAGGCCGACAGCCACCAGCGCATCGCGCGCCTCGACGGCTGCCTGCCTCGGCGACACACCGCGCAGCTCCAGCGGGAGTGCGACGTTCTCGATGGCCGACAGCGAGGCCACCAGGTTGAGCCGCTGGAACACGAAGCCGACCTCGGTGCGGCGCAGGGCCGCCTTCTCGGTGGCCGACATCGCCGCCAGGTCGCGGCCGTGCACTCGCACGACGCCGGAGGTTGCGTCCTCCAACGCACCGGCCAAGTGCAGCAGCGTGCTCTTGCCGCAGCCGCTCGGCCCCATCACCGCCACGAACTCGGCGGCGCCGATCTCGAGGTCGACGCCGTCGAGCGCACGCACCTCGGTGGGCCCGTCGCCGTACGTCTTGGCGACGCGCTCGAACTGCAACGCAGGTGTGCCCGTCATGTGGTTCCCTTCCGTCCCGCGGCCTCGGCCGCGTCGTCGTGTTCCGTGCGACGGCGCACGAGTGCCGCCTCGCATCGATCCAGCCAGCGCAGATCGGCCTCGGCCCGGGCGACGAGCGCCTCGGTCACCAACGTCGCAGCCAGCCCGGCGTCACCCTGTGCCGCACGCTCGCGGCGCTTGGCCGCCAGCAGCGCGAGGAGTTGTGTGCGCTGATGGGTGACCACCCGCAGGCCGTGCTCGGCGTCGTGCTCGATGGCCATCAACACCTTCAGCATCAACTCGTCACGTGGCGGCGGCTCGTCGGCCGGCACCGCCTGCCACCACGCCCCCACCTCCGCCAGGCCCCCGTCGGTGATCTCGTAGATCTTCTGCGCGTTGGTCGACGCGCCCTCCTGGATGCGCACCATGCCGTCGCGCTCGAGCCGATCGAGCGTCGTGTACACCTGCCCGACGTTGAGCGGCCACACGCCGCCGGTGGCGGCCTCGAACTCGGTCTTCAGTTGGTAGCCGTAGCGCGGCCCGTCCTGCAGCAGCGCCAGCAATCCTTCCCGAACCGTCATAGATACCGAGTATGCACATACTCCGTATGTACGTCAAGCGCGGATCAGCGCGACGGGTCGTGACCAGGCCGAAAACGACCGAACCCGCCCCGAAGGGCGGGTTCGACTCGATTCGTTGCGGCGCGAACGCCAAGGGCTCACCAGCGGTAGTGGGCGAACGCCTTGTTGCTCTCGGCCATCTTCTGCATGTCGTCGCGACGCTTGATCGCGGCGCCCAGACCGTTGGCGGCGTCCATGACCTCGTTGGCCAGACGCTCGGCCATCGTCTTCTCACGACGGGCACGGCTGAAGTCGACCAGCCAGCGGATCGACAGCGTGCCCGCACGACGCGGACGCACCTCGACCGGCACCTGGTAGGTGGCGCCACCGACGCGGCGGCTGCGCACCTCGAGCGGCGGCTTGATGTTGTCGACCGCACGCTTGAGGGTGGCGATCGGCTCGCTGCCGGTCTTCTCCTCGACGATCTTCAGCGCGTCGTACACGATCTTCTCGGCGATCGAGCGCTTGCCGTGCAGCATGACCTTGTTGACGATCTGGGTGACGAGCAGCGACCGGTACACCGGGTCCGGCATGAGCTCACGGCGCTGGGCGGGGCCTTTACGGGGCATCTTCCTCTACCAATCCCTCTTACTTCGCGGCCTTGGCGCCGTAACGGCTGCGGGCCTGCTTGCGGTTCTTCACGCCGGCAGCGTCGAGCGCACCGCGGATGATCTTGTAACGCACACCCGGCAGGTCGCGGACACGACCACCGCGCACGAGCACGATGCTGTGCTCCTGCAGGTTGTGACCCTCGCCCGGGATGTAGGCCGTGACCTCGACACCACTGGTGAGACGCACACGGGCCACCTTGCGAAGGGCCGAGTTCGGCTTCTTCGGGGTGTTGGTGTACACGCGAGTGCACACCCCGCGACGCTGCGGCGACCCCTTGAGGGCCGGCGTCTTGGTCTTGGAGAACTTGGTGCTCCTGCCCTGACGGACGAGCTGCTGGATGGTGGGCACTCTGCTACCTCTGCAAACGAAATCGAGCGCTGCGCCGGAACCACCCGGACACAGGACCCTGCAATGTTATGGCCGGTGCCGCAACGCGGCAACCTGCCGGGACGTGAGCAGTCCCGCAGAACCGAAGTTCTGCGGGACGAGCCCGAGAATCAGGCCTCGGCGGCGCCCTCGGCGCCGTCGGAGCTGTAGGTGCCGTGGATCGTGGCCAGATAGGCGGCCGGATCCTCGTCGGCGTCGGTCGAGAAGTACGCCATCGGCTGGTAGTCCGGGGCTTCGACGTCGAAGTCGCGGTACCGCATCATGCCCGTACCTGCCGGGATGAGCTTGCCGATGATGATGTTCTCCTTCAGGCCGAGCAGGCTGTCGCCCTTGCCGTCGATGGCGGCCTCGGTGAGCACACGGGTGGTCTCCTGGAAGGAGGCCGCCGACAGCCACGACTCGGTGGCCAGCGACGCCTTGGTGATGCCCATGATCTCCGGGCGACCCTCGGCGGGCTTCTTGCCCTCCTCCACCATGCGGCGGTTCGTGTCGCGGAACACCTTGGCGTCCGCACGCTCGCCGGGCAGGAAACCGGTGTCGCCGGGCTCCTGCACGCCGACGCGGCGGGTCATCTGGCGCACGATCAGCTCGATGTGCTTGTCGTGGATCGACACACCCTGGTCGCGGTACACCTTCTGGACCTCTTCGACGAGGTACGTCTGGGTCTCGCGGATGCCCTTGATCTCCATCAGCTCCTTCGGATCGAAGGGGCCGTCGGTGATCGGCGCGCCGGCGCTCACTTCCTGACCGTCGGCGACAATCGGACGCGAACCGGTGGGCAGCACGATCTGGTGCTCGTCACCCTGGTCGTCGACGACGGTGACCGGGATGCCCTTGCCCTCGTCGTCGCCGATGCGGACGATGCCCGTGGC
>JBMOGW010000140.1:0-9459 GCA_049318165.1 Ilumatobacteraceae bacterium
CCATGGGTGCGAAATGCGACGGATCTGGTGGTGAAACGCGCCCATGGGCACGGAACACGACCCTTCAGGGCGACGCTCGATCGCACCCGCTTGCCCGCCGCCGCGCGCACGATCGCTGGCACAGAACGTTGCATCTCCTGCAACATCTGGTGCCAGCGATGCCGGATGGGCACGCGCGAGGGCGGCTTCAGCAGGTCAGCGGTAGCCGTTGGTGATCGGCAGGCGGCGGTCCTTGCCGAACGCCTTGGTCGACACCTTCACACCCGGAGGGCACTGGCGACGCTTGTACTCGTTGACGTCGACGAGCCGCGTGATGCGGCGCACGATCGCTTCGTCGTGGCCGAGGTCGATGATCTCGCCGGCGGTGCGGTCGTCCTCCACGTACAGCTCGAGGATCGGGTCGAGCACCTCGTACGGCGGCAGGCTCTGGTCGTCGCGCTGGTCGGGGCGCAGTTCGGCGGACGGCGGCTTGGTGAGCACGCTCTCGTTGATGATCAACCGTCCGTGGCGCTCGTTGACGTACCGGCACAGGTCGTACACGCGCGTCTTCAGCACGTCCTTGATGACCGCATAGCCGCCGACGCTGTCGCCGTAGATCGTGAAGTACCCGACGGCCATCTCGCTCTTGTTGCCGGTGGTCAGCACCATCCACCCGAACTTGTTCGACAGCGCCATCAGCGTGGTGCCGCGGATGCGGCTCTGCAGGTTCTCCTCGGTCAGGTCGGCGGGCCGGTCGGCGAACGACGGCGCGAGCATGTCGAGGTACGACGCGAACGCCGGCTCGATGGCAACGGTGCGGAAGTCGATGCCCAACCGCTCGGCCAGATCCTGCGCGTCGGTGCGCGAACCCTCGCTGGAATAGCGCGACGGCATCGACACGCCGTGCACATGATCGGCCCCGAGCGCGTCGACCGCGACGCACGCCACGATGGTGGAGTCGATGCCGCCGGAAAGGCCGATCACCACGTCGGTGAAGCCGTTCTTGCGGACGTAGTCGCGGGTACCGAGCACCAGCGCGTCGTACAGCTCCTGATCCGCCGACGGCAACGGCTCGACCGCCGCCGACAGCACGTCGGGGTGCGGCACCGGCTGATCGCTGATGGTGACCAGCCGCATCGGGCGCTCGGTGCGCCGACCCCGCGGATCGAGCAGACGCTTGCGGTACACCGGCTCGACGACGACGTCGGTGATCATCAGGTGCTCGGTGAAGTGCGGTGCGCGGGCGACGAGACGGCCATCCGCATCGAACACCATGCTGCCGCCGTCGAACACCAACTCGTCCTGGCCGCACACCTGGTTGACGTACACCAGCGCGCAGCTGGCGTCGGCGGCACGGGTGGCGAGCATCCGCTCGCGGTCGCCCGCCTTGCCGGCGTGGAACGGCGAGCCGTTGATGTTGATGTTCAGCTCGGCGCCCCCAGCGGCCTGCTCGGCGAGTGGACCGGTGGGGCTCCACACGTCCTCGCAGATGCTGATGCCGACCTTCACACCACCGATGACGTACAACTCGAAGTCGTCGTTGTCGGTGCCCGGCGTGAAGTAGCGCGCCTCGTCGAACACCGCATAGTTCGGCAGCAGCCGCTTGCGGTACGTGCCGCGCACCTCGCCGCCGGCGCACACCGCGGCGGCGTTGTACAGGTCGCGGTCCGAGTCGACGAAACCGACGACCGCCGCACACCGACCGGTACGCGCCGCCACCTTCGCGAGCGCGGCGTGGTTGTCGGCGACGAACCCGGGCTTCAGCACGAGGTCCTCCGGCGGGTAGCCGGTGATGGCCAGTTCGGGGAAGGCGACGATGTCGCAGCCCGCCGCCTCGGCCTCGTCGTAGGCCGCGGCGATCTTCGCGACGTTGCCGTCGAGGTCGCCGACCGTGGGGTTGATCTGGGCCAGAGCGATACGCAGCCGGGTCACGTGGCCAGGCTACCCATCGCCGCAGGAGGGCGGTCGGGTCGCGGTCACGGGCGATACCAGCCGGTGACGCCGATCACCAGGTCCATCGCCACCGACGCGCCGGCGCGCTCGGTGCCCGCGCCGAGGCGAGTGATCGTGCCCGCAGAACGCGTCTGCCCCGCTGCCGTGGCGTGACCCGACGTGGACACCGGTGCTGCGGCGGTGCTCGGGTAGAGGCGCACGTTGCCCGCTCCCCCGACGCGCACCATCGTCACCGCCTGAGCGACCGCGATGGCGGTGGCCGGCGCTGCCGCAGGGTTCACCGTGCCGGTGCCACCTGCAGCGAGACGGGCGAGCCCGATGCTCGACCGAGTGTCCACCTCGCGCCGCAGCGCGACCGACACGAAGGTGCCCGCCGACGATGACGGGGCGGTCGCGCCGGTGAACGCGCCCAGCACGTCGACGAGCACGTGCGTCACGCCGCCGCCCAGATGCAGGTCGACACTGCCGTCGGCGCCGATGGGCACGACGACCATGTTGCCGCGCACGTCGTTCGCACGGTTGGTGATCACCTGCGGCAGGCGCGGGGCCACACCATGGGCGGCGCCGACCACGGACCCGAGCGAGGACGGGCTGCCCGCCACGGCCGTGACGAACAACGCGACGCTTCCCGACGACGCGGCGATGCCGTTACGGCCGGCGACCGGCACGTTGACGACGGACCCGGATCCGCTCGCCGTGCGGGTGTAACGATTCGTCGCACTCGCGGCGGCACGGGTGTCGACCGCTCGCACCGGCGTCACGGGACGGAAACGACCGCTCGTCGCGTTGCCGCCGGCCGCCACGTCGTACCACCCGACCACGTCGACAGCGACGTGTGTCGTGGCGGAACTGAACAGGACGACGCGTCCCCGAGCGTCCACCGGCACGATCGCGGCATTGGTGGTCACCTCACCGGACGCGCCGATCATCGTCCATGTGGCCGGTCGCCGCGTCCCGGGCGCCCACAGCGTCACCACCGCACCACTGGCCGGCCGCAGCACCGTCACGTTCACCAGCGCGGCCCGGTGCTGCCCCTGCGTGGCCGAGAGCCGCACGAGCCGGCTCGAACCGGCTCGTACCGCGCCGGAGGCGGTGCCGAGTGATCGCGTGTCGTACACGCGAGTTGGGCTGATCGGCACGTAGTGCAGCGGCACCGACGACGGTGCCGCGCTCTGGTTCTGCCGAATGCGGCGCACCTCGCCGGTCTGCGGGCTGACGTACAGCAGCGACCAGCCGGCGCCCTCCATCACGAAGTCCATGTCGGAGATGCCGCCCGCACCAGTGGCGAACGGAGCCGAGTAGTTCACCGATCCGCCCGCGGTGCGCCGATAGATCTGGCCGCTGCCGCCGTCGGCGAACAGATAGCTGCCCTCGAACGCCTGACCCCACGCGCCGTGCGGCACGAACGCACCGCCGGTGACATAGCTGCCGAAGCGGCGCGGGTAGTCGGTGATCGGGTCGACGTAGCGGCGGTCGGTAGCCCCGCACGGCGGGTTCTGACCCTGCGGGCAGACGCCTTCACGCACCGGCCAGCCGTAGTTGGCGCCGAGGCGCAGTTGGTCGACCTCCTCACGGGTGCCCTGGCCGACGTCGTTGGCGAACAGGCGTGTCGCACCGGTGTTCGGATCTGCGGCGAAACGCCACGGGTTGCGCAGACCCCACGCAAACAACTCCTGGCACTTGGTGGTCGGCGTGGCCACCGTGTTGCCGCGCGTGCGGCACGACACGGTGCCGACACCGGAGATCGGGTTCCCCGGCGCAGGCAGCCCGGTCGAGCGCACCACGCGCAGGATCTTGCCGTTCAACAGGCTGAGGTCCTGCGCCGCGTCATTGGCACCGGCGCGCTGGCTGGTGTCGCGCGGGTCGCACCCACCGTCGCCGACCGAGATGTACAGGTACCCATCGGCGCCGATGGTCACGTCGCCGCCGTTGTGGTTGCCGCATGGCGACCCGATGTTGTCCACCAGCACGAGTTCGCTCGAGGGGGCGATGGTGTCGCCCGTCATCGTGAAGCGACTGACCCGGTTGACGCAGGTGGAGGGGCTGGTGGGGAGCGTGTAGTACACGTACACGAAGCCATTGGCACCGAACGCCGGATCCGGCGCCAGCCCCAGCAGGCCGCGTTCGCTCTCCGTGCACACGTCGAGGGTGAGCGCCGGCGTCGCGAGCAGCGCGCCGTTGCGGACGATGCGGGCGCTCCCGCCCTTCTCGAGCACGACGGCCCGCCCATCGGGAAGCGCCGACACGGCGACCGGGGCGCTCACCGAACCGACGAGCGAGTCGGTGAAGCCCGCGACGGACACCACGGCCTGTGGACGAGGCGCAGCCGCAGCGGTCGACGCCGTCATCAGGCCATCCGTCGCCATCATGCAGATGGCGAGGGCGATGGGGAAATGCAGCGGCTTGCGTCGCATCGTTGCTCCTATGGGTTCGTCAGGGGGGTGCGCCGCCACCCCGCCCCCACATGGCAGCACTACGCTGACACGGAGCATATGACGGATGGACCCCCCGGTCGGGACGAGCCCGATCACGAAGAACGGCGCGTGGATGCGCCCGCTGCGCGGCGCTCGCCGTCACCGGGCGTCAGTGGCGTCGTCCTGCTGCCGGGGTTGGCCGTGTGGCGGCGCACGCCGATCATCGGCGCGCTGCTGTTCATCGCCGGTGTCATCGCGCCGACCTTCGCGCTGATCATGGTGGTCCAGCACCGTGACGACCTGGTGGGCCTGTTCACCAGGCCGAACGTGTTGCGCGGCATCACGATCGTTGCGTTGGCCGGCATCACGAGCCGCATCGTCGCCGTGTTCCTCACCGCCGACCGCATCGTCGATCCGCGCCGGGCGACGCTGATGCGCCGCCAGGGCACCGCTGCAGTGGTACTGCTGGCCATCCCGACCACGTTCGCGGTGGTGCGGATGGAGCAGGCCCGCTCGGTGGTCACCGAGGTGTTCGGTTCGTCCGAGGACGTGGGCCAGGTGACGGCGCCCGCCGACACCCGCGGCGATGAGTACCGAACGGTGCTGATGATGGGCAGCGACGAGGGGTCCGACCGCCTCGGCCTGCGCACCGACACGATGATCCTGGCGATGATCCACCAACCGACCGGTCACACCGCGCTCGTGTCGGTGCCGCGCAACCTCACGCACCTGCAGTTCCCACCCGGCTCGGCGATGACCACGAAGTACCCGAGCGGGTTCGATGACCTGATCAACGCCGTGTACGAGGCGGTCGACACCGACTCGACACTGAAGGCGGCTTACACCAGCGACGGGACGGAGCCGGGCATCAACGCGCTGATGGAGGGTCTCAGCTACTCGCTCGGCATCACCATCGACGACTACGTGATGGTCAACTCGTGCGCCTTCGTGCGGGTCGTCGACGCGATCGGCGGCGTCACGATCGACCTCGACAAGGAGCTGCCGATGCCGGCGATGCTGCGTTGCTCGAACTATCGCCTGCCGCCCACCATCGGCCCGGGGCGGACGTTCATGGACGGCACGAAGGCGCTCGGATACGTGCGGTCGCGCAAGGCCGACAGCGACTACCAGCGCATGGAACGCCAGCGCACCCTGCTGCAGACGATCGCCCAGGACATCGGCATCGGCGACCTGCTGGCGAACTTCAACGAGCTCGCCGACGTGGTGAAGGACGAGGTGCGCACGACGATGACCGTCGAGGAGGCGCGGGCGCTGATGTCGTACCTGCAGGCCGACAACGGGAACTTCGAGAGCGTCGGTCTGGTGCCACCGATCGTCGAGCCGGGCTCACCCGATTACGACAGCCTCCGTACGTACATGCAGCACCTGCGCGAGAACGTCGCTCAGGGCCTGCCGGTCCCGACGGTCACCGATCCCGGAACCAGCACCTCGGGCTGATCACGGCAGCGTGACGACGGCCGGTGTCAGCACGCCTGGTCGCCGGGCAGCGCAGCTGCGACGGCGAGCGAGTACGTGATGCCGTCCTCCGTGAAGAACGACTGCTGGTTCGACGCCGTGAACAGCGCGCCGACCTTGCTGGCGTCGGCCTGGACGCACTGCGACGCATCCGCCAAGCGAAGGCCGGTGTCGACCGGCCAGGGCTGGACGGTGGGCTTCGGCTCGCCGTACTGCGACGGATCGACCGGCGTGGCGCGGACCCGGTACATCGTCGGCACGAAGGATTCCTGCGGACCGAGGTGGTCCGCACCCGCCAGCGATTCGAGGTCGCTGAGCTTCGTGATGAAGCCCGACAGCGCGTCGCGTGCAGGGGTGGACGCGTTGCCGTCGGCTGCGGTGATGTCGAGGGCGTAGGCGCGGTGCTCGAACGAGCCACCGTCGGCCTGCAGCGCCACCACGGTGTCGGGCGCGTCGGCGATGCCGATGCCGTCGGGCAGGGTGTAGTCCGGCGGGGTGGCCAGCAGCCCCGCCTGCTGGGCGGCGACGAGGACGTTCTGGATGCCGGTCTCGTCGATGGTCTGCACGAAGAACGGCATCACCAGCGGGCCGGGGAAGATCGCGGGCACGGCACCCGGGGTGATGACGGCGCCGGCGCCGGTGATCAGGACGTTGGGGGTCCGCACGAAGAGCGTGTCCGGTGTGACGAACCCGCCTTCGTACCCGTAGCGCAGCAGCACGTCGTCGGCGCCGGTCGGGTGGGTGATCCCGCCCGGCTGTGTCGTGTCGGGGAAGGTGGTGGCGGGTGCGGCGCTGCCCGGCGGCAGCGTGGTGTCGCCGGAACCGGGCTGCGCATCGGGATCGCCGCACGCTGCGAGGAAGGCCGCCGCAGCGGGGGTGACGAGCAGGGCGGAGAGGAAGGTTCGTCGATCCATGCCGGTTCGACTACGTCGTACCCGATTCGGTTCCCAGAATGATGCGACCGTGTTGCTCGACCACGCAGTCGAACAGGGAGCCGGGTTGGTCGATGACGTTGTGCAGGTGGCCGAACAACTCGAGGTTGACGGCGCCCATCGCTGCGGCCCAGGCCGTCAACCCCACCACCAACGTGCCGTCGGATGCGTCGGTCGACAGGGTGGTACGGAGCCGCGTCAGGTCGGCGCGCATCGCCTTCGGCACGGTGGCGTCGTGGCGGTGGCCGGCCGCCGCCATGTCCGTGAGGATCGACACCATGACCAGGGTGTAGCGGCTGGCGGGGCCGATCGTGTCCTGCGGGGCGGCGTAGCCCGGCACCGGGGTGCCGAAGAGCAGTGCCCATTCCGACGGGTGGGCGATCGCGAAGTCGCGCAGCGCCCCGGTGACCACGCGCCAACGACGGCGGAAGTCGTGCCGGGCACGGACGCCGGCGTCGGCGCGCTCGAGGGCCTCCCCGAGCCGGTCGTAGCTCTCGATGATCAGCGCGGTCAACAGCTCGTCCCTGCTGGGGAAGTAGCGGTAGAGGGCCGAGCTGACCATGCCGAGTTCGCGGGCGATCGCCCGGAGCGACAGCGACGCCGGCCCTTCGGCCTCCATCTGGGCACGAGCCAGCCGGAGGATCTCCGCGGTGGTCGCCACCCGTGCTCGCTCGCGTGCTCCGGCCATGCCGTGACTGTAGCGGGTGTCACACACAAACGAGAGCACCGCTCTCGCTTTTCGATCAACCGTCGTGCAGAATGTGAGAGCACCGCTCTCTGTTGTGAGCGGCGATCACGACTCACAGGAGCACGCAAGTGGAACAGCATCACCTCGTCATCGGCAGCGGCCCGGTCGGCTCGGGCGTCGCCCGCGAACTGGCGGCGCGGGGCCTGCCCGTCATCGTCGTCACTCGCAGCGGCACCGGCCCCGATGCGCCGAACATCACCAAGGTGGCCGCCGATGCGGCCGACGGCGACCGCCTGGCCCGGCTGGCCGACGGTGCCGCCACCATCTTCAACTGCGCCAACCCCCCGTATCACCGGTGGGAGACCGACTGGCCGCCGGTGCACGAGGCGTTGATGACGGCCGCCGAGAAGACCGGCGCCGTGCTGACGATGATGGACAACCTGTACGCCTTCGGCGCCGGCAGCCCGATGCCGATGCGCGAGGACGGCCGCCTGGCCGCCACCGGCACCAAGGGCAAGGTGCGCGCGCGCATGGCCACCGACCTGCTCGAGGCCCACGCCGCCGGACGCCTGCGCGCCACCCTCGCCCGGGCCAGCGACTTCTACGGCCCGGAGGTGCTCGGCGCCGCGCTCGGCGAGCGCGTCGTCCCGAAGGTGCTGAAGGGCAAGAGTGTCAGCGTGCTCGGCTCGGCCGACGTGCCGCACAGCCTCAGCTACATGCCCGACGTCGTGCGCACGCTGGTGACCATCGGGCTCGACGAGCGTGCCTGGGGCAAGGCGTGGCACGTGCCGAACGCACCGGCCACCACCCAGCGCGAGGCGATCCAGGCGATGGCCAAGGCCGCCGGCACCACCGTGAAGGTGGCGACCGTGCCGAAGGCCGCCCTCACCGTGATGGGCGTGTTCGTGCCGGCGATGGGCGAACTGAAGGAGACCTGGTACCAGTTCGCCGAGCCGTTCATCACCGACTCCACGCTCACCGACCAGACCTTCGGCCTCAACGCCACACCGCTCGAGGTGGGCGCCGCGGCGACAGTGGAGTGGTGGCGCACGCGTGCTGCGAAGTAGACCTTCGCCGGGCGACTTCACACAGCGTTCACATTCGGGCAACGGCGGCGAAATCGCCTCTGTGCACGCTGTGCGCCGCCCCTTCCCCTAGTGCAAAGGAACGCCTGTGGCCTACCAAGCTGAATACATCTGGATCGACGGCACGGAGCCCACGCCGCTGCTCCGCTCGAAGACCAAGATCATCGCCGACGGCAAGACGCCCCCGATCTGGGGCTTCGACGGTTCGTCGACGAACCAGGCCACCGGCGAGGCCAGCGACTGCATGCTGACCCCGGTGTTCACCTGCCCGGACCCGATCCGCGGTGGCGACAACATCCTCGTCCTCTGCGAGGTCGACAACGCCAAGGACGGCAAGCCGCACCCGACCAACACCCGTGCGGCCTGCGCGAAGGCGGCCAAGAAGTACGCCAAGCACGAGATGATCTACGGCATCGAGCAGGAGTACACCTTCCTGAAGCTCGACGGCACCCCGCTCGGCTTCCCCGCCGGCGGCTTCCCCGGGCCGCAGGGCCCGTACTACTGCGGTGTCGGCGCCGGTCGCGTCGTCGCCCGCGAGATCATCGAGGAGCACACCCAGGCGTGCCTCGACGCCGGCCTGATGATCGAGGGCACCAACGCCGAGGTCATGCCCGGCCAGTGGGAGTTCCAGATCGGTGCCGCCGACGCCCTGACGGTGAGCGACCACATGTACGTGGCCCGCTGGCTGCTCCACCGCATCGCCGAGGACTACGACGTGGTCGTCAGCTTCGATGCCAAGCCCGCCAAGGGTGACTGGAACGGTGCCGGTGCGCACACCAACTTCTCGACGAAGGCCATGCGCGAGGACACCAACATGAAGGCCATCAAGGCCGCATGCGAAGCCATCGGCAAGAAGGTCGAACTGCACGTGAAGAACTACGGCCACGACATCGAGAGCCGCCTCACCGGCGCCCACGAGACCGCCCCGTACA
>JBMOGW010000141.1:0-9454 GCA_049318165.1 Ilumatobacteraceae bacterium
AACTCGTCGGTCACCGACTTCCGTCGCCAGCTCTCCACGCTGCAGCGCGCCGTGCCCACCCGCACCATGGTCCCCATGCGCGGCATGGCCCGTCCGCTCACGCAGGCACCGCAGCAGCGCACCCACGGCCATCCCGGCCAGGTGCGCCGCGCCGCCGCCCCCTCGCCCATGCACCAGGGCACCCTCCAGCGCACCGCCCAGCGCGACGTCGCCGAGGGTCACCTGCACCACCGCCAGCTGCACCTGCACAAGGTGAGCCGCCGCGAGATGGTGCGTCGTCGCCGCGCCAACGTGCTGTTCGGGCTGGTCGTCACGGTCGGCATCACCGGCTTCCTGGCTGCCACCACGCACGCCACCGCGATGGTGTGGGGCTTCGGCCTGTCGTTCGTCGCACTGTGCGGCTACTGCTACAAGCTCGCCCAGATCCGGGCCATGGAGCAGGACCGCCAGTACAGCGAGCAGCACTGGTTCCACGCGGCCTGAGACCGCCCGGTTCGGGCCGGTTGATCGAGGGTTGGCGGCGAGGTTTCGCCGCTACACTCGGGAACTCGTCGAGGGGCTGTAGCTCAGTTGGCAGAGCGCTTCGTTCGCAATGAAGAGGTCAGGGGTTCAATTCCCCTCAGCTCCACTCGAAGGTCACGAGGGCTTCCCGCACCACTCCGGTGCAGGAAGCCCTCGAGCCGTTTTCGGTCTACTCGCTGGTCGGCCCGGTGAAGTGCGGGGCGCGCTTCTCGCGATGGCTGGCGAGGCCCTCCGCCGCGTCGGGACCGGCGAAGCCGAGGAACTCGTAGGCGAGGCTGGCGTCGAAGATCGGTCCGGCCTGGCGGTACCAGTGGTTCAGCGTGTGCTTCGTCCAGCGGATCGCCGACTGCGACATGCGGGCCAGTTGCACGGCCACCTCGAGCGCCTTCGCCTGCACCTGGTCGTCATCGGTGCACAGCGACACCAGGCCGATCCGCTCGGCCTCCTCGCCGGTGAGGGTCTCGCAGGTGAGCAGGTAGTACTTCGCCTTCGCCATGCCGCACAACAGCGGCCAGCAGATCGCGGCGTGGTCGCCGGCCGCCACGCCGAGCCGGGTGTGGCCGTCGATGATCCGTGCCGTGCGCGCCGCCACCGACACGTCGGCGAGCAGTGCGCACACCAGCCCGGCGCCCACGGCCGGCCCGTGGATCGCCGACACGATCGGCTTCGAGCAGTTGACGACGTTCATGACGATGTCGCGGGCCTCGCGCAGCGCCCGGAACCGCGCCGCCTCGCTGGTGGTCAGCTCGTCGAGCAGCTCGAAGCTGCCGCCGGCGCTGAACGCCTTGCCCGCGCCCTGGATGACGGCGACCCGCACGGAGGGGTCGCGATCGACCGCCAACCACACGTCGGCGAGGTGCTGGTGACACTCCGGCGACACCGCGTTGAGGCCCGGAGCGTCGAGGGTGATGCGCAGTACACCCTCCGCAGGAACGTCGAATGACAGGGAGGGAAACTGTTCGGCATAGTTGGCCACGCCCCGACTTTAGGGGGATAGCGTGTCCGGACTCCCCTCACAAGGAGGTCCAGAGATGGATCGCATTCTGATCGACGACCTGCGGGTGACCACCATCATCGGTGCCCTCCCTCACGAGCGTGAGATCGCTCAGCCGCTCCGGTTCGACCTGTCCATCGGTGTCGACCTCCACCAGGCGGGGCTCACCGATGAATTGAACGACACCGTCCACTACGGTCTGGTCTGCGAACGCATCGTCGAGATGGCACGCGAGTCCAAGGACATCCTGCTCGAGCGCCTTGCCGCGAAGGCTGCCGACGTGGTGCTGGAGTTCGACCTCGTCGAGCAGGTGGAGGTGCGTCTCACCAAGCTGCGCCCGCCGCTGCCCGAGGACGTGCAGAGCACCTCGGTCGTCATCACCCGCACCCGAGCCGAGGCCGCCGCGCCGCCGCTCGTGGATCACGAAGTGATCGTCGCGCTCGGCTCGAACCTCGGCGACCGCGAGGGTTACCTGCGTTTCGCTGTCGGCGAGCTCGGCAACGTGGTGGCGATGAGCCAGGTGTACGAGACCGAGCCGGTCGGTGGCCCCGACGGCCAGGGCGCGTACCTCAACATGGTGGTGAAGGTGCAGACCTCGCTCGACCCGTACGCGTTCATCCGTCGCTGCCAGCGCATCGAGGCCAACGCGCTGCGTCAGCGCGTCGTCCGCTGGGGGCCGCGTACGCTCGACGTCGACATGCTGTTCTACGACGACGTGCACATCCACAGCGAGCACCTCACGGTGCCGCACCCGCGCATCAACGAGCGCCGCTTCGTGCTCGCGCCGCTCAGCGAAGTGGCGCCCGAGCGCTGCGCCGACAACTGGGACGCGCTGCTGCCCCCCAGCCAGATTCACGTCCGCGGCCCGCTGGCGGTGTGACGTTGGTGACCGGGTCAGTCGCCGAGCAGGCGGCGCTCGAAGGACCGCACCTTCGCGGGGTAGTGGACACGGCCGAACTCCGGCCGGGCCTTGACGACGATCTCCAGCAGTTCGTCGTGCTGCACCGTCTCCTTCCAGGGCAACGCGATGTACAGCGGCAGGCCGAAGACGCGCATCGCGTCCAGGTTGCTGTACACCCGCTTCTGGTAGAGGTAGCGCTCGTCCCACGGCCAGTTCGGCGGGGCGAAGCCGGTGCCCGGATCCAGCACGCAGCGGTGGCGCAGGCCGTAGCGGTCGGCGTCGCGCAGGCGGGCGTCGAAGAACTCGATGATCGCTTCCACCGGGTCGCGGTCCACCATCTCCATCGCTCGCGGGTTCGGTCCGCTCAGGAACGGCACGACGATCGGCACGTCGAACTCGGTTGCCACCTGCCACATCTCGTCGCTCTGCATGCCGTCGGCGGCGTTGATGACGTTCGCGCCGGCCTGCAGTGCGCGGCGCAGCACCTCGGGTCGCCACGTGTCCACGCTCATCGGTACGCCCAGGGTCGCCAGCGCCGGCAGGATGTCGCGCAGGCGCTCCCACTCGGCCTCCCACGGCACCACCTCCGCGGCATCGGTGCTGCCTTGACCGCCCACGTCCAGCCCGTCGGCACCATCGGCGAGCAGCTGTCGTGCACGGGCCAGCGCGTCGTCCGGCGCACGCACGATGGAGTCGGTGTTCAGCGAATCGGGGCTGGCGTTGCAGACGCCGTACAGGAACATGGTCGGCGACTGTACCGGTGGTTCCGATGACGCGCTCGGTCCGCCTGTTCGAGATCGACGACTGCGCGCTCGCCGACGTCGTCGATGCCAAGGCCGGTCGCACCGTGTCGGTGTGCATCCCGTGCCGCGACGAAGCCGCCACGGTCGGTCAACTGGTGAGCATGATCCGCGGCGAACTGGTCGAGCGCACCGGGCTGGTCGACGAGTTGATCGTGATGGACGACCGCAGCACCGACGACACCGCAGCGGTTGCCGCCAGCGCCGGCGCCCGAGTGGTGGACATCCGCGACATCCACGCGGCCCACGGCGAAGGCCATGGCAAGGGCAACGTGCTGTGGGCCAGCCTCATCGCGAGCGAGGGCGACTTCGTCGTGTGGGTGGACGGCGACATCACCAGCTTCACCACCGACTGGATCACGCGACTCGTGGCCCCGATGCTCGACGACGAGTCGGTGGCGCTGGTGAAGGCGCTGTCGCAGCGCCCCACGCGCCTCGGTGGCGGCGGACGCACCACCGAACTGGTGGCGCGGCCGTTGATGTCGCTCTACTTCCCCGAGTTGTGCGGGCTGCACCAGCCGCTGGCCGGCGAGTACGCAGGCCGCCGCACCGTGCTGGAACAACTGCCGTTCGTGCAGGGCTGGGGCGTGGAGATGGCGATGCTGATCGACGTCGCGCGCATCTACGGGCCGGAGGCCATCGCGCAGGTCGACCTCGGCACTCGCGAACACCGCCACCGTTCACTGCACGCACTGTCCGTGCAGGCGGCGGAGGTGATGGCGACGATGCTCGCCCGTGTGCCCGACGGCAGCATCGCGCTGCCCGACGGTCCGGCCCTGCGCAGGGCGGACGGCTCGGCTGTGCCGCTCAACCTCGCCGAGCGGCCGCCGCTGGCCTGGCTGCGCGGCTGACGCAGTGCCAGACTGACCGCGATGGGACGCCGCCCGGCGATGGACGGGGTCGAGCTGATCGAGATCGTCGATCCGGACGACCCGGACGTGCGGTGGGACGCGTCCGCGCCCGTGTCGGTGCCGCCGGTCCCCACACCGAACGACCACCGTGCCCGATGGGGCCTCGTCGGGGTGGCGGCCGCCATCGCCGTGGTGTGGGCCGCCGTCGCGTGGTTCGACCGCCCGCCCCCGCCGCCCCCGCCGGCCATGGCCGCCGGTCGGTACGTCCTCGACGCCGAGGGGTTCCTCACCTACACCGCCGACGTCGTCGGCGACCGCACCACCGGCAAGGCCTTCGCAATCTGGTCCGACGGCGAGGCCGGCGCGACCGTCACCGTCGTGGCGACGAAGGGTGACCCGCAGCCCGCCGTGCTCGCGGCGGATGCGGTCGAGCAGATCGGCGACGTGACGTTGGTGCGCACAGTCGACGCACGGGGCAGGGCCGAGTTGGTGTCCGAACGTGAACTCGGCGACGGCTGGCGTGCGGTGGCCACCGGGTATGGCCTTCCCGTGGACGACTTCGCCGGCGTCGCGCGGGCCGTGCGCATCGGTGACGGCGAGCGTCCGCTGGTCGAGTTGTACGACCCGTTGAGTCCCGTGTTGCCGCGTCTCAGCCGGGTGCTCGACGGGGTCGACCCCGGGCACGCGCTGCAGGGTGGCGTCGACAGCGTCCTGCGTTACCACGACGCCGGCGGGGCCGAGTACACGCTCAGCGTCGCCGAAGGAGACGCCGCCGACGGGTTGCCGAACGCGACGCAGGCGCTGCAGTGGCTGGGCACCGCACCGACCGAAGCGAACGGCGTGGTCGCCGCCCGTCGCGCCGACGACTCGGTCGCCGTCTGGGCAGCCGGCAACGACCTCCTCTCTCTGTCGGGGCCGGCCACGCCCGAACGACTGGTCGAGCTGTCGCGGTCGGTCCGGCCCGCGCTCGAACAGGAATGGGTGGGCCTGCTGTACGGGCTGCACCCCGACCGGCGGCTGGGTGAGGCCGATGTGATCGACGTCGGCAACGATTCGCGCGGCCGGTGGACCGGCGGCGTGCAACGCGTCGAGCAGGGTGGCACCACCACGCTGCAATGGCTGTTCACCGAACCGGGAGACCCGAGCAAGGTTCGTTCCGTGCCGGCCGCGGTGTTGGGACCGGACGGCTTCTCGGCCGAGACGTTCGTGGTCGACGGCGCCACGTACGTGTTCGTGCAGGCGACGCCCGCCGTCGCCGCGGACGGCGTGGTGGCGGTGCAGCAGGAGGCCGGCGACACGGCGCCACCGGTGGTCCGGCCGTTGCGGCTGACGCGCGCCTACCTCGACGACGACACGCTGATGGGGGTTGCCCGCGTCACCGGTCCCGGGCGCGTCACCGTGGTGTACGGCCCCGGGGGCCGGTCGTGAAGCAGACGGTCGAGCGCATCCCGCTGATCGAGGTGCGCGGGTTCGACGACGACCAGTTCGACTGGTCGGTCGCCCCGCTCGAGGAGCGTCCGCCCGACACACCCCGGCCACCGCGAACACGGCCCGCCACCTGGGTGTGCCTGGGCGTGCTCGCCGTCGTGCTGGCGGTGGTCGTCGCCGCGGTGGTCGCCGGACGCGACCAGCGCCTGCCCGTGCCGGAGGCCGAGGGTCGCTACGTCGTCGACGGTGGCGGGTTGCGCCCGATCGCAGCTGAGCGTCTGACACCGTCGAAGGACGACGGTGGGTTCCGCATCTGGTCGTCGGGCGGAGCGTCTGCAGCGACGGTGATCCTGCAGGCGGCGACCGACGCGACCACTCCCTACGTGAGCATCGACGCAGAGGTTCGTCGGGCGCAGGGGCTGGCGTTCGTGCAGTCGATGGGGCTCGACGACAGCATCACCGTCGTGCGCGAGTTCGGCAGTGCTGATCGGGTGGTGATGACCGCTCGCGGCTTGACGGACCCGGACGTCGCGATCCTCGCCAACGGACTGATCCTGCTGCGTGCCGCATCACGGGTGGTCGACGTCGAGGTGCCCGACACCACGATGACGCGGATGGGCCTGCGCGAGGTGGTGCGCGCCCGCTGGCGTGACGACGCACTGTTCGGCGGGGTCACGTCACACGTGCGATACCTCGACCATCTCGGCAACGAGGTGGTGCTGCGGGTCGCCGATGGCGCACTCGAACCCTCGCTGGTCACGCTCGGCCACCTCGCCGGCGCCGAGCCGATCGGCGTCGGTGACCGTTGGTACGCCGTGCCCGCCGACACCGGTCGCCCCGTGGTGCTGTGGCGCGAGGACGGTCGCCTGCTGTCGCTGGAGGGCCCCGGCGATCCGCAGCGGCTGCTGAACTGGAGCCGGCAGGTGCGGTCGATGACCGACGGCGAGTGGACCGCCACGTACTCGACGTTGCGATCCCCCGACACGGTGAGCGCCGCCGTCACCCTGGCGAGCGGTGACGGCTGGCGAGTCGCGGTGTCGCAGGTGCGCCGCGGTGCGGCCACGACGTTCCGTTGGGAGATCGAGGACCCGTCGCGGCCGGGGGTGACCGTCACGCTGCCCGTGCGGTTCCGTCCCAACGTGATGCCGTTCGCCGATCGCATCGTGGTCGGTGGCGCGACGTACGTGTTCGTGTCGGCGCCGTCGGACGCCGGTGGAGATGCCGCGGTCGTCACCCACGGCGCGGGAGACGAGACGCGCCTTCGGTTGCGCAAGGTGTTCCCCGACATGGCGATCCTGATGGGCGCGCTGCGCGTGCCCGAGCCCGGCCCCGTCCTCGTGCGTGCCTCGGGCCTCCTGCCCGGCTGATCGCGGCTGTCAGCCGCCGTGGGTGGCGAGTGCCTTGGCGACGCGCGACGCGCTGGTGCCCTTCGCCGCGCCGAGCTGCTGGGCGAAGGTGGCGACGCGCAACTCCTCGAGCATCCAGCCGATCTCGACCAGCTCGCCCGTCACCTGCTCACGCGGGGTGCGGCGCAGCAGGTCGGTGTATCGACGCTCGAGCGCGGCGATGTCGCGCAGGTGGGCGGCGTCCTTGGTGGGTGCTTCGGGCAGCTTCGTCAGGCGCACGTCGATGGCCCGCACGTAGCGCACCAGGTCGGCCAGGCGCCCGGCGCCCGTGCTCGCAACGAACCCCGGCCGTACCAGCCGGGCCAGTTGTGCGGCCGCATCGTCGGCTCCGGCAGCGACCGCGGGTGCCACCAGGCGATCCAAGCGCTGCTGCACCGACGCTGCGGCCTCCAACACCTGCGTGGCGGTGCGCAGCGCAGTGGCGGCATGATCGGGCAGGTGATCCCGAGCGAGGGCGACCAACGCGGCGAAGGCGTCCGCGGTGAACGGCAGGTCGCCGTGATCGGCCATCACCCGGTCGGCGGCCACCTGCAGGCAATCGGCCTCCAGGTCCTCCAACGACCCGATGCCGGCGCGGGCGACGGCGAGCTTGCCGGCGTTGGTGAGGTCGCGTTCCAGCGCTCGCTTCGACACCGGCACGGCGAGCAGCAGTAGGCGGCGCACACCGAGCCGCATCACTCGGCGTTGCAGACCGGCGTTGGTGAGCACACGGATGCTCACGCTGCCACCGTCGTCCAGCAGCGCCGGGTAGCCGCGTACCGTGACGCCCGGGCGGGCGCTCTCCACCGACTCCGGCAGGTCGCCGAAGTCCCAGGCGGTGATGCCGGCGCGCTCGTCGATCGGTGTCTGGCGCGCAATCGCGGCGCGCACCTTGGTCGCCAGTTGCCGGCGCATCGCGTCGAGGTCCTTGCCCGTCGCGAGCGCCCGACCGCGCTCGTCGTCCACGGAGAAGTTCATCCGCAGGTGTGCGGGAACCGACGCCGGGTCGAACCAGGACGGTCGGAGGGGGACACCGACCTCGCGGTACACCACGTCGACCAGCGTCTCGTGCAGCGGCCGGTCCTCCGGGCGCAGCGCCGCCGTCACCTTCGCCACCACCTCGGCCATCGGTACCAACTCGCGCCGGGCATCTTTCGGCAAGCCGCGCAACAGCGCTTCGACGACGTCGTCGCGGAAGCCGGGCACCTGCCAGTCGAAGCCGTCGTCGCGCACCTGGTTCAGCGCGGCGAGCGGCACGTGCACCGTGACGCCGTCGTCGGGTGCACCGGGATCGAAGCGATAGGTGAGCGGCAGTTCCAGTTCGCCCTGGCGCCAACTGCCGGGGAAGTCGTGAAGGCCGAGCGTCCCGCTGTCGCTGACGAAGTCCTCCATCCGCATCGTCAGCAGCGCAGGGTCCTTCGCCTTCGCGTCCTTCCACCAGCGGTCGAAGTGTCGGGTGGTCACCACGTCCGGGCCGAGCCGCCGGTCGTAGAACGCGAACACCGACTCCGGGTCCGCCAGGTCGACGCGGCGGACGCGTTCGCTCATGCCGCGTAGGTCCGCGAGGAACCGACGGTTGCGTTCCACGAAGCGGTGATGCGTGGTCCAGTCGCCCTCGACCAGTGCATGCAGGATGAACATCGTCCGTGCGGCGGTGCGATCGATGCGGTCGTAGCCGATGGTGCGGTTGACGATCGGCAACCCATAGAGCGTCACCTGCTCGCGGCACACCGCGCCGCCGCGTCGCGGCTCCCAGTACGGCTCGCCGTACGAGCGGCGCACCAGGTGCGGTGCCAGCCGTTCCGCCCACTCGGGCTGCACCTCGGCGACCGTGCGCGCCCACAGCCGGTTGGTCTCGACCAGTTCGGCGGCGACCACCCACTTCGGCGTGCGCTTCGCGAGCGCGCTCTCGCGGCCCACCGCGAAGCGCGAGCCGTGAGCGCCGCGGTACTCGCGGCCCTTCGAGGGGCCGGTGTCGTCACGCACGCCGAGATGGCTCAACAGGCCGGCGAACAATGCCTGATGCACGCGGTCGGGGTGACCTGCCTCGCTGCCTTGACGGATGCCCAACTGGCCGGCCACCTGGCGCAGTTGGCTGAACAGGTCCTGCCACTCGCGTACGCGGAGGTAGTTCAGGTACTCGGTGCGGCAGAGCTTGCGGAACTGACTGCTGCCCAGCGCCTGCTGCTGCTCGCGCAGGTGGTCCCACAACTTCACGAGCGTGAGGAAGTCGCTGCCCGGCACCACGAACCGGCGGTGCAGCTCGTCGGCTGCCTCGCGGTGCTCCGCCGGCCGCTCGCGCGGGTCTTGGATGCTCAACGCAGCGGCCACCACGAGCACCTCGCGGACGCAGCCGTGGCGCTCGGCCTCGAGGATCATCCGGCCCAGCCGAGGGTCCACCGGCAACCGCGCCAGGCGGCGTCCCAGACCGGTGAGCCCGCCGCCGCGGTCGCCGTCCGGCTCGATCGCGCCGAGTTCCTCCAGCAGCGCATAGCCATCACGCACCGAACGCGGATCCGGCGGGTCGAGGAACGGGAACGCGTCGACGTCGCCCAGCCCGAGCGCGGTCATCT
>JBMOGW010000142.1:0-9443 GCA_049318165.1 Ilumatobacteraceae bacterium
TGGCCCGCGTCTTCTACCACGGTGCGTACAAGCCGCCGCGTGAGTTCAACTGGGTCATCGGCGTCGTCCTGCTGATGCTCACCCTGCTGCTCTCGTTCACCGGCTACCTGCTGCCGTGGGACCAGCTGGCCCTGTGGGCCGTCACCGTGGGCACCAACATGATGGGCTACTCGCCGGTCATCGGTGAGCAGGTGCGCTTCGTGCTGCTGGGCGGCAAGGAGATCGGTGGCGACACGCTGCTGCGCTGGTACGTGCTGCACGTGCTGATGTTCCCATTCGTGATCGTCATCTTCATGGCGATCCACTTCTGGCGTGTCCGCAAAGACGGCGGCATCTCGGGTCCCCTGTGAGCGATGGAGGCTGATCGATGACTGAAATCCCCGAACACCTCCTCAAGCGGGCACAGGCTGCTCGCGAGAAGGCCGCCGTCGAGAGCGACGCGCCGGCCGAGGCCGCGCCAGCGGCTGCGGCCGACGAGCCCGCGGCCGACCCGCGCATCCCCGCCCACCTGCTCGAGCGCAGCAAGGCCCGCAAGGCCCAGGCCGAGAGCAGTGGTGGCGGTGGCGTCGCCGTGCAGGAGAAGGTGGCCAGCGTGGTCACCGCTGCGCCCGCCGGTGGCGGCGTGCCCGTCGGTGCCGGCCCCGGTGGTCACACCCAGCGCCTGCTCACCGTCGTCAAGAGCGGCTCCATCCAGGACGTGAAGGCATCGCCGGTCGACAAGGTGCACACCTGGCCGCACCTGCTCGTCGGTGAGTTCGTCGCCGCACTGGCCTGCTTGTCGTTCACCTTCTTCTTCAGCATCTTCGTCAACGCGCCGCTGCTGCAGCAGGCGAACATCAACAAGACGCCGAACCCGTCGAAGGCACCGTGGTACTTCCTCGGTCTGCAGGAGCTGCTGACGATGTTCCACCCGATGGTCGCCGGTGTGACCATCCCCGGTGTCGGCCTCATCGTCCTGATCCTGGCTCCGTACATCGACAAGAACCCCTCGAACAAGCCTGAGGACCGCAAGTTCGCGACCTCGCTCATGACCGTGCACCTGATGTTCTGGGCCGTGCTGGTCATCATCGGCTCGTTCTTCCGTGGCCCGGGCTTCAACTTCACCCTGCCGTGGCGCGACGGCATCTTCTTCGAACTGTGAGGCACCACTGACATGAGTCCTGCTGCCATTATCGCCATCGCCGCTGTCGCACTCGTCGCCCTGTTCGCCATCGTGCTCATCACGGCGGCGCGCAAGAGCGACGTGCGCGGCGCCGGCGCCCTCAGCCGCGAGACCCGCCGTCGCGACAAGGACGCGGAGATCGACGGCCCCGCCGCCACCGGCCGCGAGGTCGAGCGCGCCGCCGTCGAAGAGCGCGCTGCCGGCCTGGTGAAGGTCGAGTCCTCCGCCCCCGCCGTGTGGGTCGCCCCGGACGAGGAGGCCATCGGCGTCAGCCGCCGCCAGTTCCTCAACCGCGCCTCCGTCACCCTGATGAGTGCCGGCCTCGGCACCTTCGCGGCCGGTGCGTTCGTGGCCTTCCTGTGGCCGACCGCCGCACCTGTGTTCGGTGGCAAGGTCAACGTCGGCAAGCTCGACGACATCCTGTCGAGCATCCGCAGCAACGGCGGGTTCTTCTACTCGTCGAGCGCCCGCTCGTACCTCACGCAGTACCCGGCCGAGGCCGTCCCGAAGGCCAAGGGCATCAAGGAGTACCAGCTGCTGCTGCCGGGCATGGAGGAGGGCATCGTCGCCCTCTACCAGAAGTGCCCGCACCTCGGCTGTCGCGTGCCCGAGTGCAAGAGCAGCCAGTGGTTCGAGTGCCCGTGCCACGGCTCGCAGTACAACCGCGTCGGTGAGAAGAAGGCCGGCCCCGCGCCTCGCGGCATGGACCACTTCGTCGTCACCGTCGGCGCCACGGGCGACGTCGTCATCGACACGTCGACCGTCATGACCGGTGCCCCCATCGGCACCAACACCACCGGCCAAGAGGCCGAGGGTCCGCACTGCATCACTGGTGGAGGTGGCCACGGATGATCGCGCTGAACACCACGGCTGTTGCCTGGGTGATCTTCGCCGTCGTCACGCTCGGCTGGATCACGTACTACATCCTGAACAACGCAAGTGCCCGCAAGGAGCTCGGCTCCGAGATCGAGATGGCACCGAACAGGAAGCAGTACTACGACGACGAGGTCCTCGAGGGCCGTCGCCTCGAGCGCTTCCAGCTGCTCGCGGTCCTGCTGCTCGTGACCATGGTCATCGGTCTGCCGGTCTACTGGATCCTCGAGCCGGGCCGTCAGGCCGGCGCCGTCGACCGCAAGCATGAGGAGTTCGTCGGCTGGGGCGAGGACCTCTTCCAGACCACGGCCAACGGTGGCTTCAACTGCGCCGGCTGCCACGGCGGCCTCACGGGCGCCGGCGGCCAGGCGCCGTACGCGGTGACCGACCCGAAGACCGGTGAGGTGAAGGCCGTCAACTGGTACGCGCCGGCGCTGAACACCGTCTTCTACCGCTTCAGCAAGGAAGAGGTCCGGTTCATCCTCAACTATGGTCGCCCGTTCTCGCCAATGTCGGCGTGGGGCGCCCCCGGTGGTGGCCCGATGACCGAGCAGAACATCGAGACGCTGCTCGTCTACATGGAGAGCATCCAGATCCAGCCCGAGGGCTGCACCACCGACCAGCCGTTCGTGAAGGACTCGGACCCGTACGTGTGTGACGGCGGCACCCTGCCGCAGACCACGAAGGACGACATCCAGAAGGCCGTCGACAGTTACCTGAAGGCGAACCCGGGCTCCAGCGAGGGTGAGGCACTCTTCAACCTCGACCTCGCCAGCGGTGCCTACAGCTGCGCCCGCTGCCACACGCAGGGCTGGAGCTACGGCGACCCCGGCGTCACCGGCCAGGGTGCGTTCGGCTGGAACCTCACCGGCGGCGCCACGAACAGCCACTTCCCGTCCGAGGCCGACATGATCTCGTTCATCAAGTCCGGATCGTCGAACGGCAAGAAGTACGGCATGCAGGGTCAGGGTTCCGGCCGCATGCCCGGGTTCGGCCACCTGCTCAGCGACGAGCAGATCAAGGCCATCGTCGAATACGTCCGGAGTCTCTGATGAGTGCACTGCTCGCCGTCAATTGGGAATGGGAGCTGCGCGGCACCCTCATCGTCATCATCTCGGTGGCGGTGTTGTGCGGCAGTGTGTACCTCATCCTCGGCACCAACATGGGTGCCCGTCTCGGCTTCCTGGTCGCGTTCGCAGCGCTCGCCGGCTGGATGTTCCTGATGGGCTCCATCTGGTGGAGCTACGGCAAGGGCCTGCTCGGCCCGGAGGCGTCGTGGAAACCGGTCGCCGGTGCCACCGTGATCCGCGATCAGGGAGCGCTGTACGAGGTGGGCGTGCTCACCGAGGACTTCCAGCCGACCGGCGAGCCCGCCGCCGACAACGCCGCTGTGCAGGCCCAGTTGCAGGCCGACGGCTGGAACAAGCTCGACCCGGCGCTGCCGTCGTTCCAGCAGGCAGGTTCCGCCGGCTCGGTCTTCCTCGAGGAGTCCGGCGCATTCGCCGCCGGCGAATTCGCAGTGGTCGCGGTGTACGAGCAGGGCGGTGACCGTCACCCGGTGTTCTGGGACGGCCGCATCGACTTCATCGCCTTCTGGCACGACCCGCACTACGCGCTGGTCGAGGTGGCGCCACTCGTGCCGCAGCGTGCTGAACCCGGCCGAGCTCCTGCCCGACCGGTGATCGACTCCACTCGACCGCACGACTACGTGTACATGGTGCGCGATCCGGGCTCGAAGCGTCAGCCGGCCGCGATCATCACGATCTCGTCGCTGATCATCTTCCTCATCCTGTGTTGGCTGCTGCACCGCCGTGACCGATACGTCCGTGCGAACCTCGCCGCCAAGGCACTCCAGGCAAAGAACTGATCCCATGGGCCAATACCTGCCGATCATCGTTCTCCTCGCACTGGCGACGCTGTTCGGCGCACTCAGTTTCGGTGCCTCGCGTCTGCTCGCGCCCCGACGTCCGTCGGCAGCGAAGTCGGCACCGTACGAGTGCGGCATCGTGCCCAGCCGCGAACCACCGGAGCGCTTCCCCGTCACGTTCTACGTGGTGGCGATGCTCTTCATCATGTTCGACATCGAGCTGATCTTCATCTACCCGTTCGCGGTCGACCGCCAGTTCCTGGGTGCCTATGCGCTGTGGGAGATGGTGGCGTTCAGCGTCGTGTTCTTCGGCGCCTTCGTGTACGTCGTCGCCCGCGGCGCGCTCGAGTGGGGCCCGGTGCAGGCGCAGCGTCGCGTCGACGGCGTCGTCTCGGCCGAGCGCACGTCCACCAGCACCATCCGCCGCGTTGGCCTGGAAGGCCGTCCCGAGGAGTCCGCCGCGTGACCACCGACGACCGCAGCCTCGTCCAGCACATCCTCGACGACGGGATGGGTGGCATGCAGCACAACGCCATCCTCGGTCGCCTCGAGGATCTCGTGAACTGGGCCCGCAGCCGCAGTTCGTGGCCGGCCTCGTTCGGCCTCGCCTGCTGTGCCATCGAGATGATGGCCACCGGTGCGGCGCACTACGACATCAGTCGTTTCGGCATGGAGGTCTTCCGTGCCTCGCCGCGTCAGGCCGACATCATGATCGTCGCCGGACGTGTCAGCCAGAAGATGGCCCCGGTGCTGCGCCAGGTGTACGACCAGATGATGGAACCCAAGTGGGTCATCAGCATGGGCGTGTGCGCCAGCAGCGGCGGCATGTTCAACAACTATGCGATCGTGCAGGGTGTCGACCAGATCGTGCCGGTCGACGTCTATGCGCCCGGCTGCCCGCCCACGCCCGAGACGTTGATCCACGCGATCGAGACCCTCCACCAACTGATCGAGGACGGCCAGATCATGCGCCGTCGGCAGGAGACCGGTGCGGGCGCCAACGTGCACGTCACCGAGATCGCCGCCGGCGAGAACCCTGTCCCCGTCATCCTGGGAACCCGGTGATCCATGAGCGAGGCAACCACCCCCGAGGACGCCATCGCGCCCGAAGTGACCGAGCTGTACGGCGTGCCGCTGAGCGACAGTCGTGGCCAGCGTGTCCTGCACCCCACGCGTGACGGCTACCTGAAGCTGCTCAAGACGCTGCTCGACGAGACCTTCACGATGGCCGCCGACCTGTGCGGCGTGGACTACCTGTTGCACATGGGCCGCTCGCTGCCCGCCGGCGTGACCGCCGAGCGTTTCGAGGTGGTGGTCAACCTGCTGTCGATCGAGCGTCGCGAACGCATCCGCGTGCGCGTGCAGGTACCCGAAGCCGACCCGACCATCCCGAGCGCGTTCGACCTCTACCCCGGCGTGGAGGCGATGGAGCGCGAGGCGTACGACATGTTCGGCATCGTCTTCAGCGACCACCCCGATCTCACCCGCATCCTGATGCCGGAGGACTGGGACGGTCACCCGCTGCGCAAGGACGACGACCCGAGCCGCATCCCGGTGCAGTTCAGCGCCGACTTCTCGACAGCCGGATCGATCGAAAGAGGTGCCCGATGAGCATCGTCGACGTCATCCGTGGCGGCAACGAGCCCGAGCAGGGACTCAAGCCGCGCAGCGAGATCACCGCACGCGAACTGCTGCGCGAAGTCGGTGCGGTGTTGCGCATGAGCGAGGCCGAGGCGGCCAAGCTGGGCGATCTACCGGTCGATCCCTCCGAGGATCAGACCATGGTCATCAACATGGGGCCGCAGCACCCCAGCACCCATGGCGTGCTGCGCCTGATGCTCGAGTTGCAGGGCGAGACCGTCCTGCGATGCAAGCCGATCATCGGCTACCTGCACACCGGCATGGAGAAGACCGGCGAGCAGCTCACCTACATGCAGGGCGGCACCAACGTCACCCGCATGGACTACCTCAGCCCGCTGCACAACGAGCTGGTGTTCTCGCTCGCCGTCGAGAAGCTGCTCGGCATCGAGGATGCCATCCCGGAGCGTGCGGTGTGGATCCGCATGCTGATGGCCGAGCTCAACCGCATGAGCAGCAACCTGCTCTTCCTCGCCACCAACGGCATGGACATCGGCGCCGTCAGCATGATGATCTACGGCTGGCGTGAGCGCGAGGAAGTGCTGCGCTTCTTCCAGAAGGTCACCGGCCTGCGGATGAACCACAACTACATCCGCGTGGGTGGAGTCGCCGCCGACCTGCCCGACGGGTGGCGTGACGACGTGATGGCGCTGCTCGACATGCTGCCGTCGCGTCTCGAGGAGTACGACGTGCTGATGACCGGTCAGCCGATCTGGCGTGATCGCCTGCAGGGCGTCGGTGTGATCACCGCGTCCGAGGCGTTGGCGCTCGGCGCCACCGGCCCGATCCTGCGCAGCACCGGTGTCGCATGGGACCTGCGCCGCGACATGCCGTACCTGCGCTACCCGGAGGTCGAGTTCGACGTCATCGTCGGCAGCTACGGCGACGCGTTCGACCGCTACGCCATCCGGCTCAACGAGATCCGCGAGTCGATGAAGATCGTCCGTCAGATCCTCGACCGCATGCCCGGCGGTGACTATCGCATCCAGAACAAGAAGGTGACGCCGCCGCCGCGTGCGCGCATCGACGAGTCGATGGAGGCGCTGATCCACCACTTCAAGATCTTCACGGAGGGCTTCAAGGTGCCCGAGGGTGAGGTGTACGTGGCGATCGAGAGCCCGCGTGGTGAGATCGGTTGCTACATCGCCAGCGACGGCTCGTCGACGCCGTACCGCATGCACGTGCGCGGTCCGTCGTTCGTCAACATCCAGTGCCTGCCGCACATGATGCGCGGCGGTCTGGTGGCGGACGCCGTCGCCGTCATCTCCTCCGTCGATCCGGTCCTGGGTGAGGTTGATCGATGAGCCGTCTGAACGAAGCGAACACGCTCCTCGCGAAGGAGATCGTCGGCCGCTACCCGAAGGCGCGTTCGGCCACCATTCCGCTGCTGCATCTGTCGCAGCAGCAGAACGGCTACATCACCGAGGACGCCATCCAGCACGTCGCCGAGCTGGTCGGCGCCACCTCGGCCGAGGTGCTCGGCACGTGCACGTTCTACGAGATGTTCAAGATGGCACCGGTGGGCAAGTACCTGGTGAACATCTGCGGCACGATGAGCTGCCAGCTGATGGGATCCGAGGAACTGCTGCACCATGCCGAGGAGGTGCTCGGCGTGAAGGCGGGCGGCACCACCGCCGACGGCCTGTTCACCCTCGAGCACGCCGAATGTCAGGCAGCCTGCACCGAGGCGCCGAACATGCAGGTGAACTACCGCCACTGCCATCGCATGACGACGCAGAAGCTCGACCAGTTGATCGACGACCTGCGCGCTGGCCGCCTCGACGGCGACATCCCGCCCCACGGCACTCTGGCCCGCGTGCGGCAAACGATCCCCGCCGACCGCGCCGCCGGCGTCGCATCACCCGACGCACCCGTGTCGCCCGAGTGGATGCCGGAGGCGGCGCAATGAGTTCGTATCCCTGGGCCGCCGGCTACATCGACGACGGCGACCGCCCGAAGATCGTCACGTCACGCTTCCACCTCGAGGACTCGTACACCATCGACCGCTACAAGGCGACCGGCGGCTACCAGGGCTTCGAGGCCGTGCTGCGCCGCTCGCCGGCCGAGGTGCACGACGACGTGCGCAAGGCCACGGTGCTCGGCCGCGGTGGCGCCGGCTTCCCGGCCGGCACCAAGTGGGGCCTGATGCCGCAGGGCAAGTTCCCGCGCTATCTCGTCGTCAACGGCGACGAGTCCGAGCCCGGCACCTACAAGGACCGCCTCCTGATGGAGCGCGACCCGCACCAGTTGATCGAAGGCTGCCTGATCGCCGCGTACGCCGCCGGCCTGTCGCAGGTGTTCCTGTACATCCGTGGCGAGATGCCGCTGGCTCACGAGCGCGTCGCCAACGCGCTGAACGATGCCTACGCAGCCGGCTACATCGGCAAGCACATCCTCGGCACGAAGTTCAGCGTCGACATCGTCCTGCACTGGGGTGCCGGCGCCTACGTGGTGGGTGAGGAGACCGCGCTCATCGAGTCGCTCGAGGGCAAGCGCGGCGAGCCGCGCCTGAAGCCGCCGTTCTTCCCGGCCGCCATCGGCCTGTACGGCCAGCCCACCATCGTCAACAACGTCGAGACGCTGTCGAACCTGCCGTGGCTGGCGGTCAACGGTCCCGAGGCCTACACGGCGATCGGCACCGAGACGTCGCCCGGCACCCGCATGGTCGCGGTCAGTGGCCACGTGAACCGCCCCGGCGTGTACGAGATCATCAACGGCACCACGACCTTCCGCGACCTGTTCTACGGCGAGGAGTTCTGCCAGGGCATCCGCAACGGCAACGAACTGAAGGCGTTCGTGCCCGGCGGCGGCTCGGCCCCGTGGTTCACCCCCGAGCAGCTCGACCTGCCGTTCGAGGGTCGCCTCGTCGGCGCAGCCGGTTCGATGCTCGGCTCGGGCGCCATCATGGTGATGGACCACACCACCGACATCCCGGCAGCAGCGCTGACGCTCACTCGCTTCTACGCCCACGAGAGCTGCGGCCAGTGCACGCCGTGCCGTGAGGGCGGCACCTGGATGGAGCGAGTGCTGCAGCGTGTGGTCGACGGCCGCGGCAGCCGCGCCGACCTGGCACAGTTGAAGGAGATCGGCGAGTCGATCTGCCCCGGCAACTTCCCGCACGCATCGAGCGCCAAGCTCGGCTTGTCGGCCACGCCGTTCCCCTACAAGATGACCACGATCTGCTTCGTCGGCCCGTCGGCGTACGCGCCGGTGCACTCGGCGCTGACGCTCTTCCCCGAGGAGTTCGAGGCCCGGATCGTGGAGCGCAAGCACATCCCCGTCACGGTGGGAGCACCGGAAGCATGACGACCACCGAACCGAACACCTCCGACGCGGGCGCCGAGGCGCCGGCCCCCGACCCCAACGCGGTGCAGGTCACCATCAACGGCGTGGCGCACACCGCGCGCAAAGGCCAGCTGATCATCGAGGCCGCCGCCGATGCGGGGGAGTACATCCCGCGCTTCTGCTACCACGAGCGGATGACGTCGGTCGGCAAGTGCCGCATGTGCTTGGTCGAGGCCGACTCCGGCCGCGGTCCGGCCGTCACCGTGTCGTGCATGGTGTCCGTCGCGCCCGACATGAAGATCGAAACCGCCTCGCCGACGGTGAAGCGGATGCAGGAGGGCATTCTCGAACTGCTCCTCGCCAACCACCCGCTCGACTGCCCGGTGTGCGACAAGGGCGGCGAGTGCCCGTTGCAGGACCAGGCGTTCAGCCACGGCCCGGGCGAGAGCCGGTTCGTGGAGGAGAAGCGGCACTACGAGAAGCCGATCCCGTTGAGCGAACTCGTCCTGCTCGACCGTGAGCGTTGCATCCTCTGCGATCGCTGCACGCGTTTCGCCGACGAGGTGGCGGGCGACGCGCTGATCCACTTCAACAGCCGCGGCAACAACACGCACATCA
>JBMOGW010000143.1:0-9328 GCA_049318165.1 Ilumatobacteraceae bacterium
GCCGACGCGAACCTGTTCGAGATGGACGACGCCGCGCTGCGCAAGCTGGGCATCGACACGCTGCCGCAGAGCCTCAGCGATTCGCTGAAGGTGATGGAGCAGTCGTCGCTGGTGCAGGAAGCGCTCGGCGAGCACATCTTCGAATGGTTCCTGCGCAACAAGCGCAGCGAGTGGCGCGAATACAAGACCCACGTCAGCCAGTACGAGCTGAACCGCTATCTGAGGGCCCTCTGATGGAACTGGTGGCGGTCTTCCCGGAGCCCCCGCCGCCCGAACTGGCGCGCACGCTCGACCTCGCCGGCTACCGCTGGAAGGCCGTCGGATCGGCCGACGACGCCGCCCGTCACGAACCGACCACCGGCTGGGCGGGCGCCGTGGTGGCGTGCGACCAGGACGCCGAGGGCGCTTGGGCGTTCTGCCGAGCGTTGCGCAAGCGCGACACCCCGGTGGCGCCGCTGCTCGTGCTCGTCAGCGGCGCCCAGCTGGCCGACCTGGAACTGCGCGACGAACTGTTCGACGACTTCTGCCTCACCCCGTTCCACCCTGCAGAGGTGGAAGCGCGGTTGCGTCACCTGTTCTTCCGCGGGGGCACCGAGATGCGCCCGGAGATGGTGGAGTACAGCGGCCTCGCCCTGAACCTGGAGACCTACCAGGCCAGCATCGAGGGCCGCCCGCTCGACCTCACCTACATGGAGTACGAGCTGTTGAAGTTCCTCGCACAGAACCCCGGCAAGGTGTTCACCCGCGAGATGCTCCTCAGCCGAGTGTGGGGCTACGAGTACTACGGCGGGGCGCGAACGGTCGACGTGCACATCCGCCGTCTGCGGGCCAAGCTCGGCGAGGAGCACGCGAACCTCATCCAGACGGTCCGCAGCGTGGGCTACCGCTTCGGCCAGTCGCGTTGGGGCAGCGCCGGCTGATCGCCCCCGGCAGCCGTGTTTCAGAACCCCTGGAGCGCTTGCGCCACCAGCAACGCCAGCACCTGCGAGCCGTCGCTGTTGGGGTGCAGCCCGTCGCTGCGCAGGATCGTCTGATCGGGCGCCGAGGCGTGCGAGTGCCAGTCGACGATGACGGCGTCGGTGCGGGCGTCGATGCGGCCCTGCAACGCGGCGTTGAACAGGTCGGTGTGGTCGAGATGGTCGGGCCGGAACACGTTCACCCACGCGAGCGGCCGGTCCGCGGGCAGCATCGTGAGGACCTGGTCGATCAGCTCGCCGTAGGCCGCCTCGTCGCGGTAGCTGCCGACGTCGTTCGTGCCGAGTTCGATCACCCAGGCGTCGGGATCGAACCCGTCGGCGAGCATGGCGTACAGCGTGCGGACACCGCTGACCGGGCCGGGTCCTTTGCCGTTGCCGACCTCGATGCGGCGGCCCTTGTCGCCGTCGATGCGGATGTCGTCGATGCCGCTGGCGACGAACGCAGCCTGCAACTCGTCGACACTGCCCTGGGTGATCGAGTCCCCCACCATGCCGACCGAAATGATGCGCGTGGGCTCGGCGGCCACACCACCGGTGCCGTTGGGACCCTCCGCGGTCGCATCCTCGAAGCGGGCACGCGGCGGGTCACCGCAGGCGGACAGACCGACGACGGCCAGCGCGCCGGCGATGAGGAGTTGTCGCCGCCCGAGCACCATCGGAACAGTGTGGCCGCGCCGACCGGGCCGGTGGTGTCACCCGGCAGTGCCGCGGGCAACCCACGTGCGGTGGCTCACGCGGTCGGCGCGGGGCCGTCGCCGTGCCAGCGGGGAAGGCCGAGCAGGTTGGGCCGCTCGGTGACCCATGCGTGCGTGTCCGCGCCCACTTCGGCGGTGATCAGCGCCTCGAGACGCTGCGAGTAGGTGGCCACCAGCTCGCGATGCTCCGGCTCGTTCGCCAGGTTGTGCACCTCGCCCGGGTCGGCGACACGGTCGTAGAGCACCACGTCGTTGCGCGCGAACAGGCTGTCGACGTCGGTGGGCCGGTTCGGGTCGAGCGGCGCGAAGTAGCGGCCGAACGAGTAGCGCTCGTCGGTGTAGCCGCGCAGGAAGCCACGCTTCTCCCAATCGGGACGCAGCTCGCCGGACATCACCTTCGTGCCGACGTCAGGGTCGCCGAACGCCTCCCAGAAACCGCCGTCCAGCGTCGTCACGGTCTCGACGGCGGTCAGCACGCCGTCGCGCACCGTCCCTCCGTCGAGCGTCGGCACCAGCGAATGGCCCTTGAGGCCGGTGAAGTCGTTCGCGACGTGCTCGGCGCCGACGCCGGCGAACTCGAGGATCGTCGGGGCGATGTCGACCGCGGACGCCAGCGCCGTCGCCTCGCCGCCACCGGCCACGTCGGGGTGGCAGACGATGAACGGCACGTGGAAGTTCTCGTCGTACACCAGGTTGCCCTTCTGGCGCAGGCCGTGCGAGCCGACCATGTCGCCGTGGTCGGCGGTGAAGATCACGACGGTGTTGTCGGCCTGTCCCGTCGCCTCCAGTGCGTCGAGCACCACCTCCACGTGACGGTCGACGTCACGCAGGCAGTTGAGATAGAAGTTCATGCCCTGCAGCCAGTGGTCGTCGCCCGGCACCTCGCCGAACGCGACGTCGAGCATGCGTGCGTACTCGCGCACGGCTGGTGCGGCGCTCGCCAGGTCGTCGTGTGCCGTTGCGGGCAGCTGCACGTCCCACTGCTTCCGATACACCGGGATGTCGGCCGGTGGCTTCACCACGACGGCGTGAGCGAGTCCCATCGGCAGCGTGACGTCGGAGTGGCTGCCGTAGTCGAAGCTCATGATGTCGTGCGGGTTGACGAAATTGACCGCCATGAACCACGGCTGGTCGGCACCGACGATCGGCGCACGGTCGCGCAGCCACTTGGTGGCCTGCCCGGCGATCACCGGGTCGACCCGCAGACCCGCCCACGCGCCGCCGTCGATGTCACCCCAGTCGTTCCATTCGGAGAAGCCGTACGGTTCGAGCGCGTCGACCGTCGACTGCGGATTCGCCGCGTCGACGTAGGCGTTCGACAGGTGCCACTTGCCCTGGTACGCGCAGTAGTAGCCGGCCGAGCGCAGCATCGTGCCGATCGTGCCGAGCGCCGGGTTCAGCGGTCGGATGTACGGCATGTTGTCGTTGTCGTAGATCTCCGTCACCGGAAGGTGCTGACCGGTGTAGATCACCGAGCGGGACGAACTGCACATCGTGGCCGCCGCGTAGTAGTTGCGGAACGTCGTGCCGCGTGCCGCCAACCGTTCACGAGCCGGAAGGGTGTAGCCCGCCGGGTGTGCGAGCGACGCCCGCTCCTCGTCGGTGACGATCATCAGGATGTTCGGTCGGCGGTTCATCAGCAGCCTCCTCGGCGGGCACAGGGACGGGAACGACTTCTGTTCCACGCTCCCACGACGGGCTGACGGCCTTCCTCACCCGGTCCGGGTGAAGGTGCCTGACGGTGCCTCAGGCCGGTGCCGTGACAGGGAGCAGTCCCATCTGTTTCGCGAGCTCCACCGTCTCGGCCCGGGAGCCCGTGCCCATCTTGCGGTAGATCGCCTTGAGGTTGGTCTTCACCGTGTTGACCGAGATGTACAACCGTTCGCCCATCGCCGCGTTCGACAGGTGGGTGGGCAGCAGCGCCAGCAGGTCCAACTCGCGGGGCGTGAGCGGTTCCACCAGTTCCGTGGGCCGGTCACGGTCGCCGGCGCCGGCGATCACCGGGTGCAGACCGGCTCTCAGCGCCGAAGGGGCCGCCCCGACGAGCGAGTCGACGCGCGGACCACGACCGAGGAACGGGCCGACCAGGCCACCTGGCGCGGCGAGACCGAGCGCCTGCTCGACGTGCGCCCGTGCAGTCGCATCGGGCGAGGCGGCTGCGGCGGTCAGCAGCCCGATCACTCGGGAGTGCACCGGCCATCCCGACATGCCCACCAGGCAATCCAGCGCGTCTGCGTTGCGGCGGTCGGCCACATGCACCGATGCCTGTGCCAGCGACCGTTCGACCCCGGGTCGCATCCATGCGAGCGCATCGCGTGCCCCGTCGAGATCGCCGACCGCCAGCGCGGCACGCACGCGCCGTGCGCCGACCATCGTCGCCAGCGAGTCACCCGTCGACCAGCCGCACCGGTCGCACAGGTCGTCGAAGGCACTGGCGACGGTGACCCAACCGTGACGGAGCGCATGGAGGTCGATGGCCAGCGCGGCACCGTGCGCACGCGAGTACGGGTAGTCGACGGCGTCGACCACCTCGAGCAACGCCTCGACGGCCACGGTCGCCTCGGCGAGGTCGGCGCGGCCGAGTGCCGCCGCCGCCCAACCGAGGTGGGCCTCCAGGACGGCGGGGTTGTTGTCGAGTCCGAGCGAACGGGCTCGCTGCAACGAATCCAGAGCCGACGCCTGGCCGCCGACCACTGCGCCCTGCATCACCAGCACCCTCGATCGCAACGCTCGCTCGGTCACGTCGCGCACCTGGTCGTCGGGATTGGCCGCGGCGGCTCGCGCCAACGCCACCTCGGCGGCGTCGGGGTCGCCCAGCAGCAATTGCGTGCGCGCCCGCAGCATGTCGATACGGCTCTCGAACGAACCGCGTGGCGCGTTCGGGTCGTGCGGGCGTGCCGCGAGCGCCTTGCATTCGTCGACATCCCCCGCCGCCAACGCCAGCGTCAGCCGGCGCGACACCACTCGAGGGTCATCGGCGCCCAGCGCCAACTCGGCTCGGTCGAGCCACGCGGCGGCAACATCGAGCCGACTCGCGGTGAAGTACGCGAACGCGAGATCCAGCATCAGTTCCGGGCTGTGCACGCCGAAGTCGCCCGGCAACTGTTCGAGCCAGCTGCGGAACAGGGTGCCCCACCCTCGGTCGGACAGGTCGAGCGCCGGGCGCAGCACCAGGTCCGCCGCACCGTCCACGTCGCCGATGACCATCAGGTGGTCGAACGCCGCATCCACCTGGCCGCGGGCCGCCATCAAGCCTGCAGCCGAGCGGTGCAACGCCACCCAGCGTTCGGGGTCGGTGGTGCGCACCTCGTCGCGCAACAGGTCGCGGAACAGGTGGTGGAAACGGAACATCGACTCGCCCGAACGCACGAGGAACACATGGCCGGCGTGCAGCTCGCGCAGCACCTCGCCCACGTCGCTGCGCGACGTGAGTCCGACGGCCAGCGGCACGTCGAACTCCTCCAGTACGGACAGCGCCTCGACGGTCTCGCGCTGGCGCTGGGTCAACCGGGCGAGCACCTCGTCGACGAGGTACGACGCGATCAGCCCGTCGTCGCCGGACGACTGACGGAAGGCGTCCGACACCTGCTCGGGCCGGGCCAATGCAGCGAGTTGCAGCCCGGCCGCCCAGCCCTCCGATCGCTGCACGGCGTCGGACAGGTCGGCGTCGTCGAGCGGTGCGCAGCCGTACCCGCGCAGCAACTCGGCGGCGTGCGGCGTGTCGAAACGCAGGTCCTCCTCGGTCAGCTCGACCACGCGTTGCTGCAGCCGCCAACGGGACAGCGGCAGCCGCGGCAACGTGCGGCTGGTGGCGACGACGCGCATCAGTCCGGCGGTGCGCTCGACGAGGAGGGCGAGGTGATCCAGTGCGGCGCGTTCGGTGAGGTGGTGCAGATCGTCGAGCACCACGACCACGGGACGGCCCAGTTCCAGCAAGCGGTGCACCAATGTGTGCAGGAAGGCCGGATCGTCGATGCCGCGGTCCATCAGCACCAGCTCGGGCTCGACGCCGATGCCGACCGCCCGGTCGAGCGCCGCGACCAGGTGTCGCCAGAACGAGATCGGGTTGCGGTCGAGTGCGTCGAGCGAGAACCACGCGACCGGTGGCAGCACCGACGCCGCCATCCAGCTGCGCACGGCCACGGTCTTGCCGTATCCGGCCGCGGCCACGAGCAGCGTCACATCGGCGCCGCGGTCGAGCGCAACCGTCGGCAGCGCCCGGTCGACCAGCACGTTCGGCAGGTCCGGCGGCACGAGCTTGGTGCCGATCACGGGAACGCGCACGAAGCCCGTGGCGACATCGAGCGGAGCGAGCGTTGCGAGCGCGAGGTCGTCGCGCCGACCACGGCGTGCGGCGCGACGACTGTGCAGCTGCGGAATCGGGTCGGCTTCGGGCATCGGGCCTGATCACTCCCTACTGATCAAATCTTGATCGTAACGAGGCCGACGGCGTCGCCGGGAATGGCGACTCAGTCGAGGCGCTGGATGCGCGCCGCGTGGCGGGCGTGCGTCGCCAGGACGTCCGGCAGGTCGGGGTGCAGCAGGTGGCCGTCGCGCACGACGAACCGTCCGTTCACCACGGTGTGCCACGCAGACGTCGGTCCGCAACGCAGCCAGGCCTCCACCGGGTCGGCGAGGGCGCCGGCGAACACCGGGCCGTCGAGCTTCCACACCGCGAGGTCGGCCACCGCACCCGGTGCCAACACACCCAGTTCGCCCTCCCGGCCCAGACAGCCTGCGCCGCCGAGCGTCGCCATCTCCAGCGCCATCCGCGCCGTACCGGCCGAGGCACCGTCGCGCAGCTTGGCGAGCAGCATCGCCGAGCGCGCCTCGAGCCACATCGACGCGCTGTCGGCCGACGACGAGCCGTCCACCCCGATGCCCACCTTCACGCCGGCGGCACGCAGCGGCACCACCGGGGCGATGCCCGACGAGAGGATGCAGTTGCTGCTCGGGCAGTGAGCCACGCCGATGCCGGCTGCGCCCAGGCGACGCACCTCGTCGGGGTTCGGCATCACGCAGTGCGCCACCCACGTCCGGTCGGTGCACCATCCCGTGCGCTCGAGGTACTCCATCGGGCGGCAACCGAATCGGGCCAGCGAGAACTCGTCGTCCTCGCTGTTCTCCGCGAAGTGGGTGTGCAGGCGCACGTCGAGCCGTTCGGCCAACTCGGCCGACCGCACCATCAGGTCCTCGGTGACGCTGAACGGGCTGCACGGGGCCAGCGCCACCCGCACCATCGCGCCGTGGCTGCGATCGTGGTGACGGCGCACGGCGTCCTCGCTGGCGGCGAGGATCTCGTCGTCGTCGGCCACCACGTCGTCCGGAGGCAGGCCCCCGTCCTTCTCGCTGAGGCTCATCGAGCCGCGGGTCGGGTGGAAGCGCATGCCCAGCCGCTGCGCGGCGGCGATCTCGGCCGACAGCAGGTCGCCCGCACCTCGCGGGTGCAGGTACAGGTGATCGGTGCTGGTGGTGCAGCCGCTGAGTGCGAGCTCGGCAAGGCCGACGAACGCGGAGGCGTGCACGCTCTCTTCGTCGATGGCCCGCCAGAGCGGGTAGAGCGACTGCAGCCAGCCGAACAGCGGCTTGTCGGTCATCGGCGGATAGCCGCGGGTGAGGTTCTGGTAGATGTGATGGTGGGTGTTCACCAGGCCCGGAGTCACCAGGCAGTCGGCGGCGTCCACCACCTCCGTCGCGGCGGGGGCCGGGTCGGTGCTCGCGCCCACCGCCTCGATCAGGTTGCCGGTGACGGCCACCCAACCACCAGCCAGCTCGCGGCGATCGGCGTCGACGGTGGCGACGAGGCGGGCATTGCGGATGAGGAGGTCGGCCATGGGTGCTCCGGTGCGCGGTGATGGGTCAGGCGAGGGAGTCGACGAGCAGTCGGATGTCGTCGACGGTGGTGCGCGGGTTGACGACGCAGATGCGCAGCACGGTCTCGCCACGCCACGACGTCGGGACGACGAACGCCTGACCGCGCGCCAACAGCTGGTCACTCCACGACTGGTAGTCAGCGGGCGTCCACCCGGTCCGGCGGAACAACACGACGCTGAGTTCGGGCTCCATGATCAGCTCGAGATGCGCCGCGTCGTCGATGAGTCGTGCCGCCTCACGGGTGACGGTGAGCGTGCGCTCCACCGCGTCGCGGTAGGCGTCGGTGCCGTACGTGGCAAGGCTGAACCAGAACGGCAGGCCCCGCGCGCGGCGCGACAGGTGGTGGGCGTAGTCGCTCGGGTTCCACTCGGTCGGGTCGTCGGTGTGCAGCACGTCGAGGTACTCGGCATGCTGGGAGTGCGCACGGTGCGCGACCGAAGGATCGCGATAGAGCAGTGCGCAACAGTCGAACGGCGCGAACAGCCACTTGTGGGGGTCGACGATGAAGCTGTCGGCGCGTTCGATGCCGGCGTAGCGCGGCCGCACGCTGGGTGCCACCAGGCCGGCACCGCCGTAGGCGCCGTCCACGTGGAACCACGCGCCGAGCGATTCCGCGACGTCGGCGGCGGCCTCGAGCGGATCGATGACCCCGGCGTTGGTGGTGCCACTGGTGGCGACGACGGCGAACACGCGGCCACGGTCGTCGTCGCTCATCCCCTCGACGAGCGAGCGCAGCGAGTCGGCGTCGAGCCTGCCCTCGTCGTCGGCCGCGGCGTCCACCACGTCGGCGTCCATCGCCCGCGCCGCCGCAGCGACACTGCTGTGCGCACCCTTCGACGAGATGATCAGGCCGCGAGTGCGATCGTGACGGCCCTCCGCACGGGACCGCCACCGGTAGCGGGCTGCGATCAGTGCGCTGAGGTTGCCGCCCGTGCCGCCGCTGACGAACACCCCGCCGGCCGCGTCGGGGAAACCGGCCGCATCGGCGATGAACCGGAGGGCCTCGTTCTCGGCGTGCACGGCACCCGCGCCCTCCAACCACGAGCCGCCGTAGATGCTGCTGGCTCCGACCACCAGGTCGAACAGCACACTCGCCTCGGTGGGCGCCGCCGGCACGAACGACAGGAACCGCGGGTGATCGACCGAGATGCAGGCAGGTGCGAGCACGTCACCAAAGACACGCAGCGCCTCCAGACCGCCCAGGCCGCGCGGGGTGATGGTGCGGCCGGCCATGGCGCGCAGCTCGGCTTCGCTGCGCGGGCCGTCGAGCGGCGGCGGGTCGAGGCGCACGCGGTCGACCGCATAGCGCAGCACCGCCTGCGTGAGCACCTCGTGGCTGGCGTCGTGCTCGTGCATGCCCGCCAGTCTGCCAGTTGCGAGACTGGCGGTGCCGACGTGCCACCTGTCGACCGCTGAGGGTCGGCTGAGGGTCAGTAGTTGACGTCGATCAGCTCGCTGCCCTCGTTGCGGTCCACGGCATCGCGGTCGAGGGCCCAGCCCAGCAACGCGGCGATGGTGACCGACCCCATGATGGCGATCACGGGGAAGAGCAGGAGCGCAATGACGATGGCGATGGCACCGGGCACGAGCGTCACCCTAGTGGCTTGAAGGCCCAGGCCTCAATCTCCACGGCGCCACCGGCCGGCAGGGCCGCCACGCCGATGGTGCTGCGCGCGGGACGGCTGTCGCCGAAGCCGGCGACGTAGGCCTCGTTGAACGTGGCGAACGTGTCCATGTCGGTGAGGAAGCACAGCGTCTTCGCCACGTCGGCGAGCGTCGCCC
>JBMOGW010000144.1:0-9324 GCA_049318165.1 Ilumatobacteraceae bacterium
GTCGAGCACTTCGTCAGCGCGCAGAGCGAGGGCATCGGCATCCGCGTCATCCGCGACGGCCGCACCGGGTTCGCCTACGCCGGCACGCTCGACCCGTCGGCGATCGCCGAGGTGCTCGCCGAGGCCCGCGACAACGTCGACTTCGGCACCACCGACGAGTGGGCCGGCCTGGCCACACCGGACGGCGTCGACGTCGTGCCGCAGGAGCTGTGGAGCGATCGGCTCGCCGAGTACACCACCGACCAGAAGATCACGCTCACCAAGGAACTCGAGCGGCTCACGCTGTCGCTCGACGGCCGGGTGCGCATCGACGATGCCAACTACGCCGATGTGATGACCGAGTCAGCGGTGGCCACCACCACCGGCATCCGTCGGTCCGGTCGCGAGAACGGCTGCTACGTCAGCGTCAGCACGATGGCCGACGACGGCGACGAGACCCAGACGGGCTTCGGCTTCAGCGTCGGCCGCTCGCCCGACGACTTCGACCTGACCAAAGCAGCGAAGGAGGCCGTCGACCGGGCCACCCGCCTGCTCGGCGCCACCAAGCCCAACAGCCGTCGCACGACGGTGGTGTTCGACCCGTACGTGACCGCGATGCTGCTCGGCGTCGTGTCGAGCACCCTGAACGGCGAGGCCGTCGCGAAGGGTCGCAGTCTGTTCAAGGACCGCGTCGGCGAGCGCGTCGCGAACGCCAACTTCACCCTCGTCGACGACCCGACCAACCCGCTGGCCTACACCGCCACCGACCTCGACGGCGAGGGCCTCGCCGCCCGCCGCAATGTGTTGATCGAGGACGGCGTGCTGCAGGGCTTCGTGCACAACTCGTACAGCGCCCGCCGCGTCGGGGCCGTCAGCACCGGCAACGCGGTGCGCGCCGGCTTCAAGGGCTCGCCCGGCGTCGGGTGCCTGGCGCTGCAGCTCACGCCCGGTACGCGCGACCAGGGTGCGCTGATCGCCGATGTGAGCGACGGCGTGTTGATCACCGCGGTGCAGGGTCTGCACAGTGGTGTGAACCCGATCAGCGGCGACTTCTCGGTGGGCGCCTCGGGCCTGCAGATCGTCAACGGCATCGTCGGAGCGCCGGTGCGCGAGTTCACCATCGCCTCCACGTTGCAGCGGATGCTGCTCGACGTGATCGAAGTGGGCAACGACGTGGACTGGTTGCCGATGCGCGCCGCCGGCGTCAGCCTCGTCATCGGCGACGTCACCGTCTCCGGCGCCTGATCCGGCGATGCCCGCGCCGACGGCCGCTGCCCTCGAGCGACACCCGCACCTCGCCGAGCCGGTGCCGGCCGGGTGGGTGCGCGTCGATCTGCACAGCCACACGATGTGGAGCGGCGACAGCACCACCACGCCGGACGAGGTGCACGAGGCGGTCGTCGCGAGCGGGCTCGACGTGCTGTGCATCACCGACCACAACGCCGTCCGCGGTGCGGTCGAACTGGCGGCGCAGCTGCCGTGCCGCGTGATCATCGGTGAGGAACTGCGCACGCACGCCGGCGAGATCATCGGGCTGTTCCTGTCCGAACGCATCCCGATGGGCGTGTCGCCGGCCGACGCCGCGCACGCAATCCGGGCCCAGGGTGGTGTGGTGTACGTGCCGCACCCGTTCGACCCGATGCGCCGCAACATGGCCGAGCCGGCGCTGTACGACCTGGCGCGTGCCGGACTGCTCGACGCCGTCGAGACGATCAACGCGAAGACGTCCTTGCGCAGTCTGAACCAGCGCGCTGCCGACTTCGCCATCGAGTTCGATCTGCCCGCGGGTGCCGGCAGCGACGCGCACGTGCCGAACGCGCTCGGGGCGGCGTACGTGGAGATGCCCGACTTCGACGGCCCGGCCGACTTCCTCGCCAAGCTCCCGCTCGGCCGCGTGGTGGGCCACCACTGGGACGAACACCGGCCCTGGTCGCCGCGGATCCTGCCGAGCATGCCGACGGATTGATCGTCCTGAGCGGCGACCCACCACCAGCACGTCGCCTCGCATCCTTCCGAGCGTGTCCACGGACTGAGCGCGACGGGTAGTAGAACGGTCACCCGTGCCCATCATTCACGCCATCGTCCTCGGCATCGTCCAGGGCCTCTCCGAGTTCCTTCCCATCTCGTCGAGCGGCCACCTGCTGATCGTTCCGTGGCTGTTCGGGTGGAACGACTTCGACGACAAGTCCATCGAGAAGGCGTTCGACGTGGCCCTGCACCTCGGCACGCTCGTCGCCGTGGTCGCCTACTTCCGCAAGGATCTGGTGGTCTACGTGCGTGAAGGCCTGCGGCTGGTGGTGAAGCGCGAGAAGCCCGCGAACGCCGAGGGCCGGCTGGCGTGGCTGCTCGTGCTGTCGGCGCTGCCCGCTGCCGCCGTGGGCGCGGTCGCCGAGAAGACCATCGACGAGAAGCTGGGAACCCCGGGTCTCATTGCTGCCTCGATGCTGTTCTTCGCACTGCTGCTGTGGTGGGCGGATCGCCGCGACGGCACGCGCAAGCTCGAGGAGTACACCCCGAACGACTCGCTGAAGGTCGGCCTGGCCCAGGTGCTGGCGCTCAACCCGGGCACGTCGCGCAGCGGCATCACCATCACCGCGGCGCGGTTCCTCGGCTTCGACCGCGACTCCGCCGCCCGGGCGAGCTTCCTCATGGCCATCCCCGTCACCGCCGGCGCCGTCGCGTTCAAGCTGCTCAAGTTGGTGAAGGACGGCATCCCCGACGGGTTGCTCGTGCCGATGATCGTCGGCATCATCGCCTCCGGGCTCTCCGGCTGGTTCGCCGTGTGGGGCACGCTGCGCCTGGTGCGCACGCGGTCGTTCACGCCGTTCGTGATCTATCGCATCGCCGTGGCCGTGCTGATCTGGACCGTGATGCTCACCGGCCTACGCTGACCGAATGTCGATCGTCGTGCAGACCGTGCCGCTGGGCTTCCAGTGGGCCACCGCTGACCCGTTCCTCTTCTGTGTGCACCACCTGGACTTCTATCCGGCGGGCACCTCCGACTTCGCCCCGCAGGCATCGCTCGCCGGTCGCAACATCGGCAACGACTTCGAGCCGAAGGACGGCTGGCGGATGTACCACGGCAGCACCGTGCCCGGCTTCCCCGAGCACCCGCACCGTGGCTTCGAGACGGTGACGTTCGCCCGCAAGGGATTCATCGACCACAGCGACTCGATGGGGGCGGCGGCCCGGTTCGGTCGCGGCGACGTGCAGTGGATGACAGCCGGCCGAGGCGTGGTGCACAGCGAGATGTTCCCGCTGCTGTCACCCTCCGAGTCGAACACGGTCGAGCTGTTCCAGATCTGGATGAACCTGCCGGCGAGCGACAAGATGGTCGAGCCGCACTTCACGATGCTGTGGAACGAGGAGATCCCCCACCACCGCCACGTGGACGGCGACGGCCGGGCCACCGTCGTCACCGTCATCGCGGGCACCTACGAGGGCCTGGTTCCCCCGTCGCCGCCGCCCGCATCGTGGGCGTCACGGTCGGAGGCCGACGTGGCGATCTGGCACGTGGCGATGGAGCCGGGTGCGCGCATCGATCTGCCGCGGGCTGCAGGCGACGACAGTGTGCGCGTGCTCTACGTGTTCGAAGGCTCGGCCGTCGTCGACGACACGCACGCCCCGAAGGACACCGGCGTCGTGGTCGAGTCCGACGTCGCGGCACCGCTGCACGCGGGCCCGGAGGGCGCCGAAGTGCTGGTGCTGCAGGCCCGACCGATCGGCGAACCCGTGGCCCAGTACGGACCGTTCGTGATGAACACCCAGGCCGAGATCGAGCAGGCGTTCCGCGACTACCGCGCCACCGGTTTCGGCGGCTGGCCGTGGGACCGCCCGGACCCGGTGCACGGGGGCGACATGGCCCGCTTCGCTCGCCACGCGACCGGCCGGATCGAGCGTCCGGGCGTCGACCCTGCGCTCCTCGACGGCTGAGCCGTCGCGTCAACCTGTTCGTCGTGCCACCACGACGTCGTCGGCCAGCAGGTCGGCCGTGAGCGCAGTCGCGCAGTCGGGCGGTACGGCCACCTCGACACGGTCGTCGACGGCGCGCAGCGCGGCGCCCGAGCAGGCATGACCCGACGCGCCGAGCACGTCGACCGGGTCGCCGGGTGCGAGCGTGGGTGAACGGTCGGCCGGTGCGGTGACCACCAGCCAGTCGGTCGGCAGGTCGTCGGGCCTGCGCAGGTCGGTTGCGGTCACGACCGCGCCCTCGGCGAGGTCGTGGGCCGCCACGGCGCCCGGGGGCACCTGTTCGACGGCGCCGACCGGCACCATCGCCAGCGGCACGGCCATCGGAAGGGCCGCGACGGGGTCGCCCGCTGCTGCGGGCTGTGCCACGACCCAGACGTTCGCCGTCGCGCCCCACGCAGCCCGCGCCGCGTGGGCCGCCGACACGGCGCCGTGCACCTGCAGCGCAGCGAACGCGCCGAGCGTGCCGGCCAGCGCCCAGTACGCCCACGGCCGGCGCGCGAACGCCATCCGCACCCTGGCCATCCACACACCCCACGACATCACGGCCCGTGTCATCGCAGCCTCCTCGCGTTCGGTCGCACCGAAGGGGAAGCCGGTCGGGCGCACCCTATCGGCGCGCCGCGGTGGGCGGGCTCAGCCGGCGCTGGAGGTCGTGGAGGCGGGTGCGGCCGGGGCCGGGGTGCTGGCCGCGGACGAGTTGCTGTCGGACGACGTCGTCGACGTCGTCGAACTGCTGGTCGAGTCGCTGGTGCTGCTCGTCGACGTGCTGGCGCTCTTGCTGCCGCCACCGCGGTTGTCGGTCTTGTAGAACCCGCCGCCCTTGAAGGTGACGCCGACGGGGGTGAACACCTTCTTCACCTGCATCGTGGCGCCCGTGGTGGGGTGCACGGCCTCGGTGAGGGCATCGTCGGTGAACGCCTGCTGGACCTCGATGGTCTCTCCGGTGTCGACGAACTTGTAGACGTACGTGGGCATCGTGTGCTCCGGGGGACGGTTAGCAGTCGGATCGAACGAGTGCTAACGATAGCGCACTCCTCGCCCGGTCCACCCTGTCGTAGGCTCGGGTCATGAGCGCGCGTACAGCCGTGATCCCCGCAGCAGGACTGGGGACACGCTTCCTGCCCGCCACCAAAGCCGTGCCCAAGGAACTGCTGCCGATCGTCGACCGGCCTGCCCTGCAGTTCATCGTCGACGAGGCCGTCGGGGCCGGGGTGGATCACCTCGTGCTGGTCACCAGCCACGGCAAACCTGCCATCGAGGCGTACTTCGAGCCGGCGCCGGCCGTGGTCGACCGGCTCCGCGCCGCCGGGCGGGCGGCGCTGGCCGACGCGATGGCCCGTGTGGGGAACGACCTGCGCGTCAGCTTCACCTACCAGGACGACCCGAGGGGGCTCGGCCACGCGGTCGGCTGCGCCCGTGAACTGGTCGGCGACGAACCCTTCGTGGTGATGCTGCCCGACGAACTGATGGGCGACAGTGCGCTGCTGCAGCAGATGATCGGCGTGTGTGACCGCACCGGTGGCAGCGTCGTCGGGTTGATCGACGTGCCCCGCGACCAGGTGGGCGCGTACGGCGTCGTCGCCCCTGAGGGCGAAGAGGACGCCGACGGGGTGGTGCCCATCGCCACGATGGTGGAGAAGCCGCGTCCGGACGAGGCGCCGAGCACGCTCATCATCATCGGCCGCTATGTGTTGACGCCCGATGTGTTCGACCGCATCGCGCACCTGCAGCCCGGCGCGGGTGGTGAGATCCAGCTCACCGACGCGCTGCGCCAGCAGGCCGAGGACGGGCCGTTCCACGGCGTCCGGTCGCGCACGGTGCGCCACGACACCGGCAATCCGTTCGGGTGGCTCACCGCGGTGGTGGACCATGCGCTCGCCGACCCGCTCCTGGGGGACCGATTCCGTGAGTGGCTCGACGCCCACCGCTGAGCTCGAACCCGACCGCATCGCCCGCCACCTGCACGTGCAGCTGGCGGAGTTCGGCGAGCCACAGCGTGCCGCAGCCGAGCGGTCGTACCTGAAGAGCCAGCTGCGCCACCTCGGCGCGCCCGTGCCCGCCGTGCGCCGTGTGGTGCGCAACTGGGTGCGCACCCACCCGCAGGTGACACACGACGACCTGTTCGCGGTCTGCGACGCGTTGTGGGCCGAGCCCGTGCACGAACGCCGACTGGCGGCGATCGAGTTGCTGCAGGCGGTGCCGCGCAAGGTGGGCGCGGACGATCTGCCGTGGATCGAGCAGCATCTGCGCGAGTGCCACACGTGGGCGCTCGTCGATCCGCTCGCCGGACTGGTGCTGGCCGATCTGGTGGCGCGCGAACCCGCCGACGTGCTGCCCACGCTCGACCGCTGGGTGGACGACGACGACATGTGGATCCGCCGTTCCGCGGTGCTCGGCCTGCGCTCTGCCGTCCGGCGGGGCGACCAGGTGGACCGGTTGTTCCGGTACGCCGACACGCTGTTGCCGGACAAGGAGTTCTTCGTCCGCAAGGCGATCGGGTGGGTGCTGCGCGAAGTGGCGCCGCATCACCCCCGTGAGGTGTCCTCGTGGCTGCGTGAGCACATCGACACGATCAGCCTCATCACGCTCCGCGAGCCGCTGCGCAAGTTGCCCGACGCGGACGAACTGCGTCGCCTCTACGACGCGCGCCTGCACCGCCCGGGATAGTCGAGCACCAGCCCGTGCTGGTCGACCTCGAGGTCGATGGCGTCGACGTCGGGCTGTTCGATGCGCCACGTGTGCGGGCCCACCCGCGTGTACCGGTGGGGCACGGCGCGCACCTCGAGCGTGTCGGTGTCCACCAGCACCACGGGTACCTCGGCGGCGTGGCCTTCCAGCAGTGGCAGCCGGCGGATCGGGATGGTCGGCGTGAACGCCGCGCCGACGACGTGCACGTCGTAGCAGCCGTCGAGTTCGGTGCGGTGCGCCCCGTTCATCTCGCCCCAACGGCCCGACCCGTCGGTGGCGAGCCACAGGTCGGGCTCTTCCAGATCGCGGAACAGGATGCACTGGCGCACCTGCCAGGCGGAGGACAGGCGCAGCACGTACTCCACCCGTTCGCGGTGCAGCGTCGCCGACACCGTGAAGCCCTCGTTCTCCCAGCGGATGGTGGTGGTGTCGATGCGCTCGCCGTCGGTGGACACCCAGTCCACGACGTGGCCCGTGGGCTCGAGCGCAGCGGGAATCGGGGCGTACACGGTCACCGTGCCCACGGTACCGTGGCGGCCGTGATCGACATCGCCGAGGCCCGACAGCACGTCATGGACCGTTGCCCTGCGCTGGCGCCGGTGGCGTCGGCGTGCCGGGACTCGATCGGGATGGTGCTCGCCGAGCAGGTCGTCGCCGCGGAGGACGTGCCCCCGTTCGCCAACAGCGCCGTCGACGGGTACGCCGTGGTCGCGGCGTCGCTGGCACAGGTGCCGGTGGAGCTGCCCGTCGTCGGTGAAGTGGCCGCCGGCGCGTCGACCGATCGAGTGCTCGGCCTGGGAGAGGCGATCCGCATCATGACCGGCGCACCGGTGCCCGCCGGCGCCGATGCGATCGTGATGGTGGAGGACACCGAGCGCCTGGACGGGGGCGTGCGGGTGCTGATCCGTGCCACGGTGGAAGCCGGCTCGGCCGTGCGGGCCGCAGGTGACGACGTGCGTGTCGGCACGCCGCTGTATCCCGCCGGCACGCTGGTGACACCGGCTGTCGCCGCAGTGCTGGCGAGCGTCAACGCCGCGACGGTCACCGTCGTGCCCCGCCCGCGCGTGGCCGTGCTGAGCACCGGCGACGAACTCGTCGACGACGGCGGTCCGCTCGCGCCGGGGCAGATCCGTGAGAGCAACCGCACGATGCTCGTCGGCCTGGTGCGCGACGCCGGCTGCGAGGCCGTCGACCTCGGCATCGTTCCCGACGACGAGGCCGAACTCGAGCGTGTCCTGCGACGTGCGGCCGACGACTGCGACGCCGTGGTCACCAGCGGTGGTGTGAGCATGGGCGACTACGACGTCGTGAAGGCCGTGCTGTCGCGCATCGCCGACATGCGCTGGATGCAGATCGCCATCAAGCCCGCGAAGCCGTTCGCCTTCGGGATGCTGGCCGGCGCCTCCGGCCGAGCGATCCCGGTGTTCGGCCTTCCCGGCAACCCGGTCAGCTCGCTGGTGAGCTTCGAACTGCTCGCCCGGCCGGCACTGCGACAGATGGCCGGTCACCCCTCACCCGACCGTCCCACCGTCGACGCGGTGGCCGACGACGGGCTGGGCCGTCGCCCCGACGGCAAGGTGCACTACCAGCGTGTGTTCGCGGCGTTCGGAGCCGACGGCCGGGTGCACGTGCGCTCGGTGGGAGCCCAGGGCAGCCACCAGTTGGCCGCCACCTCGATGGCGAACGCGATCGCCGAGGTGCCCGATGGCGACGGGGTCGTTCCCGGCGGCGTGGTCCGGACCCTGCTCCTGTGGGTAGTTTGAGCCGATGGACCTGATCGACCCGTTCGGGCGGACGATCCGTGACCTGCGCATCTCGGTCACCGACCGGTGCAATTTCCGCTGCACGTACTGCATGCCGGAGGAAGGCATGCAGTGGCTGCCGCGCAGCGAGGTCCTCACCTTCGAGGAGATCGAACGGCTGGCGCGCATCTTCGTCGAGCGGTTCGAGGTGGACGGCCTGCGCCTCACCGGCGGGGAGCCGACCATCCGTGCGCACATGACCGTGTTGGTCGGGAAGTTGGCGCACTTGCGTGTGCCGGCGACGTCGTCGTCGCTGTACGCGGGGCGCAAGCCCGACCTGTCGATCACCACGAATGGCGCCACGTTCCGTCTGCTGGCGGACGAACTGCGCGATGCCGGCCTCGACCGGGTGAACATCAGCCTCGACACGCTCGACCGGGCGAAGTTCGAGCGGATGACGCGGCGTGACGAACTGGTGCGGGTGCTCGACGGCATCGAGGCGGCGAAGGACGCCGGTTTCTCGCCGGTGAAGATCAACGCCGTCATCGAGCGGGGCGTGAACGACGACGAGATCGTCGACCTCGCCCGGTTCGGTCGCGATCGCGACGTCGAGGTGCGGTTCATCGAGTTCATGCCGCTCGACGCGACCGGTCACTGGATGAACGACAAGGTGGTCGGCCAGGACGAGATCGTCGCCGCCATCCATTCGGTGTTCCCGCTGGAGCAGCTGCCGCCGCAGGGCGCCGCCCCGGCCAGCCAGTGGCGGTACCTCGACGGACGCGGCACGGTGGGCGTCATCCCCACGGTCACCAAGCCGTTCTGCGACGACTGCGACCGGGTGCGGCTCACGGCCGACGGCCAGTTCCGCACGTGCCTGTTCGCCACCACCGAGTTCGACCTGTTGCGCCTGATGCGCGACGGTGCCACCGACGACGACCTCGCC
>JBMOGW010000145.1:0-9156 GCA_049318165.1 Ilumatobacteraceae bacterium
GCTGGATGCAGCAGTGGGAAGCCGACGGCACCTACCGCTTCGACCGTTCCGCGAGTCGCGACGAGGTATTCGCCATCGACACCCCGCCGCCCACGGTCAGCGGTTCGCTGCACATCGGGCACGTGTTCAGCTACACGCACACCGACACGGTCGCCCGCTTCCAGCGCATGCGCGGCCGCCAGGTCTTCTATCCCATCGGGTGGGACGACAACGGCCTGGCCACCGAGCGTCGCGTGCAGAACGTCACCGGCGTGCGCTGCGATCCGTCGCTGCCGCACGACCCTTCGTTCACCGCGCCGTTCCGCGGCGACGTGCCGAAGGATCACCGCGCCATTCCGGTGAGCCGCCCGAACTTCGTCGAGCTGTGCCGCGAGGTCACCCACATCGACGAGCAGGCGTTCGAGGCGCTGTTCCGCCGCCTCGGTCTCAGCGTCGACTGGTCGCTGCTCTACACCACCATCGGCGAGCGTGCCCGCCGCGTCAGCCAGCGTGCGTTCCTGCGCAACCTCGAGCGTGGCGAGGCCTACCAGCAGGACGCCCCCACGCTGTACGACATCGACGAGCGCACCGCGGTCGCGCAGGCCGAGATGGAGGACCGGGAGATGCCCGGCGCCTACCACCAGGTGGCGTTCCACCGCACCGACGGCTCGGGCGACCTGGTCATCGACACCACCCGCCCCGAGCTGCTGGCCAGCTGCGTGGCGATGGTGGCGCACCCCGACGACGAGCGCTTCCAGCCGTACTTCGGCACCACCGTGCGCACCCCGATCTTCCATGTCGAGGTGCCGGTGCTGGCGCACCCGCTGGCCGACCCCGAGAAGGGCACCGGCATCGCGATGATCTGCACCTTCGGCGACGTCACCGACGTCACCTGGTGGCGCGAACTGAACCTGCCCTCGCGCGCCCTGATCGGTTTCGACGGCCGCTTCGCCGGCGAATGCCCGGAATGGATCACGTCGGCCGAAGGCCAGGCGGCGTACGCACAGATCGCCGGTCTTGCGCCGAAGCAGGCGCAGAAGAAGATGGTCGAGTTGCTGCAGGCGTCGGGCGAGATGCTCGGCGACCCGCGCCCGATCAGCCACCCGGTGAAGTTCTACGAGCGTGGCTCGCGCCCGCTCGAGATCGTCGCCACTCGCCAGTGGTACATCCGCAACGGCGGCCGCGACCAGACGCTGCGCGAGGCGCTCGTCGCCCGCGGCGACGACCTCACGTGGCATCCGGGTTACATGCGGCACCGCTACGACAACTGGGTCGGCGGCCTGAACGGCGACTGGCTGATCAGTCGCCAGCGGTTCTTCGGCGTGCCGATCCCGTTGTGGTACCGGCTCGACGCCGACGGCAACCCGAACCACGACGAGGTGCTGGTGCCGTCCGTCGACCGCCTGCCGGTCGACCCGAGCACCGACTGCCCGGAGGGTTTCACGCCCGACCAGCGCGGTGTGCCCGGCGGCTTCATCGGCGACCCCGACGTGATGGACACGTGGGCCACGTCGTCGCTCACGCCGCAGATCGCCGGCGGCTGGGAGGAGCACGAGGGTCTGTTCGACCAGGTCTTCCCGTACGACGTGCGCCCGCAGGGTCACGACATCATCCGCACGTGGCTGTTCGCGACGATGGTGCGCAGCCATCACGAGCACGGCTGCGCGCCGTGGCGCAACGCGGCGCTCAGCGGCTGGATCCTCGACCCGGACCGCAAGAAGATGTCGAAGAGCAAGGGCAACGTCGTCACCCCGATGGACCCGCTCGAGCAGTACGGCACCGACGCGGTGCGCTACTGGGCGGCCAGTGGCCGACCCGGCGTCGACACGGCCCTCGACGAGGGCCAGATGAAGATCGGCCGCAAGCTGGCCACCAAGCTGCTCAACGCCACCAAGTTCGTGCTGTCGTTCGGCGAACCGCCGGCTGGCGCAGCGGCCACCGAGCCCATCGACCTGGCGATGCTCGCCCGCCTCGACGGCGTGGTGTCGGACGCGACGACGGCGTTCGAAGGCTTCGACTACGCCCGCGCACTCGAGCTGGTCGAGCAGTTCTTCTGGTGGTTCTGCGACGACTACGTCGAGCTGGTCAAGGGCCGCGCCTACAACGGCCACGGCGAGGCGCCGCGCGACTCGGCGCTGGTCGCCCTGCGCGCTGCCCTCGACGCCGTCCACCGCCTGTTCGCCCCGTTCCTGCCGTTCGTCAGCGACGAGGTGTGGAGCTGGTGGCAGCAGGGCTCGGTGCACGCGCAGTCGTGGCCCGTGCCGTCGGCCACCGGTGGCGACTCCGCGTTGCTCGAGCCGGTCGGAGAGGTGCTGGCGGCCATCCGTCGTGCCAAGACCGAGGCGAAGGCCAGCCAGAAGGCACCCGTGTCGCTCGCGGTCGTGCACGGCCCGGCCGAGTCGCTGGCGCTGGTGCAGGCCGCGGCGGTCGACATCGCCGATGCCGGCTCGGTGGCCGAGCTGCAGTGGGTGGAGGCCGACGCACTCTCGTGCGACGTCACCCTCGCCCCCGCCGACCCCGCCTGACCCCCAGATCGGCTTCTCGGGCTGATTCGTCCCACTTCGGCTTCTCGGGCTGATTCGTCTCGAAAAACGCGACGCACAGCGAAGAGAAGCTCGCTCAGGTCGTCAGAGGTACCACTCGGTGTCGTCGTAGTAGGGGTCCGGGCGCTCGTGGAGGCGCTCGTTCTTGCACAGCTGCGGCGTGTCGCCGAGCGGTTGCGGCACGCCGTCGCGGAACGCCCACTCACCACGCTGCGACGCACCCGTCACGTAGCTGCTGATGCCGAACGCCCGGTCGCGGTCCGACTCGTTCGGCAACGAGCCGTGCACGGTGAGCAGCGACCACATCGCGAGGTCGCCCGGCTCGAGTTCCACCCACACCATCGACGCCGGGTCGATGCCCACGGCGACCAGCTCGTCGTCCGCGGTCAGACCATTCATGATCGACCCGCTGCCGTTGTCGCTGAGACCGAGGTAGCCCATGCGGTGGCTGCCGGGGATGATGCGCAGACAGCCGTTCTCCGGAGTGGCGCGGTCGATCGCGAGGCCGACGTTCACCGTGTCGCGCACGACATCGTCGTATGCGTCCTTCGCCTGGCGGAACATCAGGTCCTGGTGGAAGCGGTACCCGGTGATGCGCGCGCCGGGGGGCTTCCAGTGGATCTGCTGGGTGACCTGCTTGATGTCGTCGCCCAACAGCGGCGCGAGCAACTGGTGGTACCGAGGGTGCGTGCGCAGGTGGTCGAAGTAGGCGTCGGCCCAGGCGAACCAGTACGCCTGGATCACGTAGCGCTGCCCGAAGTGGCGCTCGGGCAGGATCTCGTAGGCGAGGTTGCCGTGCCGGTACGTGGCGTGATGGTGCATCCCGGTCTCGTACAACTGCGCGGTGTGGCGCTGCAGTTCGGCCACCTCGTCAGGCGGCAGGAAGCCGCGGACGATGGCGTAGCCGTCCTCGCGGTACTGCTCGACGGCATCGGCGATGGTGCGCGGATCGAGGGACACGGTCACTCCTCCTCCGCCGGCGGCGGGACGGTGTTGACGTGGACGATGGGTGCGGCCAGCGACGGTGCCGACAGCTGCCCGGCCTCGAACGCCTGCAGTGCGAGATATCGCCAGCGCCGACGCACCGCGTCGTGCGCGCCGGGTTGGGTGTCGACCGTCAGCCGGTACACGTAGCGGTCGTCGGTGGCGTTGATGATGCCCACCGCGGTGGGCGCGGCGGTGAGCCTCGACGCCGACTCGGCGTCGCCGGCCAGCGCTGCGCACAGCGCCGCCGCCTCCTGCTCGAGCACGGCGAGCGGTGTGGAGCGGGCGACCTCGAAGTCGAGGATCGCGAGGGGCGCCTTGGTGAGGTTGGCGGCACGCAGCACGCCGCCGTGGGGCACGTGCCAGATGGCGCCGACACCGTCGCGCAGCCGGACGGAACGCAGGGTGATGCGCTCGACCGTTCCTGTTGCGTGGCCGACGTCGACGATGTCACCGACGCCGTACTGGTCCTCGGCGAGCACGAAGAAGCCGCTGATGACGTCGCGGATCAACTGCTGGGCGCCGAAGGCGACCGCACCACCGACGACGGTGGCGGTCGCGACGAAGGCGCCGATGTTGATGCCGATCGTGCTGATGATCGTGATGAACGCGACGGTCCAGATGATGCCGATCAGTGCACCGCGCAGTGCGCTGCCCACCGCTCGCTGGCGAGCCTCGGCGCGGGAAGGATCCGTACCGGGCAGCACCATCGTGCGCCGCACGAACTTGCGCACCATCGAGCGCACGATCAGCGTCAGCACGTACGCGACGAGGATCATCAACAGCACGCGGAGGGGCGTGAGGAGGTGCAACTCGTCGAGTCGCTCGATCCATCCCGGCTGTTCTGCGGCGGTCACGACCGCGACGATAACCCTGACACCGGACCGACTAGCCTTTCCAGCGCCATGGAGACCCCCACCCCAGAGCAACAGGCCGCTCCGTTCCGGCCGAGGCACACCACCGCGCAGAAAGCCGTGCTCGGGGTCAACATCGTGCTCGTCATCGCCTGCCTCGGCGGTGCCATCGGCCTGCTGTACGGCAAGAACCAACTCGACAACCGCCTGCAGACCGCGAAGGTCGAGGTCGCCACCACGGTGCCGCGACCGACCACCACCCAACCGGGCACCACCGTCGCCGGCAGCACCACGACGCCGGGCACCTTCCCGCCGGCCGATCCCACCGCACAGAACTTCCTGGTCACCGGTTCGGACGCCAACGCGTGCGTGACGCCGGGTTCGCCGTGGGCCAACGCTGCCGACCAGGCCCGCGAGAACATCGGCAATCGCAGCGACACGATCATGGTGATCCGTGTCGACCCCGCCACTCGCCAGGCCGCCGTCCTGTCGTTCCCGCGTGATCTGTGGGTGCAGATCCCCGGCAAGTCGAAGAACCGCATCAACGCGGCGTACGTGCGCGACGACTACTCGCTGTTGGCGCAAACGCTGTACGACAACTTCGGCGTCGAGGTCGACCACTACATCCAGGTGGACTTCTGCGCCTTCAAGCGCATCGTCGACGCCGTGGGCGGCGTGGCCGTGCCGTTCGACACGCCGATCGTCGACAAGAACGTGGGCATCAACATCCCGGAGAAAGGCTGCCACGTCTTCAGCGGCGACGAGGCGCTGGCCTACGTGCGGTCGCGTCACCTGAAGTGGGTGGACGAGAACGGCAAGGCCCGCGAGGACCGGGCGTCCGACCTCGGCCGTATCTCCCGCCAGCAGGACTTCCTGCGCCGTGTGCTGCAGACCGCGCTCAACAAGGGACTGTTCGACCCGGCGGTCGCGCAGGCGTTGTTGAAGTCGCTGCAGACCGAGATCGTGACCGAGCAGGGTTTCACGATCACCGACATGATGCGTTTCGCCGGCGTGATGCGCGACGTCGACCCGAAGGGCATCAGCACGTACCAGATCGAGGCCAAGCCGATGGTGGTCAGCGGCAACGCGGTGCTCGAGCCGCGGGTCAAGGGCGACAACATGCAGGCGATCCTGTCGATCTTCCAGGGCAAGGCGCCGCTCGCCGGCGCCCCGTCGCAGGTGTTCGAAACCACCACGAGCACCACCGAGCAGGGCACCGCCACCACGTCGGGCACTCCCACCACGGCGGCCACCACGACGACCGCCGCCCCCGGCGGGGCCACCACGACCACGGTGGCCGTCGAGGAGAACGTGAAGGGCGACATCGTCCCCAGCGAGGACATCATCTGCACGTGACCTGACCCGTACGTGGGTCAGGTGCGGTCGAGGGCCCTCGCGAGCGCTTCGGCGACCTCGGAGGGGCCGGCGACGGTGGTGATGCGCGCACCGGCACGGGACGCGAAGGCGCGGGCTTCCTCGTCGTCCTCGGCGGGGGCGATCACCACCAGCTCGTCCAGCCCGCGTGCGGCGGCCACCGGGTCGCCATCCACCGTGGCCCGGCAGTCGCTGAGCACGATGGTCACCTTGCGGCCGGCGCGGCTGCGGGCCAACTGCATGCTCGCCACCTGCAGCGCACCGGCCAGGTCGGTGGTGCCGTAGCCACGCAGCGACAGCAGGTCGGTCACCACCAGGTCGCTCGGTTTGGGCGTGGTCTGCCCCTTCGCCACCACCACGTCCTTGCCGAACGCCAGGACGCTGTAGTCCTCGGGCGACCGGCTGGCCACGGCGGCCGCTGCCAGCGCGGCGGTGGCCAGCGGTTTGCCGCCCATCGAGCCGCTGCGGTCCACCAGCAGGCACAGCGCGGTGGAGGGTTTCACCCAGCCACGCACGCGCAACCGCTCCGGGTCGATGGCGCCGTGGCGGCCCTCGATGATCGCGTCGATGCTGGCGTCGATGTCGATGTCGCCGCCGTCCGGGCGGTACGGCTGCTCGCGCAGGTTGCCGATGCCGCGCGGCTTCACCGGGCCGCGTCGGGCGATGTCGAGGAACAGCTTTCCCGCCAGCCGACGGGCCAGCGCGCGCAGCTTCTCGTCCGTCGCACCGACCAGATCGGCCAGCATCGCCAGTGTCTCGTCCGGGTCGTCGCGCAGGCCGGCGTCCAGCGCCTCCTCGTCGAGCTCCCCCACCTCCGGCGACACCTGCTCGAAGCGCGGGTTGCGCGACAGGTCACGTCGCGACGTCGTGCGCTTCTGATTCTTGGCCACCTCGGCATCGGCCTCGTCACCCTCCTTCACGGAGGGCGGCGGGTTCATCTGCCGCTGCTGACCCCCGTCGGGGGAAGGGCTTTTCCCGACCCGTCGGCCTCCGCGGCGTCGGTGGGCGCCGGCTCGGCGAACACCTCGTTCCACAGCTCGGTGACGATGCTCTCAGGGCTGCGCAGGCACCCTTCGCGCAGACGCAACCGGCCGCTGAGCGCGACGAGTGCGGCATCGAGGCCGACCGCGTCGTCGGTGACCGCTGCGCCGCGCAGCGACGAGAGCGAGTTGGCGACGGCGACCAGGTCGATGGCGCCGCGTACGGACGAGCCAATGCGCACGTCGTCGTGCACACGCGTGCGGCGGACGACCTCCACCACGCGGCGGAGCCACTCGGCGTCGACCTCGGCCGCCGGCAGCGCCGACTGCACGATCGACGCCTCGTCGCGTGCATCCTGGTAATCGACGGAGAGACGGCAGACACGGTCGTACACGGCGCTGCTGATGCGCGCAGTGCCGATGGCGTCGAACGGGTTCATCGCGGCGACCAGGCGGAAGCCGTGCGCGGCGGCGACACGGCCCAGGCGCGGCACGTGCAGTTCGCGCTCGCTCATCACGGTGATGAGCACGTTGAGGGTCTCCTCCGGGATGCGGTTGATCTCCTCGACGTACAGCAGCGAGCCGTCGCGCATGGCCGTCACCAGCGCGCCGTCGACGAACACGTCGGGGTCGTAGCCGTCGGTGAGCACACGCGCCGGGTCGAAGTGACCGACCAGACGGGCGGGCGTCAACTCGGCGTTGCCCTCGACGAACTCGAAGCCGAGGCCCAGCTCGTCGGCGACGGCGCGCAGCAGCGTGCTCTTGCCGGTGCCAGGAGGCCCCTCGAGCAGGACGTGACGATCGGCCGCCAACGCGGCCACCACCAGCTCGATCTCGCGGGCACGGCCGACGACGCGCGTGAGCACCCGCGTCACCAGACCCGAATGGTCACCGTCCCTCACCGGTGCGGCGCTCACTCGTACACGATCACGCCACGGATGTTGTGTCCCTGGCGCATGGCTTCGTAGCCCTCGTTGATCTGGTCGAGCGTGTAGCGGCGGGTGATCAGCTCGTCGAGCTTCAGCTGGCCCTCGCGGTACAGCCCGAGCAGCGCCGGGATGTCGTTGCGCGGATTCAGCGAGCCGAAGATCGTGCCCTTGATCTCCTTGTTGTACATCGCCAGCTCGAACAGGTTCACCGAGCTCTCGGTCTGGGTGATCGGGGCGACGGCGGTGACGACGATGGTGCCGCCCTTGCCGGCGAGCGCGGTGCCGAGCTGCATCATCTCGCCGTACATCACGCCGGGCGTCATGATCACCTTGTCGGCCATCTGGCCCCAGGTCATCTCGGCCACCGCGGGGAACGCTTCCTCCATCGAGGCGAAGGTGTGGGTGGCGCCCATCTCCATCGCCTTCTCGCGCTTGAACTCCACCGGGTCGACGGCGATCACGCGCTTGGCGCCGGCCATTGCCGCGCCCTGCACGGCGTTGATGCCGATGCCACCGATGCCGACGATCACCACGGTGTCGCCGGGGCGGACGTCGGCGCGCTTGGTGGCCGAGCCCCAGCCGGTGGCGACGCCACAGCTGACGAGCGCCACCGCGTCGAGCGGCAGGTCGGGGTCGACCTTGATGACCGATGCCTCGGCGACGCACGTGAACTCGGCGAACGTGCCGACCTTCGCCATCAACTTCACCGGTTCGCCGTTCAGCCAGTGACGGTTCGTGCCGTCGACGATCTGGCCGTTCTGCATCGCGCCGGCGCCGGCGTCGCACAGGTTCTGCCGACCGCTGCTGCAGTAGCGGCAGCGGCCGCACGACGGGATGAAGCTGGCCGACACGTGGTCGCCGACGGCGACGCTGGTGACGCCGGGGCCCACCTCGACCACGACGCCCGAGCCCTCGTGCCCGGCGATGACCGGGAAGAACGGCGGCATGCCGGCGGCTTCGAGCATCTCGGCCGGGGGCACCATGTCGCCGGTGACGAAGTGCTCGTCGCTGTGGCACAGGCCCGCGACCTTCCACTGCACGACGACCTCACCGGCGACCGGCGGGTCGACGGTGAGCTCTTCGATCTGCCATTGCTGGCCGACACCGCGGAGCACCGCGGCGCGGCAGGTGCGCGTTCCCATTGTGACGGCCCCCCAGTCGTTCAGCCGGCGGTGGTGCCGGTCGGTCAGTCCTCGTGCTCGTACACGAGCACGCCACGGATGTTCTCGCCGGCGTTCATCGCGGTATAGCCGTCGTTGATGCCCTCCAGCGGGTACGTGCGCGTGACGAGGCCGTCGAGGTCGAGCTGGCCCTGGGTGTACAGCTCGAGCAGGCGCGGGATGTCCTTGCGCGGGTTGCCGGAGCCGAACAGCGAGCCGATGAGCTGCTTCTCGAACACCGTGAGGAACACGGCCGGGATGGCGATGCTCGCCTCACCGACGGGGTGGATGTTCGTCACGACGATCTTGCTGCGCTTGCCGCCCAGCCAGAACGCCTCGCCGAGCACGTCGCC
>JBMOGW010000146.1:0-9141 GCA_049318165.1 Ilumatobacteraceae bacterium
GGCGCGGCCAACGCCTGCTGGATGGCGTGGCGCACGGCGGCGTCCTCGAGCGGCAGCACCGTGCGGGGCGGGCCCTGGGGGGTCAGATGAATCGGATGGTCGCTCACTCGGTCCAGGCTACGACGTAGCCTTCGCTCCATGTCTGCCGTCTCGGTCGAATCCGCCAAGAACATCGCCATGATCGTCGCCATCGTCTTCGTCGTGCTGTCGGTCGTCTCGGCCGTCCTCGTCAAGGCGATCGTGACGAAGATCATCCTCGTCGTGCTGCTGGCGGGCCTGGCGCTCGGCGCCTGGACACAGCGCAAGAGCCTGGAGGACTGCGTCAACAAGGCGCAGGCCGAGATCGCCAACGGCAGCGCCGGTGACGGCAGCATCACCTGCACGTTCTTCGGCACCGACGTCGAGGTCCCGGCGCCCTAGCCGGACGCAGCGGTCAGCCCCAGGGGGCGCCGGCGCGGGCGAGCAAGGGTTCGACGATCTGGTGACAGAAGTCGGCAGGGTGGCTCGTCGGCGCGTCGTGACGGCACCCCTCGAGGGTCACCAACGTGGCACCGGCGATCAACTCCACCATCCGTGCCATTCCCGTCTGGTGGTGCGGCGCGCCGTTGCTGCCTCGACCGACGACCACGGGCACCCGGATCTGCTCCGGAGCCCACGGGGCGTGCGCACGCAGGTCGCCCAGTTCCCCCACCAACGCTGCGCCCTCCGCACGCCGGGTGGCCCGAGTGCGCTCGGGCAACTCCTCCCACCGGCGATCGCCGATGAGACGGCGCATGAACAACTCGGCCGCTTGCTCGGTGCCGTCCTGAGACGCCATCGCGACCGAGCCGGCCGTTGTGCCGGGCCACCACTCGGTCCACGACATCGGCGTCTCGTACACCGCGACACCCGCGACGAGATCGGGGTGGTGGGCCGCGGCCGAGAGCGCCACGTTGCCGCCGTAGCTGTGCCCGACGAGCACCGCCCGCCGACCGGCGAGCAGCTCGACGAGGTCGTCCACCTGGCCGGTCATGCCGTACGGGCCGGGGTGCGTCACCGAGCGGCCGTAGCCGCGGCGGTCGTAGCGCAGCACCCGGTACCGATCGTCCAGACGACGGCTGAGCTTGAGCATGCCCGCGGCTCGGTCCATCGTGCCGTGCACGACGACCACCACTGGCGCATCCGCCGGACCCGCTTCCTCGCTCCAGATGTGTGTCACGAGATGCGGACGATACGGAGCACGTCGGTGGCGGCACCACTCGGACGGTCGGGCGCGCCGGCCAGCACCAACACGGTCTGCTGGGACTGCACCCAGCCGAGATGCACGGCTCGTTCGACGGCGTGCCACACCAACTCGTCCGTCGTGCCGTAACGCGGCAGCTCCATCGACCGCACACCCCAGGAGAGCGCGAGCGACCGAACGACCGCCGGGTCGTGCGAGGCCGCGATCAACTGCGCGCTGGGTCGAAAGCGTGCCATGGCCAGCGCCGTGCGGCCGCTGCGCGTGCAGCACAGGATCGAGTCCACCGCGGCGTCCTCGGCGGCCAGGCTCGCCGCGTGGGTGATCGCCAGCGTGATGCGATGCGGGCCCTCGGGCCAGTTCAACCGCTGCACCCGGCCGAGGCGAGCCGCCCAGTGGCGATAGCTGGCGTCCTTCTCGGCCCGTCCGGCGATGCGGTTCATCGTGCGCACGACGTTCACCGGATCGGCACCGATGGCGGTCTCGGCGGACAGCATCAGCGCGTCGGTGCCGTCGAACACCGCGTTGGCGATGTCGCTGACCTCCGCCCGCGTCGGAGCCGGTGACGTGATCATGCTCTCCATCATCTGCGTCGCGGTGATCACCGGCACGCCGACCTCGACGCACAGCCGGACGATCCGCTTCTGCAGATGCGGCACCTCCTCCAGCGGACATTCGATGCCGAGGTCGCCGCGGGCCACCATCACTGCGTCGGCCTCCGCGACGATCTCTTCGAGGTCGGCGATGGCACTCATCGTCTCGATCTTCGCGACGAGGTTGGTGGTGTGCGGGGCGATGGCCTCGCGCATCACACGCAGGTCGTGCGCGGTCCGCACGAACGACACGGCGAGGAAGTCGGCACCGGCCTCGGCCATCGCGGCACCGAGACGCAGGTCGTCCTCCGTCGGGGTCGACAGACGCAATCGCTCGGACGGCAGGTGCACGCCGGGGCGGCCCTGCAGGCGACCCCCCGTGAGCACCTGGCACGTCACTCGTTCCGGCTCGACCGCCTGCACCTGCAGCGCGATGGCACCATCGCCGAGCACCACCGTGTCGCCGACGACCACGTCGTCGATCAGGGTCGGGTAGTCGACCGTGATGTGCTCGGCGGAGCTCGGGCCGTCGGCGGCCGACATGGTCAACGCCGCGCCGCCGTGCACCTCGACGCCGCCTTCCGGGAAGGGGCCGGAGCGCACCTTCGGGCCGGGCAGGTCGGCCAGTACGGCCACCACTTGGCCGGTGCGCTCGGCGGCCTCGCGCACGGCCTGCATCGTCGCCAGGTGACCCTCCAGCGAGCCGTGACTGAGGTTCAGCCGCACGACGTCGGTGCCGGCGACCAGCAGCTGGTCCAGCACCTCCGGCGCGGTGCTGGCCGGGCCGAGCGTGGCGACGATCTTCGTCCGGGTGTCCATGTGGTTGCGTCGATCTGCTTGTCTTGTCGGGATGGAACTGCTGCTGATCCGCCATGGTCTACCAGTTCGGCGCGAGCTGGACGACGGCGTCGCCGACCCGGAACTGTCGACGGCTGGCCTTGCGCAGGCGGAGCACCTCGCCGACTACCTGGCAAGCGAGCCGCTCGATGCCGTGTACGCCAGTCCGTTACAGCGTGCCTACCAGACCGCCCTGCCGCTGGCGGCGCGCCGCGGACTGGAGGTCGTGACGAAGGACGGCGTGGCCGAGTGGGACCGCAACAGCAGCGAGTACATCCCGATCGAAGAGCTCAAGGCGGCCGGTGACCCCCGTTATCACGCGTTGATGCGGGGCGAATGGACCACGCAGGAGGAGACGCCGGAGGAGTTCGCCGCACGCTGCATCGCGACGCTCGACGAACTGATCGACGCGCACCCGGGCCAGCGCATCGCCGTCTCGTGCCATGGGGGTGTCATCAACGCCTACCTCACCCACGTGCTGGGCCTGCCCGTCGGGCCCGGCTTCTTCTACCCGAACTACACCAGCATCCATCGGGTTGCCGCCTCGCGGGGCGGCGTGAAGAGCATCCTCACCGTCAACGAGACCGCGCACCTGCGCGGCACCGGGCTGCCCGTGGGGTTGCACTCGTGAGCGCGACGCTGGACGACCTGATCCGCTACCTCGACGCCTCGCCCTCACCGTGGCACGCGGCGCAGTCGGCGGTCGACCGGCTCACCGCGGCCGGCTTCACGGCGCTCGACCTCACCGCCGAGTGGGACGGCGCGCCGGCGAAGGGGTTCGTGCACCGTGGCGCCGCCGTCGTCGCATGGCACCGCGGCCCCGACGCCGGACCGACCTCGCCGCTGCGTCTGGTCGGTGCGCACACCGACTCGCCGTGCCTGCGCGTGAAGCCCCATGCGGACTCCGGTGCCGTCGGCTGGAAGCAGCTGTCGGTCGAGGTGTACGGCGGCGCGTTGCTGAACTCGTGGCTCGACCGCGACCTCGGCGTGGCCGGCGTGCTGACGCTCAGCGACGGATCCACCCGCCTCGTGGCGGTGCACGATGCCGTCGCACGGGTGCCGCAGTTGGCGATCCACCTCGATCGCGACGTGAACGAACGCGGCATCGCGCTGGACAAGCAGGCGCACCTCTCCCCCGTCTGGGGCGTCGGTCAGCCTGCAGCCGGTGAATTCCAGGCGTGGATCGCCGCCGCTGCGGGCGTCCCCGCTGCCGACGTCGTCTCGTGGGACCTGAGCCTGTTCGACCGCACCCCGGCCGCCGTCCTCGGCCCGGCGGGCGACCTGCTGGCGGCCGGACGACTGGACAACCAACTCTCCTGCTGGGCAGCGACGACGGCGCTCGCCGACGCGGGCGCCCCCAGCGGGGCGACAGCGGTGATCGCCTTGTTCGACCACGAAGAGGTCGGGTCCGAGAGCACCACCGGCGCTGCGGGGCCGCTGCTCGAGCAGGTGCTCGAACGCCTTTCGCTCGCGTCCGGCGCCACACGCGCCCAGTACCTCGCGCAGCTGGCGGCCAGCCTGTGCATTTCGGCCGACAACGCCCACAGCGTGCACCCCAATTACCCCGAGCGCCACGAAGCCGGTCACCGACCGATCGTGAACCAGGGCCCCGCCATCAAGCTCAACCACAACCAGCGTTACGCCACCACGCCGGCGACGGCGGCCGTGGCGCAGCAGGTGTTCGACGCCGCAGGGGTTCCCTGGCAGGTGTTCGTCAGCCGCAACAACATGCCGTGTGGCAGCACCATCGGGCCGATCACCGCCACGCGCCTCGGCATCGACACGGTCGACGTCGGCGTGCCGCAGCTGTCGATGCATTCGGCTCGCGAGCTGTGCGGCACGCAGGACCCGATCTGGTTGGCCGACGCACTCACCGGCTGGTTCGCCGGCTGACCGAGTCGCGGCGGCTCAGTTGCCGCTGCGTGCCTGGGCGAGGTCGAACAACCGCTGCAGCTCCTCGTGCAGCTGCTGCGTGGCGACCTTCATGTTCTCACGCTGCGCCTTGCTGTTCTCGCCCGTCGGGGCCGGGATGGGCGCTCCGACGATGACGTGCAGCTTCTTCGGGTGGATGAACTTCGCGCCCTTCGGCATCGCCTTCTCCGACCCGCCGATGCCCACCGGCACGATCGGTGCACCGGTCTTGGCCGAGATGTAGGCGGCGCCCTCGAACAGCGGCTGGATGATCGGCCCCGACTTGCGTTCACCCTCCGGGAACAGCACCAGCGGCTCGCCACCCTCGAGGAGCGAGATGCACCGCTTCAGCGCCTCGCGGTCGGCGCTGCCACGGGTGACCGGGAAGCCGCCGAGCATCGTCAGCAGCTTGCCGAACCACTCGTTGCTCCACCACTTGTCGGCCCCCATGAACCGCATGCGGCGGCGCGTCACGCCCGAGGTGATCGGCGTGTCGAGGATGCTGCGGTGCGTCGGGGCGAGAATGAAGATGCCGTCTGCGGGGATGTGCTCTCGACCCTCCACCTTCATCCGGCACCACGAACGGCAGAAGCCGGTCACCAGATTGCGGACGATGAAGTAGGCGATGCGGTGGGACCACGCCTCGGACTGAGCGAGGTCGGTGCGGATCTGCGTCATGCGTGCTCCAGGAGACGGAGGATGTGGTCGAGCACCTGCTCGATCCCCAGGCCGGTGGTGTCCACGAGTGTGGCACCGTCGGCCTCCATCAACGGGGAGTCCGCCCGAGTGCTGTCGTAGTGGTCACGCGTCGCAATCGCGCGCTCGATCTCGTCGACATCGCCACCTGCTTCCGCAACACGCCGCTCGGCACGTACCCGCGGCGACGCCGTGAGGTACAGCTTCAGCTCGGCGTCCGGGAACACGACGGTGCCGATGTCGCGCCCCTCCACCACACCGCCGCCGCGCTCTGCGGCCCACCGCTGCTGCCGAGCGCGCAGTTCGGCGCGCACCCCACTGTTCGCCGCCACCTTGCTGACGTTCGCCGTCACCTCCCGCGTACGGATGGCCGTCGTCGCATCGATGCCGTCGACGTGCACGCCGGTGTCGCCGACCTCGAGCGTCACGTCACGCGACAGTTGCGCCACGGCGTCGAGGTCGTCGAGCGACACTCGCCGCTCCATCGCGGCGAACGTGACCGCGCGATACATCGCGCCCGTGTCGAGGTACTCCAACCCGAGCCGCTCCGCGAGCGCTCGTCCGATGGTGCTCTTGCCTGCGCCGGCGGGGCCGTCGATGGCGATGACGCGCATCACCAACTCGTTCCCACCGGCATGCCCTCGCTGTAGCCGGCCGCACTCTGCACACCGACGACGGCGCGCTCGTGGAACTCGGGGATGCTCGCCGCGCCGGCGTACGTGCACGACGAGCGGACGCCGGCCACGATGTCGTCGATGATGTCCTCCACGCCCGGACGCTCCGGGTCGAGGTACATGCGCGAAGTGCTGATGCCCTCCTCGAACAGCTCCTTGCGAGCCCGGTCGAACGCGGTCTCGCTGCGCGTGCGGATCTTGACCGCACGGTTGCTCGCCATGCCGAAGCTCTCCTTGTAGAGCCGACCGTCGGGGTCGCGCAAGGTGTCGGCAGCGGACTCGTAGGTGCCCGCGAGCCACGACCCGAACATCACGTTCGCCGCGCCGGCCGCAAGCGCCAGGGCGACGTCGCGCGGGTGGCGCACACCGCCGTCGGCCCAGATCACCTTGCCGTGCGTGGTGGCCTCGGCCGCGCAATCGTGCACGGCGGAGAACTGCGGCCGACCGACACCGGTCATCATGCGGGTGGTGCACATCGCACCGGGGCCGACACCCACCTTCACGATGTCGGCGCCGGCGTTGATCAGATCGCGGGTGCCGCCGGCGGTGACCACGTTGCCGGCGACGATCGCGATGTCGGGCGCCACGGCGCGCACTTCTTCGATCGCCTGCAGCGTGCGCTGCTGGTGGCCGTGCGCTGTGTCGATCACCAGCACGTCGGCACCGAGCGCCACGAGCGCCTTCGCCTTCGTCGCCGGGTCGCCGTTGATGCCCACGGCGGCGGCGACCATCAGCTTGCCCTTGCGGTCGACGGCCGGCTGATAGATCGTGCTGCGCAGTGCGCCCTTGCGGGTGGCACAGCCGATGAGGCGGCCATCGCCGTCGACCACGGGGGCCATGCTCAGGCGGGCGTCGCTGAGCTGATCGAAGATCGACTCGGGCGAGCTCCCGCCGCGGATGACCACCAGCTCGCGGCTCATCACGTTGTGCAGCTGCGTGAAGCGGTCGAAGCCCGCTGCGTCGTGCTCGGTGAAGATGCCCACCGGCAGTCCGTCGTCGTCGGTCACCACGACTGCGCCATGAGCGCGCTTGTGGATCAGGCCGAGAGCGTCGCCGACGGTGTGCGTGCCGCTGAGCGTGATCGGGGTGTCGTAGATCAGGTGACGGCTCTTCACGTAGCCGATCACCTGCTCGATGACGTCGAGCGGGATGTCCTGCGGCAGCACCGTCAGGCCACCGCGACGGGCGACGGTCTCGGCCATGCGCCTGCCGGCCACCGCCGTCATGTTGGCCACCACCACCGGAATGGTGGTACCGAGCCGGTCCGGCGTGCTGAGGTCGACGTCGAACCGGGAAGGGACGGACGACAGGCTGGGAACCATGAAGACATCGCTGTACGTGAGGTCGTACGGCGGCGTGCTGCCGAGGAACCGCATGGGAGTTTCCTTAACGTGAGGGACGGGTCCGTGCTGAACGGGACAACCCCGGAAGGGGCCGACCAAGGCTACCGTGGTCGTGTGGCAGCACCGGTGGTACTCGTACACGGTTGGGGAGGGTCGTTCGCGACCACGTGGCAGGCCAGCGGCTTCACCGAGCTGCTGAAGGACGTCGGCCGCGAGGTGGTCGGCATCGACCTGCTGGGGCACGGCACGGCGCCGAAGCCGCACGAGCCCGAGGCGTACGCCGGACTGGCCGACGACCTGCTCGCACGGCTCCCCGACGAGCCCGTCGACGCCGTCGGCTTCTCGCTCGGGGCGATGACGCTGCTCCGCGTCGCCGCGGAGCACCCCGAGCGGTTCCACCGCCTCGTCCTGGCCGGCATCGGCAAGAACGTGGTGGACCCCGACGACGACAACGCTGGCGAGCGCATCGCTGCGGCCGTCGAGGGCACCGCACCGGATTCCGACACGCACGCCAACGTCTTCGCCCAGTACGCGCACCAGCCGGGCAACGACCCGGTGGCGCTCGCCGCCATCATGCGCCGCCCGCGCTCCCCCATGCCCGCCGAACTGCTGGCAGGCGCCACCTGCCCGATCCTCGTGGTGATCGGCGACAAGGACTTCGCCGGCCCCGGCGAGCCGCTCGCGTCGGCGTTGCCCGACGCCCGGCTGATCACGTTGCGCAATGTGGACCACTTCGCCACGCCGGAGGCGTTCGGCCTGTGGGACGCCGTGCTCGAGTTCTTCGACGCCTCGCTGTGACGACACCCGATCTCGACCGCGCACTCCAGGTGCTGCGCGCCGGAGGCCTGGTGGCCATCCCGACGGAGACCGTGTACGGCCTGGCCGCTGATGCGTCGAACGAGGACGCCGTCCGGCGCATCTTCGCAGCGAAGGGCCGCCCGGCCGACCATCCGCTCATCGTGCACGTCGCCCGTCCCGAACAGTTGACGGACTGGGCCGCGCACGTGCCACCGTCGGCCGCACGCCTGGCGGACACGTGCTGGCCCGGGCCGCTGACGCTGCTGGTGCCGAAGGCGACCCACGTGCTGCCGGTCGTGACCGGGGGCCGCGACACCGTCGGCGTCCGAGTCCCTGCCCACCCGCTGACCACCGAGTTGCTCGAACGCTTCGGAGGTGGCCTCGCGGCGCCGTCGGCCAACCGCTTCGGCATGGTGAGCCCGACGACGGCCGACCACGTTCGCGCCGACCTCGGCGAGCTGGTCGACTTCGTGCTCGACGGCGGGCCGTGCCCGGTCGGCGTCGAGAGCACCATCGTGGACTGCACGGTCGACCCGGCGCAGATCCTCCGCCCGGGCGGCATCGCCACCGAGCAGGTGGAGGAGCTGCTCGGCGGCCCCCTCGGAGCACCGAGCGGCCCCAGCCGGGCGTCGGGCATGCTCGCCTCGCACTACGCCCCGCGTGCGCGGGTGCTGCTCGCCGAGAGCCCTGCCGAGGCGCAGGTGCTGGCCGCCGACCTGACGGGCGAGGCCGAGTCCGGCGCCCGCTCCGCAGTGGAGTTGATCGACCGGTCGGCCGACCTCGTCGACTACGCCCAGCACCTGTACGCGGATCTGCGCGTCGCCGACGAGCGCGGCGCCCACACGATCGTCGCGGTGATGCCGCCCGCCAGCGGGCTCGGCCACGCCATCCGCGACCGCCTCACCAAAGCCGCCGCCCACCGAACTTAAGTTCTGCGGTCCGCTGGCGCTGGCTCGGTCGCTGTCAGAGAATCCGGCCGCTCCGGCGCATTTCCTGCCCGCGCTGCCCGTGTCGCGTTTCCTAGGAAGTCTCGAGCGGGACACGCCCCCTTGCCAAGGGCGCACATACCG
>JBMOGW010000147.1:0-8957 GCA_049318165.1 Ilumatobacteraceae bacterium
AACGTCGGCAGCTGCCGGTCCGCGGCGACCTGCTCGGGTTCGGTGACGCCGTCGAAGACGTACACGTACTCACGCAGGTCCACCACGTCCCGGAACTCCGCCGAACGCACGGCAGGGATGCGCACCCCGCCGTGCGACACCGGTGCACCGGGCACGTTCAGCGCGCCGTGCACCGCGATGCCGTAGTTGAAGTACACCGGGTCGAGCATCCCGCCGTAGTCCCCGAGCACCCGGCCGTCGACCTTTCGGGAGAACTGGAAGACGCCGCCCGGCGTGTTCGCCACGCCGCACACGTCCTGGGTCCTCGGTTGCGGGAGCGGTTCACCGCTCGATTCGACGTCCACGGTCTGGGTCTCGCACCAGGCCTCACCACTGCCGGACGAGATGTGCGCAATGAACCGCGGCATGCCCGACCGGTAGACCACCAGCACCTGGCGATCGAGGAGGATCTCGGTGTGGTGCGGGTCGTCGCGCCGTGGCCGCGGTGGCGCGAACTCGCCCTCCATCAGCCGGAGGATCTCGTCGCTCGTCAGTTCGCCGGTCTGCTGCTGCCAGGGCCGTTCGAGCGCCAGACCCTCGAACGCCCACACCGCCTGCTGCATCCGCTCGTCGAACTCACCGGACGAGCCCGCGTCATACCCGAGGTTCACCAGTGCCGCCTGGGCGACCACGACGGCGACCCCGCGGTCACCGAGCCGCAACGGACGCTGGAGCTGCTCCACCTGTTGGCGCAGCACCGGGTCCACGTCCCCCGGAATCGTGGAGTCGACGACCGTCGTCGCGGGCTGCGTCGGAGCGGGCGGCGTCGGGTCGACCACGGTCGACGCACCACGGTCGCTGCGCACGACCGCGGCCACACCGAGCCCGAGCACCAACGCGCTGCACATCGAGAGCGCCACGACACGATGGCGCTGTCGAGCGCGGGCGCGCCGTTCGACGGCGTCGATGCGGCCCGACCGGACGGGCACGGCCTCCGCGGCGCCCTGCAACCGTTCGGCCAGATCGCTCCAGCGGTCGTCGAGATCAGTCACGGCTCGCCTCCTTCTCGTCCAGCCGGGGCACCGACGCCGCCAGCGTGTCCAGTGCCCGGCTCAGCCGGCTCTTCACCGTCCCGGCCGGCACCTCCAGCGCCGCGGCCGTCTGCGCCTCGGACAACCCGAGCACGATGCGGCACACCACGACGTCGCGATGCGCGGACGGCAACGCCGCCAGTGATGCGAGCAGTTGCGGGTCGGTCGGCTCGACGGGTGGCTCGCTGGTCGGCACCATCCAGCCCGGCACCGGCCGCCGACCGCGACGCAACCGCGAGCGCGACCAGTTGACGGCCACGCGGTACACCCACCCGGCCGGTTGGTCGAGCGACCCGACCTGACGCCAGCGCGGATAGGCACGGGCGAACGCCTCGTCGACCGCCTCCGCGGCGAGGTCGGCGTCGCCCGTGGCGAGCGCGACGGCGCGGATCAACCGGTCGCGTTGGACCGACCACACCTCCTCGAACACGGCGCTCACACCGTCAACACTCCCAGATCCCGGATTCGGTTCCATCTGAGCGTCGCCCTGCCGCTGCGCCCGGTTCCCCGCCTGCGGCGTCAGCTGCGACGGAGGTCGTACCTGCCCGCGGCCAGCTCGTCGCGGGTGATGCGCAGCGTGGGGACGCCCGGCATGGAGTAGTGGTCGAGTGCGAGCGTGACCCCGTCGGGCGACGCCTCCTGGATGCAGACGATCTGCTCGCCCTCTTCACCGCCGCGCAGGAGCCATCGCTCGGCCAACGATGCCAGCCCGACGTCGAGCACGACCCGCGCTGCGTGGTCGCGCGCTGGCACCTCGGCGAGAACTGCGCCGAACACCGTCTCGGCACGCCACCGCGGACCAACGGGGACGATGAAGCCGCACAGCTCACCGTCGTCGCGCCGGATCTCTTCCATCTCCGCAGCATCGCACCTTCGGCACCGGTCGCGCCCGCGAGTTTCGGCGGTCCGTTCTCTGCGCCCACCGTCGCAGTTTTCGAGACGGATCCGACCGAGAAGCCCTTTTGGGACGAATCAGCCCGAGAAGCCAGCGGTGGGACGAATCAGCCCGAGATGGCCGGCGGCGCGCCACTACGGTCGGGGCGTGACCGAGCGGAGCGTGATCGACAGCACTCCGACACCCGCGACGATCGCCACGCTCACCGCGGACCTGCGAACCCTCGGCATCGGCGAGGGCGACGTGCTGATCGTGCACACGGCCCTGTCGAAGGTCGGCTGGGTGATCGGCGGGCCGCAGGCCGTGGTGCAGGCGCTGCTCGACGTCGTGGGCCCCATCGGCACGGTGACGATGCCCGGGCACAGTGGCGGCTGGAGCGAGCCGTCGCACTGGGAGAACCCACCCGTGCCCGAGTCCTGGTGGCCCACCGTGCGCGCCGAATGGCCGGCGTTCGACGCCCGCCTCACGCCACTGCGCGAGATGGGTGCTGTGGCCGAGACGTTCCACCGCCACCCCGACACGCTGCGCAGCGCGCACCCGCGTGTGTCGCATCTGGCGAACGGACCACACGCCGCAGCCATCACGGCGAACCATCCCGCGGGCAGCGGGCTGGGCGACGAGTCACCGCTCGCGAGGCTCCACGACCTCGATGCGACGATCGTGTTGATCGGCGTCGGACACGGCAACAACACCTCGCTGCACCTGGCCGAACACCGCGCCGACTGGCCGGGCAAGGCGCCGATCACGCAGGGCTCCGCGGTGACGGTCGACGGCGAACGTCGGTGGGTCACCTACGACGAACTCGACCTCGACACCGACGACTTCGACGCAGCCGGCGCCGACTTCGCGCAGCGCACCGGCCTGGTGCGCCGTGGTCGCATCGGTCAGGCCGACACGATGGTGATGCCGATGCGCGCGCTCGTGGACCACGCCACGACATGGTTCGCAGCGCACCGCGGACGATGACTCGCCCGGCTTCTGTGCACTCCAGGTTGCGATTTCCGAGACGGATCAGCCCGGGAAGCCGGAATGGGACGAATCAGCCCGAGAAGCCGGACGAGCGACGTCAGAAGCTCTGACCCGTGTACTCCAACGCACGCGCGGAGAACACGTCGTCGGCCGGCTTGGTGAGCGACAGGGCCTCGTACTGCACCATCATGTCGTGATCCTCGTGCACGCCGTTGTGGCAGTGGATCATGTACTTGCCGGCACGGTCGAACTTGATGAGGATGCGCACCGTCTCGTTCTCGCCGACGTAGTACGTGTCCTTCGGGCCGCGTTCGTAGGCATACGGCGCCTTGCCGTTGCGGGTGAGCAGACGGCTGTCCTGGCCGTGCGCGTGCATCGGATGGCTCCACCCACCAGAGCTGTTGCGGAACTCCCACACCTCCGTGTCGCCGACGATCGGCGTCGCGAGCACGAGTTGGTAGTCGCTGTCGATCACGTCGTGCCACGTGTAGCCGTTGACCGTCCACTCGCCCCCCTGACGTTCGGTGCGGAACTCGCGCACCTTCACGTTCTTCGGCACCGGCAGCGTCATCATCTCGTTCTCGGGGCGCAACTCGGCGGGCACCGAGTTGTTCGTCGGATCGAACGCGTCGTCGGTCACGTCGAACGCCATCACCTTGTCGGTGTTCGAGTAGTCGTCGTTGTAGGGCAGGCTGTCGTTGGCCAGCACCACCCGGGTGCCGGGCGCGTACTTCGAGAAGTCGATGACGATGTCGTAGCGCTCGCCGTTGCTCATCCGGAACTTGCTGACGTTGGCCGGGCGCGGCATCAGGCCGGCGTCGGTGGCGATCACCTGGAAGCCATCGTTCGTGCTGAGACGCAGGAACAGCGAGCGGGACACGCACGCGTTGACCAGGCGGAAGCGGTACTTGCGGCGAGCGACGCGCATGACCGGCCACGGCGTACCGTTCACCGTCATCACATCACCCCAGAAGCCCTTGGTGTCGGGCAGGTCGACGTAGATCTGGCCGTCGGCCTGGAACAGCGCATCGCTGAGGTGCAACGGCACGTCGTACTGACCGGTCGGCAGACCGAACTTGGCGTCGTCGGGGTCGCTGACGAAGTACTGCGCGGCGAGGCCCATCGCCACGTTCGTCCATGTGTGGTGCACCGCGTGGTCGTGATACCAGATCGACCGCGAGTTCTCGTAGTTGTCCCAGCGGTAGTCCTTGTACTGGCCGGGCTGCACGAGGTCGCTCGCGTAGCCGTCGTACTGCGGACGAGATGACGCGCCGTGGAGGTGCACCGAGGCATACGACTGATAGCCGAGCAGCGGATGGGACACGGGCAGTTCGTTGATGAACCGCGCCACCACCTTCCGGCCCTTCGTCGCGCGAATGGTGGGGCCCGGCACCGAGCCGTTGTACGCCCACATGTTGGTCATGAACCCGGGCACCAGCTCTGCCTGCATCTGCTGCATGCGCAGCACGTAGTAGTCGGTGTTCGGCGTGCTCACCACAGGCTGTGCCACCGGCGGGCGCACGAACGGCCGCTGGAACGGCTTGGGCAGCTTTCTCGAGGGCATGCGCTCGGCGGCGCCCGAATGCACGCCGGTCGAGAATGCGAACGGAGCCGCGGCGACCGCCCCGAGTGCGGCAGAACCAATGACGAACGAACGACGCGACAGCATCGTGGTGAAACCTCCATTTGAGGGGTTCGTGCCGCCACACGAACCCGGTTGCTTTCCCGTGCGGACATCTTCGGACGCGCGACTCCTGATGTCCAAGCCAGATCTCCGATTTATGAAAAACTTGTCAAAGGAAGGACGCTCCGTGGTACGGCGAGCGCGGAACGCAGTGGCCAAAGGCCTCTGACGCAGCCGTCATCAGGTAGCGGACACTGGGACCGTGGAGATGCACGAGTTCCAGGAGCGCGCCCGACGACTGGTGCAGGACGGCGCCCTCACTCACGACCAGAAGCTGCGACGGCTGGCGGCCCTCGCCACCGAGGCACTGCCGTATCCGGCGCTCTCGCCCGAGTGCCAGGAGGCGCTCGACAAGCGGGTGATCTGCGACATGTTCGAGGGCCACGCGCCGTACACGGCCCGCTACATCCTCCCGGACTACGAGCGTGCCGTCCGCCAGGGGGTCGCGCACCTCGAACTTCCCCCGCCGGAGGACCTCGACGACGCGCTCGCCTTCCTGCTGATGCTGTACGTCAACGTCCCGAGCGTCACCACCTACCCCGTGTACCTGGGCGACCTCGACACGGTGCTCGCCCCGTTCGTCGACGACACGATCAGCGACGACGACCTCGACAAGACGCTCCGCCGCTTCTGGATCAGCATCGACCGCATCCTCCCCGACGCGTTCGTGCACCTCGATCTCGGTCCGCACGACAGTCGCATCGCTCGCTCGATCTTCCGCGTCGAGCGCAGCCTCCGACAGGCAGTCCCGAACATCACGCTGAAGGTCGACCCGTCGATCACGCCCGACGACCTCGTCGAGGACGGCGTGTGCACCGTGTTCCAGACCGGCAAGCCACACTTCGTGAACCATCCGATGATGGTCGCCGACCACGGCGAGCGATACGCCTCGGTGAGTTGCTACAACTCGCTGAAGATCGGTGGTGGCGCCCACACCCTCGTGCGACTGAACCTGAAGGAAGCGGCCCTCCGCCACGACGGGCCGACCGAGGAGTTCCTCGCCACCACGCTCCCGCGCTACGTCGAGCTGACCGCCGAACTGGCCGAGGCACGCATCCGGTCGCTCGTCGAGGACCAGCGCTTCTACGAGACCCACTGGCTGGCGAGGGAAGGCCTGATCGACATCGCACGCTTCTCCGCGATGTTCGGCATCTTCGGGCTCGCCGAATGCGTGAACCTGTTGATGCATCACGACGGGCACGACGGCCGCTACGGCCATGACGACACCACGAACGCGTTCGCCATCCGCGTCGTCGAGCGAGTCGCACAACTCGTCGCCGATCGGCCGATGCCCTACTGCGAAGGCGGTGGTGGTCGCTGCTACCTGCACAGCCAGAGTGGCATCGATCTCGACCACGACGTCACGGCCGGCACACGCGTCCCCGTCGGCGACGAACCCGACCTGCTCCGCCACATCGAGACCTGCGCGCCGCATCACCACCTGTTCGCATCCGGGGTCAGCGACATCGTCCACATGGACGAGACCGCGGTGCGCAACCCACAGGCCGTCGTCGACATCATCCGCGGCGCGTTCGCCCAGGGCATGCGCGACTTCACGTTCAACCTCGACGGCAACGAGTTCGTGCGCATCACCGGCTACCTGGTGCGCAAGAGCGACCTCGCCACCATCGAGGCGTGCGGTGCCGCCCGGCACGCCAGCGACTTCCTCGCCGCCGGCGCCGAAGCCAATTTCCACCTCACGCAGCGCGCCGTGCAGCGCATCGGCCGCGGCGAGTGACGAACGGTTCGCCCCGATGACCGACGGCTTCGTCGCCGACACCATCACGTTCAGCAACGTGGACGGGCCGGGCAACCGGTTCGTCGTGTTCACCCAGGGCTGCAATTTCGACTGCGTGGCCTGCCACAACCCGCAGACGATCCCTCTCGCACACAGTGACCACTTCCGCACCGCGATCGACGACCTGCTGCCGAGGATCCGCCGCGCGGCACCGTTCATCAGCGGCGTCACGGTGTCCGGCGGCGAGGCGACGTTGCAGCCCGCATTCGTGCGTCACCTGTTCGACCGCATCAAGTGCGATCCGCAGTTGCACCGGTTGACGTGCTTCGTCGACTCGAACGGCTCGGCCGACGAACACACGTGGCGTCACCTCGACCCGGTGATGGATGGGGCGATGATCGACTTGAAGTGCTTCGACCCGGCGATCCACCTGGCCATGACCGGCCAGCCGAACGACGCCGTGCTGCGCAGCATCGAGTTGCTCGCCGGGTGGGGGAAGCTCCACGAGGTGCGCCTGCTGGTGCTGAAAGGTGTCAATGACGACCCCGACCTGTTGCGCCGCACCGGTGTGTGGTTGGCCGGGTTGGACCCGGCGATGCGGGTGAAGGTGATCGGCTTCCGCCGCCACGGCGCCCGCCCCCACGAACCGGAACTGGTGGAACCGAGCCTGGCGGATCTCGAGGCGGCAGCCGCGCAACTGGGCACCGCCGACCTGCAGTTCTGTGTCGTGTAGCGACACCCCAGGTCGCGGCGCCTTTCCGCGATCCTCCGCGCAAGTGCGCTCGTGAAGGGGCAGACTCGGGAGTTCCCATGAACGACCGCGTCCAACTCCGTCAATGGCAGCGGGAGGCCTTCGACAAGTTCGCCGCCAGCGAGCAGAAGGACTTCCTCGCGGTCGCCACGCCCGGCGCCGGAAAGACGACGTTCGCCCTCGCCTGCGCTCGTTGGGCGCTCAGCAACGAGCGCCGCCGGCTCGTGATCGTCGCCCCCACCACGCACCTGAAGGCGCAGTGGGCACAGGCTGCGCACCGCATGGGGCTGCACGTCGACCACAACTGGTCGCCGGCCGACGGCGTGGCCAAGGACGTCCACGGCATCGTCACCACCTATCAGCAGGTCGCCACCGCCGACACGGCGAAGAAGCTGCGCGGTCTTGCCGACGACGCGTTCGTGGTGCTCGACGAGGTGCACCACGCCGGCGACGAGCGCGCATGGGGCGACGGGGTGCGCACCGCGTTCCCGATGGCCCACCGCCGACTGTGCCTCAGCGGCACGCCCTTCCGCAGCGACACCGCGAGCATCCCCTTCGTCCGCTACGAGGAGACCGGCGTCGGTGGCGAGGCCCAGCCCGACTACACGTACGGATACGCCGACGCGCTGCGCGACGGCGGCGTCGTGCGACCGGTGTACTTCCCCCGTTTCGACGGGTTGATGGAGTGGAGCGCCCCCGACGGCAGCGTGCTGAGCGCCAACTTCCACGACGAACTCGACCGCACGGGCGCGTCGCACCGCCTGCGGGCCGCGCTCAGCCTGCAGGGCGACTGGCTGCCCGCCGTCATCGACCAGGCGCACGAGCGGCTGATGCAGATCCGCCGTACCCACCCGGACGCCGGCGGTCTGGCCATTGCGATGGACCAGGAACACGCCCGCGACATCGCCCGCCTCATCCGCCACCGGTACAAGGTGGAGGCCGAAGTCGTCGTGTCCGACGACCCGGACGCGTCGCGCAAGATCGCCTCGTTCAGCGCATCGCACCGACCGTGGCTGGTGGCGGTGCGAATGGTCAGCGAAGGCGTCGACATCCCTCGCCTGCGTGTCGGCGTGTACGCCAGCACCGTGGTCACCGAGCTGTTCTTCCGACAGGCGGTCGGCCGCTTCGTCCGCTGGACGAAGGGCATGCCCAGCCAGAAGGCCTACGTGTTCCTGCCCGACGATCCGCGGCTGCGCACGCACGCGTTCCAGATCGCCGAGGCGCGCCGGCACGTGCTGAAGCCGCCCGCCGATCGCGACGACGAGTTCACCCCCGAGCAGCTGGCAGCCGAGGCGAAACGCGAACTCGACCTGATGCCCGAACAACTCTCGCTGTTCAGCGTCATCGGCAGCGTGGCCACGGGCATGACGGTGCACGCGTTCACCGAGGACGGGCTCACCCTGTTCGACGACGAACCCGACGTGCCCGAGCCCGAGGCCACCGAGGTGGAGGGTCTCGCGATCGAGCTGCCGGAGGTGCCCACCGACGCCGGCTACATGCTGCCCGGCTCGAAGAGCATCGCCGAGCGCAAAGAAGAGCTGCGCGTGCAGAACATGGAGATCGCGAAGCGGCTCGTCGACATCACCGGCTGGGGACATGCGCGCGTACAGGCCGAGCTCAACCGGCTGTCCGGCATCCTCTCCGTCGGCAGCGCCACCAACGATCAGCTCGAGCGACGGCTGCGGTACGCCGAGAACTGGCTGCGCCGCAGGTGACCCGTCCGGGCCCAGCGGTAGCCTGTGCCCCATGCCCGCCAGCGGAGAGCACCACCCCGCGTTCGAGGAGTACTGCGAGTGCATCTTCGAGCTGCAGGAGGACGACGTCGCCGTCATCCAGGCCCGCATCGCCGA